>NZ_JBVIHM010000009.1:202363-261091 GCF_055570295.1 Streptomyces sp. NPDC031265
CGCAGTTCCCCCCCGCCCCTGGGGGGGGTGAGGGGCGGGGGGAACTGCGCGACCAGCCACACACAGCCCGCAGACGAACGGGTCCGGGGCGCAGGGGCCGCAGGCCCCGCAACGGGGGGCCGGGGGCGCAGCCCCCGGGAGAACCCACCTTCACCCTCCCCCCACCCCCGGAGGGTTTGGGGAAAGGGGCGGGGTGGGGCAACGTCACCCCTCCGCGATCACCACCGCCGAAGCCACCCCCGCATCATGACTCAGCGAAACATGCCACCCCCGAACCCCCAACGCCTCAGCCCGAGCCGCCACACTCCCCCGCACCCGCAGCCGCGGCTGCCCGCTCTCCTCCACGTACACCTCCGCGTCCGTCCAGTGCAGCCCCGCCGGCGCGCCCAGCGCCTTCGCCAGGGCCTCCTTCGCCGCGAAGCGGACCGCCAGGGACGCCGTGCCCCGCCGCTCCCCGCTCGGCAGCAGCAACTCCTGTTCCACGAAGAGCCGTTGGAGCAGCCCGGGCGTCCGCTCCAGGGACTCCCCGAAGCGCCGGACCTCCGCCACGTCGATCCCGACCCCGATGATCATTCGACGGTGACCGACTTCGCCAGATTGCGCGGCTGGTCGACCTCGTTGCCCCGCGCCGTGGCCAGCTCGCAGGCGAAGACCTGGAGCGGGACCGTGGCGACCAGCGGCTGCAGCAGCGTCGGCGTCGCGGGGATACGGATCAGATGGTCCGCGTACGGCACCACCGCCTCGTCCCCGACCTCCGCGATCACGATCGTCCGCGCCCCGCGCGCCCTGATCTCCTGGATGTTGGACACGATCTTGTCGTGCAGCACCGACCGGCCACGCGGCGAAGGAACGACCACCACCACCGGCAGATCCGGCTCGATCAGTGCGATCGGGCCGTGTTTGAGCTCCCCCGCCGCGAACCCCTCCGCATGCATGTACGCCAGCTCCTTGAGCTTCAGCGCGCCCTCCAGCGCCACCGGGTAGCCCACATGACGGCCCAGGAACAGCACCGTGTTCTTCGCCGCCAGCGAGCGCGCCAGCTCCCGCACCGGCTCCATCGTCTCCAGCACCTGGTCGACGTCCTGCGCGATCGACGCCAGGTCCCGGATCACCGCCCGGATCTCGTCGCCCCACTTCGTCCCGCGCACCTGGCCCAGATACAGGGCGACCAGATAGCAGGCCACCAGCTGGGTCAGGAACGCCTTCGTGGACGCGACGGCGACCTCCGGGCCCGCGTGCGTGTACAGCACCGCGTCCGACTCGCGCGGAATCGTCGAGCCGTTGGTGTTGCAGATCGCCAGCACCTTCGCACCCTGCTCGCGGGCGTGCCGAAGTGCCATCAGGGTGTCCATGGTCTCGCCGGACTGCGAGATCGCGATCACCAGCGTGCGCTGGTCGAGGATCGGGTCCCGGTAGCGGAACTCGCTGGCGAGCTCCGTCTCGCAGGGGATCCGCGTCCAGTGCTCGATCGCCAGCTTGGCGATCATGCCCGCGTGGTACGCCGTACCGCACGCGACGATCACGACCTTGTCGACCTCGCGCAGCACCGAGGCCGGGATGCGGACCTCGTCGAGCGTCAGCGAACCCGCGCCGTCGATCCGGCCGAGCAGCGTATCGGCCACGGCCTTGGGCTGCTCGGCGATCTCCTTGAGCATGAAGTAGTCATAGCCCCCCTTCTCCGCGGCCGACGCGTCCCAGTCCACGTGGTACGACCGCACCTGTGCGGGAGCCCCGTCGAAGTCGGTGACCGTCACACCGTCCCGCCGCAGCTCCACGACCTGGTCCTGGCCCAGCTCGATCGCGGACCGCGTGTGGGCGATGAACGCGGCCACGTCCGAGGCGAGGAAGGACTCACCCTCTCCAACGCCCACCACCAGCGGGGAGTTCCGCCGCGCCCCGACCACCACGTCCGGCTCGTCGGCGTGCACCGCGACCAGCGTGAACGCCCCGTCGAGCCGTCGGCACACCTGCCGCATCGCCTCCGCGAGGTCCTCGGTCGAGGAGTACGCCTCCGCCAGGAGGTGGGCGACGACCTCGGTGTCCGTCTCGGAGGCCAGGGCGTGGCCGCGCTCCTCCAGCTCCGCCCGCAGCGCCGCGAAGTTCTCGATGATCCCGTTGTGGACGACCGCGACCCGGCCCGCGTTGTCGAGGTGCGGATGGGCGTTGGCGTCGGTCGGCCCGCCGTGGGTGGCCCAGCGGGTGTGTCCGATGCCCGTGGAGCCGCTCGGCAGCGGCCGGTCCACCAGGGCCTTCTCCAGGTTGACGAGCTTGCCCGCCTTCTTGGCCGCGGCCAGCCCGCCGTCGGCGAGGACCGCGATCCCCGCCGAGTCGTAGCCCCGGTATTCGAGCCGCTTCAGCCCGGCGATGACAACATCGAGCGCTGACTGCGCTCCCACGTACCCGACGATTCCGCACATGGCGGCAGCCTACGACCGTACGGCCGCGAATCGGGCCCGCTGCCGCGGCCCCGCCCGGGGCGGTCCGCCGCGTGACCCACCCCACCCCCCACATCCGGCCGCCAGCCCCGACAATGGGCCTGTGATCACTTCGCCGCCACGAAGCGCCCAACGCCGGGCGGACTCGACGCCGTACGTCGACCTCACCCGCAGCGAGTGGAGCGCACTGCGGGACAAGACACCGCTGCCGCTGACCGCCGAGGAGGTGGAGCGGCTGCGCGGACTCGGCGACGTCATCGACCTCGACGAGGTCCGGGACATCTATCTGCCGCTCTCGCAACTGCTCAACCTGTACGTCCAGGCCACCGCCGAGCTGCGCGGCGCCCTCAACACGTTCCTGGGCGACGCGGGCAAGAACGGGCACGGCGCCCAGCGCGGCACCCCGTTCGTCATAGGCGTGGCCGGATCGGTCGCCGTCGGCAAGTCCACGGTGGCCCGGCTCCTCCAGGCGATGCTGGCCCGCTGGCCCGAGCACCCGCGCGTGGAGCGCGTCACCACCGACGGGTTCCTCTACCCGATGGCCGAGCTCCAGCGGCGCGGTCTGATGTCGCGCAAGGGTTTCCCGGAGTCCTACGACCGCCGCGCGCTGACGCGGTTCGTCGCCGACATCAAGGCGGGCAAGGACGAGGTCACCGCGCCCGTCTACTCGCACCTGATCTACGACAGGGTGCCCGGCGAGGTGCTCACCGTGCGCCGCCCGGACATCCTCATCGTCGAGGGCCTCAACGTGCTCCAGCCCGCCCTGCCGGGCCAGGACGGCCGCACCCGGGTCGGCCTCGCCGACTACTTCGACTTCAGCGTGTACGTGGACGCCCGTACCGAGGACATCGAGACCTGGTACCTGAATCGTTTCCGCAAACTGCGCGAGACGGCCTTCCAGAACCCGTCCTCGTACTTCCGCAAGTACACCCAGGTCTCCGAGGAGGAGGCGCTCGACTACGCGCGCACCGCCTGGCGGACCATCAACCGGCCCAACCTGGTGGAGAACGTGGCCCCCACCCGCGGCCGCGCCACCCTCGTCGTCCGCAAGGGCGCCGACCACAAGGTCCAGAAGCTGTCCCTGCGCAAGCTGTAGCCGGTCCGCGAACACAGACGGGCCCGCCGGGGGAACTCCCCCGGCGGGCCCGCTCGTTGGGCGTACGAACGTACGCGACCGGCCTAGCCCAGCGCGGACTTCACCACGTCGGCCAGACGGCCCGCCACCGACCGCGCCTGGTCGATGTCGGCGGCCTCGACCATGACGCGCACCAGCGGCTCGGTGCCCGACGGGCGCAGCAGCACCCGGCCCGTGGAGCCCAGCTCGCGCTCGGCCTCGGTGACCGCGGAGGTCAGCTCGGCCGAGGTGGACACCCGGGACTTGTCGACGTCCGGCACGTTGACCAGGACCTGCGGCAGGCGCTCCATGACGCCCGCGAGGTCGGCCAGGGTACGGCCGGTCGCGGCGACGCGGGCCGCCAGCATCAGACCGGTGAGCGTGCCGTCGCCGGTGGTCGCGTGGTCGAGGATGATCACGTGGCCGGACTGCTCGCCGCCCAGCGCGTAGCCGTGCTCCTTCATCGCCTCCAGGACGTACCGGTCGCCAACGCCCGTCTGGACCAGCTGGAGGCCCTCGCGCTCCATGGCGATCTTGAAGCCGAGGTTCGACATGACCGTGCCGACGACGGCGTCGCCCCGCAGGGTGCCCTGCTCGCGCATGGCCAGCGCGAGCACGGCGAGGATCTGGTCGCCGTCGACCTCGTTGCCCTGCGCGTCGACGGCCAGGCAGCGGTCCGCGTCGCCGTCGTGCGCGATGCCGAGGTCGGCGCCGTGCTCGACGACGGCGGCCTTCAGCAGGTCGAGATGGGTCGAGCCGCAGCCGTCGTTGATGTTGAGCCCGTCCGGCTCGGCGCCGATCGTGACGATCTCGGCACCGGCCCGCGTGAAGGCCTCCGGCGAGACCCGGGCGGCCGCGCCGTGCGCCTCGTCGAGGACGACCTTCAGACCGTCGAGGCGGTTCGGCAGCACGCCGATGAGGTGGGCGACGTACTTGTCGAAGCCCTCCTCGTACGAGCGGACGCGGCCCACGCCGGCACCGGTCGGCCGCTCCCACGGCTCGCCCGTGCGGTGCTGGTCGTAGACGCGCTCGATGCGGTCCTCCAGCTCGTCGGCGAGCTTGTGGCCGCCGCGCGCGAAGAACTTGATGCCGTTGTCGGGCATGGCGTTGTGGCTGGCGGAGAGCATCACGCCGAGGTCCGCGCCGAGCGCGCCCGTGAGATACGCCACGGCCGGGGTCGGCAGCACACCGACGCGCAGCACGTCGACGCCCGCGCTGGCGAGGCCCGCGACGACCGCGGCCTCCAGGAACTCCCCGGACGCGCGGGGGTCGCGCCCGACCACCGCGGTGGGCCGATGGCCCGCGAAGGTACCCGCCTCGGCGAGTACATGGGCCGCCGCGACCGACAGGCCGAGCGCGAGCTCAGCCGTCAGATCGGCATTGGCCATACCGCGTACACCGTCGGTGCCGAAGAGTCGTCCCACTGCTGTCCTCCATAGAGATCCACCAGGCGCCGCACCCGGGCGCCCACCACTGGTGCCAAAAACAAGCCCGCCCCGGCAGCACGAAGAGTGCTGCCGGGGCGGACGAGAGCCGTACAGGCGGCAGGCGCGATTTAGCGCTTGCTGTACTGCGGGGCCTTACGGGCCTTCTTGAGACCGGCCTTCTTGCGCTCGACCGCACGGTCGTCGCGGGAGAGGAAGCCGGCCTTCTTCAGCGCCGGGCGGTTGTTCTCGACGTCCGCCTCGTTCAGCGCACGGGCCACGCCGAGGCGCAGGGCGCCGGCCTGGCCGGACACGCCGCCACCCGAGATGCGGGCGATGACGTCGTAGCGGTTGTCGAGCTCGAGCACCTTGAAGGGCTCGTTGACTTCCTGCTGGTGGACCTTGTTCGGGAAGTAGTCCTCGAGCGTACGCCCGTTGATCTTCCACTTGCCGGTGCCCGGGACGATCCGGACGCGGGCGATGGCGTTCTTGCGACGGCCCAGGCCGGCGGCGGGCTGCGGGTCGCCGAAGCGGGACGCCAGCGACTCGGTGGTGTACTCGCCCTCGACGGGGACCTCGGACTCGAAGGTGGTGACCTCCGCGTAGGTCTCTTCGCCCTCGACGGGGGTCTCGACAGTGGTCTCGGCCACGATGCTCCTCAGATTCTTTTCTGTCTTAGGGGGTGGGGCCGGAACTACTGCGCGACCTGGGTGATCTCGAACGGCACCGGCTGCTGGGCAGCGTGGGGGTGCTGGTCGCCCGAGTAGACCTTCAGCTTCGAGAGCATCTGACGGCCCAGGGTGTTCTTGGGGATCATGCCGCGGATGGCCTTCTCGACGGCCTTCTCCGGGTTGTTCTTCAGCAGGTCGTCGTAGCGCACCGAGCGCAGACCGCCCGGGTAGCCGGAGTGGCGGTAGGCCAGCTTCTGCTCGCGCTTGTTGCCGGACAGGTGAACCTTGTCGGCGTTGATGATGATGACGAAGTCACCCATGTCCATGTGGGGCGCATACACAGGCTTGTGCTTGCCCCGGAGGAGGTTGGCAGCGGTCGTCGCCAGACGGCCCAGGACGACGTCCTGCGCGTCAATGACGTGCCACTGGCGAGTGATGTCGCCGGGCTTAGGGCTGTACGTACGCACGGTCGTAGCCTTCGCTTCTTCAGAGTGGGGTCTCCCCCAGGTCGTTAAGACCTAGGGGAAGGGTCCTGACAAGGCCACCCGGACGATCACGACAGCCCTGGCGGCACATCGGGGACGCAACCCGAGTGCCTGCCGCTGGTCATCGGCCCGGTGGACCGGCGTAAGGGCCCCTCGCGTGAGAACGACCAAGCCAATACGCATAACGAACCAGAAGAATACCCGGGGTCCCCCGTGCGGGTCAAAACCGCGCGGCGGGGGGTGCGGGTTTCGCCCTGCGGGCCGATGGGGGCGCGCCCTCCGTGGGCGCATGTTCGTCTGCGGGCGGGTGGGGGCTGGCCGCGCAGTTCCACGCGAGGCCCTTCGAGGGTGCGGGGTTCGTCAGCGGGCCGTGTGCGGCTGGCCGCGCAGTTCCCCGCGGGGCCCTGCGGGGGTGCGGGGTTCGTCAGCGGGCCGTGTGTGCCTGGCCGCGCAGTTCCCCGCGAGGCCCTTCGAGGGTGCGGGGTTCGTCAGCGGGCCGTGTGTGCCTGGCCGCGCAGTTCCCCGCGAGGCCCTTCGAGGGTGCGGGGTTCGTCAGCGGGCCGTGTGTGCCTGGCCGCGCAGTTCACCGCGAGGCCCTTCGAGGGTGCGGGGTTCGTCAGCGGGCCGTGTGCGGCTGGCCGCGCAGTTCCCCGCGCCCCTTGAGGCAGCACGGGGCCCGGGCACATTCAGCCCTCCGGAGTGAGGGGTGTGGCCTGCACATTCAGCCCCTCCGGCGTTTGCGCGGCGGGGCCCGTACATTCAGCCCCTCCGGCGTTTGAGGAGCGGGGTCCGGGGCGGAGCCCCGAAGCGGGGGCGGGGGCGCAGCCCCGGCGGGGGTACCGGGGGCGAAGCCCCCGTAAGCAGGGTGCAGGGGCCGCAGGCTCCGCCAGGGGGCCGGGGGCGCAGCCCCGGCCAGGGGTGCAGGGGCGCCAGGGGTGCAGGGGCGTAGCCCCGCCCCGGGGTCTGGGGGCGTAGCCCCCAGGAGAGCCACCTTCGCCCCCACCCACCCCCGGAGGGTTTAGGGAAGGGGCGGGGTGGGGCTCACCTCGCCCGCTCCACCCGCCGCTCGTCCCACACCGGCTCCCCCGTCTCCCGTACGACCCCGTCCGAGCCGAAGACCAGATAGCGGTCGAAGGACTTCGCGAACCAGCGGTCGTGGGTGACGGCGAGGACCGTGCCCTCGTACGCCTCCAGCCCGTCCTGGAGCGCCTCCGCCGACTCCAGGTCGAGGTTGTCCGTCGGCTCGTCCAGGAGCAGCGCCGTGGTCCCGGACAGCTCCAGGAGGAGGATCTGGAAGCGGGCCTGCTGGCCGCCGGAGAGCTTCTCGAAGGCCTGGTCGCCCTGGCGCTCCAGCTCGTACCGCCGCAGCACCGACATGGCCCCGCCCCGGTCCTTCGCGTGCTCCGTCCACAGGATGTCGACGAGCGTGCGCCCCAGCAGCTCCGGGTGCGCGTGGGTCTGCGCGAAGTGGCCGGGAATCACCCGCGCCCCCAGCTTCCAGGTGCCCGTGGACGCCACCGACGCGTCCCCGGCAAGCAGCCGCAGGAAGTGCGACTTCCCGGAACCGTTCGACCCGAGGACCGCCACCCGCTCGCCGTAGAAGATCTCCAGCGAGAACGGCTTCATGAGCCCGGTCAGCTCAAGGTTTTCGCAGGTCACGGCACGTATACCGGTACGCCCACCCCGCAGCCGCATCGAGATCTCCTGCTCGCGCGGCGGCTCCGGCGGCGGCCCGGCCTCCTCGAACTTCTTGAAGCGGGTCTGCATCGCCCGGTACCGCGACGCCATGTCCGGGCTGATCGCCGCCTGGTTGCGCAGCCGCAGCACCAGCGCCTTCAGCCGCGCGTGCTCCTCGTCCCAGCGCCGCTTGAGCTCCTCGAAGCGGGCGAACCGCTCCTTGCGGGCGTCGTGGTAAGTGGCGAAGCCGCCGCCGTGCACCCACACGTCCGTGCCCACAGGGCTCGGCTCCAGGCTCACGATCTTGTCGGCGGCCCGCGAGAGCAGCTCCCGGTCGTGCGAGACGAAGAGCACCGTCTTGCGGGTGGCGCCCAGCTGCTCCTCCAGCCACCGCTTGCCCGGCACGTCGAGGTAGTTGTCCGGCTCGTCGAGCAGCAGCACCTCCTCCGGGCCGCGCAGCAGCGACTCCAGGACGAGCCGCTTCTGCTCGCCGCCGGAGAGCGTGCGCACCTGCCGGAACTGCGCCTTCTCGTACGGAACGCCGAGCGCGGCCATCGTGCACATGTCCCAGACCGTCTCGGCCTCGTACCCCCGCGCCTCCGCCCAGTCGCTCAGCGCCTGCGCGTACGCCATCTGCGCGGCCTCGTCGTCGACCGTCATGATCAGGTGCTCGGCCCGGTCCACCTCGGCCGCCGCCTCCCGGATCCTCGGCTGAGCCACCGAGACCAGCAGGTCACGGACCGTACGCTCGTCCCGCACCGAGCCCACGAACTGCGGCATCACACCGAGCCCGCCGCCCACGGTGACGGTCCCGCCGTGCGGCTGGAGCTCGCCGGAGATCATCCGCAGCAGGGTCGTCTTCCCGGCGCCGTTCGCCCCGACCAGGGCCACCACCGCACCCTCCCCCACCCGGAACGACGCGTCGCCGAGCAGGACCCGCCCGTCCGGCAGGTAGTACTCCAGGTGTGCGGCCTCTACATGTCCCATACGCGGATTGTCGCCCACTCCGTACGTCCGCCCACAACCGAATTAAGATGCGCGCCATGAGCTTTGGGCAAGGGGGACCCGCATGGGGCCCGGGGGACAACGGCAACGGCACACCGGACTGGGCGGCGCTCGCCGACGAGGCCGCGGCGCGCGGCCGCAAGAAGCGCTGGCTGCTGATCGGCGGCGGGGCGATCGCCACGGCCGCGGTGGTGGCCATCGTCGCGACCGCCATCGTGAGCACCGGTGACTCCAAGAACGGCGCCGACGGGAAGTCCGCCAGCGAGCTGCCCTCCCCGCAGACGCTGCCCAGCGGCACCGCCGAGCCGCAGCCGTCGTTCTCGTCGGTGGCGCCGCCGCCCCCGCCCAACCCGCACGACTTCATATCCAGCGCCAAGAAGGACAAGGCGCCGCTGAGCGCCGACACGCTCTTCCCCGGCAGGACGCTGAAGATGGGCGACCGCACCTACACCAAGGCCGCCACCGCCCGGACCACCGACTGCGCCGCCGCGACCCGCGGCTCGCTCGGCTCGGCCCTCACGTCCAACGGCTGCGACCAGGTCATCCGGGCCACCTATGTGAGGGACGGCGTCGCCGTGACCATAGGCGTGGCCACCTTCGAGACCGAGGCGAAAGCGCTGCGCGCCAAGCAGCAGGCGGGCATCGGCCTCGCCCCGCTCACCGGCGACGGGGCCTCCGGGTTCTGCGACGGCGGCCACGCGGTCTGCCGCAACCTCTCCAACTCGTACGGCCGGTACGCGTACTTCAGCATCAGCGGCTACACCGACGGCAAGAGCGTCACCAAGGGCGACAAGAACGCCTTCGCCGCGGGCGACGATCTGGCCGAATTCACCTTCCGCCAGATCGTCGCCCGCGGCGAGGCCCAGGCCCAGGCGGCCGCGACGGCACCGGGCGCCCCATAGGAGCGCGGGGCTGTGACATGTGCGGCTCCGCCGCGATGGGGGTCACCTGTTCGAGCGAAGCCGAGAACTTGGGGGAGCGACCCGCCACAGACGGCCCGCAGCCGAAGCGGAACCTCAGCCCCGACGGCGCTTGGCCGCGATCCTCGCGGCCGTGCCCGAGACCACCAGGAGCAGCGCCCCACCGCCCAGGGCGGGGGTGACCGAGGTACCAGTCGCGGCGAGCTGGCCGCCGGATCCGCCGGTGGTCCCGGATGTGCCGCCCGTGGTGCCACCGACGGACGAGGCGGATGTGCGGGACGGACCACCAGAGGTGGACCCGCCCGAGGTGGAGCCCCCGGTGGAGCCGGACGTGCCGCCGCCCGTCGTCGTGGTGCCACCCGTGGTTCCGCCCGTAGTCCCGCCCGTCCCAGAACCCTCGGCCGCCGTCTCGAAGACCAGCTCAGCCGTGTTGTTCTTCTTGGTGGTGTCGATCGGCGCTGCCGTGATCTCGGCGCTCCCCTTGGTCGTCCCGGCCTTCTTGCCGAGCCGCACCTCGAACGTGAACGCGTCCCGCTCGTCCTCGGTCACGATGTAGCTGGTGAAGCACGTGTAGTCGACGCCGGGCTTGGACGGGAAGTCCGGGGGGCTCGGCGGGGCACAGTGGGCCGGCGCCCTGGTCACCTCGACACCGGCGGGGAAGTCGATCGCGACGCCCGTGATGGACCGCTGGCGCCACAGCTCGTTCACCCACGCGGGCCCGAGGTTGCGGAACTCCACGGTCGCCTTCACGGTCTGGCCCGGCGCCCCCTTCACGCGGGTGCCGGTCACCGCGAAGTCGGCCTTGTTCTCGAAGATGAACTCGTCCTCGCCCAGCGGCTTCGGGTCCGGCGCACCCTCCGGCAGCCTGTTCAGCTTCAGCTCGGGGCCCTCGCCCTTGACCGCCTTGGCGTCGCCGCGCAGCTCCGCCCGGTTGGCCGGCGTGTCCGGGAGCGCGGCGGCGAAGAGCCACTCCTTGTACGCGATGTGACCCGCCGCCACATCCAGCTTCGACGACAGCTCGTAGGCCGCGCCCGCCTCGACGGCACCCGGCACGAAGCACAGGAGCCGACGCTCGTACGAGTACCACTTGCTGTCGCCGTACTCGCAGTTGGAGAAGTGCTGCGTCAGGTCCAGGCCCCGGGTGGCCCGGATGGAGAGGATCACCCCGTCGGGGACGGCGGCCTTGCCCTTGTTGACCAGGGCGAACCGGCTGTGCAGAACGGTGTCCGCCTTGGACTGCTTCGGCATGTCGGTCCAGCCGAACGCCAACTGCGCCGCGTCACCCGGCGTTTCGGCGGCCCGCGCCGGGCCCGCGAGGCCCAGCGCGACCAGCCCCGCGACCAGCCCCGCGACCGCGGCGAGAGAAGGGATGGGTCTCCTCTTCTGGACAGATCTCATGGTCACCCAGACCAGCGACCACCGAAGATGGTTGTCCTGCGGAAACCCCGCCCAAGCGGCACCCCCCTACCCCCGTCAGCAGCAGCCCGCTCCCGCGTCGGCCCCCGGCAGCGTCCGCATGTTCCGCGCCTCGCGGCTGCGCGCGGCCAGCAACTCGTCGGCGGGGTAGCCGACTTCCTCCAGGGTGAGCCCGTGCGGCTTGACCACGTGCACCGACGAGTCCCGTACCGCCGCCGCCAGCACCTTGCCCGGCCACTCCACACCCCGGTGCCCGTCACCGACGTACAGCAGCGCACCCACCAGCGAGCGGACCATGTTGTGGCAGAACGCGTCCGCCCGCACGGTCGCCGTGATGATGCCGTCCTCGCCCCGCACCCAGGACAGCTTCTGGAGCGTGCGGATGGTGGTGGCGCCCTCGCGCTTCTTGCAGTACGCCGCGAAGTCGTGCTCGCCCAGCAGCGCGGCCGAGGCCGCGTTCATCGCCTCGACGTCCAACTCCCAGTCGTGCCACAGCACATGGCCGCGCAGGAGCGGGTCGACGCCGCCGGGGTTGTCGGTCACCCGGTACGCGTACCGCCGCCAGATCGCGGAGAAGCGCGCGTTGAACCCGCCGGGGGCCTCCGCGACCCGCCAGATCCGGATGTCGTGCGGCAGCCGTCCCGCGAGGCGCCGCAGCAGCTTCTCACGGTGCTCGGCCCAGACCTCCTCGGGCAGGTCGACATGGGCCACCTGCCCGCGCGCGTGCACGCCCGCGTCGGTGCGCCCGGCGACCGTCAGGTCGTACGTCTCGGGCGACCGCGTCACCGTGCGCAGCGCGCTCTCGATCTCGCCCTGGACCGTCCGACGGCCGCTGGGCTGCTTGGCCCAGCCGGAGAAGTCCTTGCCGTCGTACGACAGGTCAAGACGCACCCGGACGCGGCCGGGCTCCACCTCATCACTCACGTAACTGATCCTCTCAGACCGGTCCTCCAGGACCGGCAGCAAAAGCGGAACGGGCCCGTCCCCCGAAGGGAACGGACCCGTCCGTCAGTCTGCGGAACGCTTACGCGTCCTTCGACTCCTCCGCCGGAGCGGCGTCCTCGACCTCGGTCGCCTCGGCGGCCTTGGCCTCGTCGGCCTCCTTGACGGCGCGCTTCGCAGCGGCCTCGGCCTCGGCGACGGTCGCCTTCTTGGCGATCTCGCCCTCGACCAGCTCGATCACGGCCATCGGCGCGTTGTCACCACGGCGGTTGCCGATCTTGGTGATACGGGTGTAACCACCCGGACGCTCCGAGAAGCGCGGCGCGATCTCGGTGAAGAGGGTGTGGACGATGCCCTTGTCGGTGATCGTCTGCAGCACCAGGCGACGGTTGTGGATGTCGCCCTTCTTCGCCTTGGTGATCAGGCGCTCGGCGACCGGACGCAGGCGGCGGGCCTTGGCCTCGGTCGTCGTGATGCGGCCGTGCTCGAACAGCGACTTCGCCAGGTTGGCGAGAAGCAGACGCTCGTGCGCGGCGCTGCCGCCCAGACGGGCACCCTTTGCGGGACGCGGCATGGTGTTTCTCCTAGTGTCTGCACCGGCCGTGTCAGGTACCGGTGTCAGTTACCGACCCGCTAGTGCGAGCCGGAAGTTTCTCTTAGTACTGCTCGGTCTCGACGAAACCGGCGTCCGCGTCGTCGTCGGCGCCGAAGGCGTCGGCGGCGGCGGTCGGGTCGAATCCGGGCGGGCTGTCCTTGAGGGCCAGGCCCATGCCGGCCAGCTTCGCCTTGACCTCGTCGATCGACTTCGCACCGAAGTTGCGGATGTCGAGCAGGTCGGCCTCGGAGCGCGCCACGAGCTCACCCACGGAGTGGATGCCCTCACGCTTGAGGCAGTTGTACGACCGAACGGTGAGCTCAAGCTCCTCGATCGGCAGGGCGAGATCAGCGGCGAGGGCGGCGTCCGTGGGGGACGGGCCCATGTCGATGCCCTCGGCGTCGATGTTGAGCTCGCGCGCCAGACCGAACAGCTCGACCAGGGTCTTACCGGCGGACGCCATGGCGTCACGCGGGCGCATGGCCTGCTTGGTCTCGACGTCGACGATCAGCTTGTCGAAGTCGGTGCGCTGCTCGACACGGGTCGCCTCGACCTTGTACGTGACCTTGAGCACCGGCGAGTAGATGGAGTCGACCGGGATACGGCCGATCTCCTGGCCCACCTGCTTGTTCTGCACGGCGGAGACGTAGCCGCGACCGCGCTCGACGGTCAGCTCCATCTCCAGCTTGCCCTTGCCGTTCAGCGTGGCGAGGACCAGGTCGGGGTTGTGCACCTCGACACCGGCCGGGGGCGCGATGTCGGCGGCGGTGACGAGACCCGGGCCCTGCTTGCGCAGGTACATCACGACCGGCTCGTCGTGCTCCGAGGAGACGACCAGCTGCTTGATGTTGAGGATGAGGTCGGTCACGTCCTCCTTGACGCCCGGCACGGTGGTGAACTCGTGCAGAACGCCGTCGATCCGGATGCTGGTGACAGCGGCGCCCGGGATCGAGGACAGGAGGGTGCGGCGCAGGGAGTTGCCGAGGGTGTAGCCGAAGCCCGGCTCCAGCGGCTCGATCACGAACCGCGAGCGGTACTCGTCGACGACCTCTTCGGTCAGCGAGGGACGCTGAGCGATAAGCATGTGTGTTCCTTCAGTCGTGGGCGCCCACTATTTGACGCCCTCGTGGTGGTACGTACTGCAAGGGTACGGGCGGCACGCCTCCGAAGAGCCGTACCGCCCGAAAACCTCAGTCCAGCAGCCGTGCGTCAGACGCGGCGGCGCGGTTCACCTCCGCTGGCGCGGAGAGGGCGCCGCCCCGGATCAGACGCGGCGGCGCTTGGGCGGACGGCAGCCGTTGTGCGGCGTCGGGGTGACGTCCTGGATCGAGCCGACCTCAAGGCCAGTGGCCTGGAGGGAGCGGATCGCGGTCTCGCGGCCGGAGCCCGGACCCTTGACGAAGACGTCAACCTTGCGCATGCCGTGCTCCTGCGCGCGGCGGGCGGCCGACTCGGCGGCCATCTGCGCGGCGAACGGAGTCGACTTGCGGGAGCCCTTGAAGCCGACGTGGCCGGCGGACGCCCAGGAGATCACGTTGCCCGAGGGGTCCGTGATCGAGACGATGGTGTTGTTGAACGTGCTCTTGATGTGGGCGTGCCCGTGAGCGACGTTCTTCTTTTCCTTGCGGCGCACCTTCTTGGCAGCGCCCTGACGACCCTTGGGGGGCATCTAAATCTCCTACGGGAGGTGGTCGGTCCTACAGCGAAGACCGCTGAGTAAGCGTCCGGCTGAGGACTACTTCTTGCCCGGCTTCTTCTTACCGGCGATCGCGCGACGCGGGCCCTTGCGGGTACGGGCGTTCGTGCTGGTGCGCTGGCCGTGGACCGGAAGGCCACGACGGTGACGCAGACCCTGGTAGCAGCCGATCTCGACCTTGCGGCGGATGTCGGCCTGGATCTCGCGGCGGAGGTCACCCTCGGTGCGGAGGTTGGCGTCCACGTACTCGCGGATCTTGACCAGGTCCTCTTCGGCCAGGTCACGAACGCGGGTGTTCGGGTTCACACCGGTGGAGTCGAGGATCTCCTTGGACCGGGTGCGCCCGATACCGAAGACGTAGGTGAGTGCGATCTCCACCCGCTTTTCGCGGGGGATGTCAACACCGGAAACGCGTGCCATTCAATGGCTCCTGTGTGTTCGGGGGTCTTCCGCAGAACCACTCCCGACCGCCGACCGTCTCTGCTGAGAGGTGGTACGTCCGGGTCCCCGGCCCCCGCCGGAGGTGTCGTCAACCGTGGAACACGGCCCGACGGGCTCTGCGTATGTACGTTTACGTGCGTCGCGCGAAGAACTGCGTAAATGCAGGTCGGTCGGCGTGCGTCAGCCCTGGCGCTGCTTGTGGCGCAGGTTGTCGCAGATGACCATGACCCGGCCGTGACGGCGGATCACCTTGCACTTGTCGCAGATCTTCTTGACGCTCGGCTTGACCTTCATGGGATTCAGGTTCTCCGGGTCGTGAGATCTACTTGTACCGGTAGACGATCCGGCCACGCGTCAGGTCGTACGGAGAGAGCTCCACCACGACCCGGTCATCCGGGAGGATACGGATGTAGTGCATCCGCATCTTGCCACTGATGTGCGCGAGGACCTTGTGACCGTTCTGGAGTTCCACCTTGAACATGGCGTTCGGGAGGGACTCGATCACGGTGCCCTCGATTTCGATGGCACCTTGCTTCTTGGCCACGCTTCGCCTTTCGAATCGGCTACCTTGATCGACTCTCGCGTTCGCGTGCGGACACACGGGTACACCAGAGCCGACGCATCAGTCTACGTCAGGGCACCCGAAAAGACGAATCAGGGAAGCTTGCCCTCAACACTAGATCGTTAAGCGGGTGACACGGGCCGGTTCATCCCAGGGGATCCGGCGCCGTCCTCACGCCGGCCCCTCCCTTTGCCGCCCTCGCGGGCTCGGCGCCGGCGCGCCTCACAGGCTTCGAGCGGCTGCGCCGGCCTCCGGCCGGCGAGTGGGCCCCGGGCCCAGCCCGCTCAGGCCAGCGGGTCCGGCGCCGTCGTCACGCCGTACTCCGCCAGCTTCGCCTTGCCGCAGTCCGGGGAGGTCAGGACGATCGGGCCCGCCTCGGTCAGGGCGACCGAGTGCTCCCAGTGCGAGGACCAGGTCCCGTCGGTCGTGATGACCGTCCAGTCGTCCTCCAGCACCTCGGTGCGGGGCGTGCCCAGGGACACCATCGGCTCGATGGCCAGGCAGAAGCCGGGGATCAGCTTCGGGTTGTGGCGGCCGAGCAGGCGGCGCTTGTCCACGTAGTTCAGGAGGTGCGGGTCCATGTGCATCTCGGAGCCGATGCCGTGGCCGCCGTACTCCTCGATGATCCCGTACTTGCCCTTCGGCGGGCGCGGCTGGCGCCGGATGTAGCCCTCGATCGCCCGGGAGACGTCCACCAGGCGGTTGCCCTTCTTCACCGCCGCGATGCCGGCCCACATCGACTCCTCGGTCACCCGGGAGAGCTCGATCAGCTCCGGAGCGTGACCGGAGCCCACGAAGGCCGTGAAGGCCGCGTCGCCGTGCCAGCCGTCGATGATCGCGCCCGCGTCGATGGAGATGACGTCGCCGTCCTTCAGGACGGTCTTCTCGTCCGGGATGCCGTGGACGACGACCTCGTTGACCGAGGTGCAGATGGTGGCGGGGAACCCGCCGTACCCCAGGAAGTTCGACTTGGCGCCGTGCTCGGCGATCACCTTGCGGGCGACCTCGTCCAGGTCCTTCGTCGTGGCGCCGGGCACCGCGGCCTCGCGGGTCGCCGCGTGGATGGCGGCGACGACCAGCCCCGCCTCGCGCATCTTCGCGATCTGCTCGGGGGTCTTGATCTCCACCATGGCGACTGACGCCTTTCTGAACGAGGGCGGGGGAAGGAGGAACGGATACGGGGGTACGTCCACGATACGGCCAGCCGGGCCCGGACACGGCAGCGGCCGCGGCGCCCGGAGGGGCACCGCGGCCGTTCAACTGCGTACCGGAAGTCAGGCCGTGTTCTCGGCCTTCAGGGCGTGCATCGCGCGCTCCGTGACGTCGTCGACCTTGCCGAGCGCCGAGATCGTGACGACCAGGCCCTGGGCCCGGTAGAAGTCGATGATCGGCTCGGTCTCGTTGTGGTAGACCTCAAGTCGCTTGCGGACCGTGTCCTCGGTGTCGTCGCCGCGCTGGTACAGCTCGCCGCCGCAGGTGTCGCAGACACCCTCGGTCTTCGGCGCGTTGTAGGTGACGTGGAAGACGTGGGCGGAGTCGGTGCGGCAGATGCGCCGGCCGGCGATCCGCTTCACGACCTCGTCCTCGGGCACTTCGAGGTCCAGGACGGCGTCGAGCCCCAGACCGTCCGCCTTCAGCGCCTCGTCGAGCGCCTCGGCCTGCACCACGTTGCGCGGGAACCCGTCGAGCAGGAAGCCGCCCTCGGCGTCCGCCTGGGCCATGCGGTCCCTGGCCATCCCGATGGTGACCTCGTCCGGCACCAGGTTGCCGGCGTCCATGTACGACTTGGCCTGCTTGCCCAAGTCCGTGCCCTGGCTGATGTTGGCACGGAAGAGGTCGCCCGTGGAGATGTGCGGGATCCCGAGGTTCTTGGCGAGGAACGCGGCCTGCGTTCCCTTGCCGGCACCGGGCGGCCCGACGAGGACGATTCGCATCAGCGGAGGAACCCTTCGTAATTGCGCTGCTGGAGCTGGCTCTCGATCTGCTTCACGGTCTCCAGACCCACACCCACGATGATGAGGATGCTTGTCCCGCCCAGCGGGAAGCTCTGGTTGGCCCCGAAGATCACCAACGCCATCGTCGGTACGAGCGCGATCAGTCCCAGATACAGCGACCCCGGCCAGGTGATCCGGTTGAGCACGTAGCTCAGGTACTCAGCAGTAGGTCGACCAGCCCGGATGCCCGGGATGAAGCCACCATACTTCTTCATGTTGTCAGCGACTTCCTCGGGGTTGAACGAGATCGCCACATAGAAGAAGGCGAAGAACACGATCAGGAGGAAGTAGGTGACGATGTAGTAGGGGTGGTCGCCCTTGACGAAGTTGTCCTTGACCCAGGTCGCCCAGCCCGCGGTCGAATTGGAGAACTGCACGACCAGCGCCGGGATGTAGAGCAGCGACGACGCGAAGATGACGGGAATCACACCCGCCTGGTTGACCTTCAGCGGGATGTAGGTCGATGTACCGCCGTAGGAACGGCGGCCGATCATGCGCTTCGCGTACTGCACCGGGATGCGGCGCTGGGCCTGCTCCACGAAGACCACCAGGGCGACCATGACGAGGCCGACCAGGATGACGGTGCTGAACTCGATCCAGCCCTGCGCCAGGTGGCCCTGCTTCTTGATGGCCCACAGCGAGGTCGGGAAGCTGGAGGCGATCGAGATGAACATCAGGATCGACATGCCGTTGCCGATGCCGCGGTCGGTGATGAGCTCACCGAGCCACATGACGGCGGCGGTGCCGGCGGTCATGGTGACCACCATCGTGATGGTGGTGAAGATCGAGTGGTTCGGCACGATCTCGGTGGCGACCTGGCAGCCGCTGAACAGCGCGCCGTTGCGGGCGGTGGCCACCAGGCCGGTGCCCTGCAGGATCGCCAGCGCCACGGTCAGATAACGCGTGTACTGCGTGATCTTTGCCGTGCCGGCCTGGCCCTCCTTCTTGAGGGCCTCCAGGCGCGGGATCACCACGGTCAGCAGCTGCAGAATGATGCTCGCCGTGATGTACGGCATGATGCCCAGCGCGAAGATCGTGATCTGCAGCAGCGCGCCGCCGCTGAACATGTTCACCAGGCCGAAAAGGCTGTTGCCCTGCTGGGCCTGGTCCACACAGATCTGCACGTTCTTGTAGCTCACACCGGGGATCGGGACGTGCGTCCCCATCCGGTAGAGCACGATGATGCCGAGCGTGAAGAGCAGCTTCTTGCGCAGGTCAGGCGTCTTGAACGCCTGGGCGAACGCGGTGAGCACGGTGCCTCCTGCGACCCCCGCGCTAGGTGCGTCAGAGGTGACGGTCTTGAGGATCGACGGATATGGATGAGTCAGAGGAACCGCACGGCATACCGCACGGAAACTTAGACAGTGCACGCCACCTTACCGGCGACCCTGCCCCCCTAGGAACGACCAACCGGGGATGCCCCATTTGAGAGGGCATCCCCGGTCGGATGTTCAGGCCAACGAGCTGTCTCAGACGAGCTCGGTGACGGTGCCGCCTGCGGCGGCAATCTTCTCCTTGGCGGAGCCGGAGACGGCGTCGACCGTCACCTGCAGCGCCACGGAGATCTCGCCCTGGCCCAGGACCTTGACGAGGCTGTTCTTGCGCACGGCACCCTTGGCGACCAGGTCGGCAACGGTGACTTCGCCACCCTCGGGGTAGAGGGCGCCGAGCTTGTCCAGGTTCACGACCTGGAACTCGGTGCGGAACGGGTTCTTGAAGCCCTTCAGCTTCGGAAGACGCATGTGGAGGGGCATCTGGCCACCCTCGAAGCGCTCCGGAACCTGGTAACGGGCCTTCGTACCCTTGGTACCACGGCCGGCCGTCTTACCCTTCGACGCCTCACCACGACCCACACGGGTCTTGGCGGTCTTGGCGCCCGGGGCGGGACGGAGGTCGTGGGCCTTGAGCGGCTTGTTCTCCGCCATATCAGTCGACCTCCTCAACCGTCACGAGGTGGCGGACGGTGTGAACCATTCCGCGGAACTCGGGGCGGTCCTCCTTGACAACCGTGTCGTTCAGGCGCTTGAGCCCGAGCGAACGCAGGGTGTCGCGGTGGTTCTGCTTGCTACCGATGTACGACTTCGTCTGCGTGATCTTGAGGCGAGCCATTACGCACCCGCCCCGGCACGCGCACGGAGCAGAGCCGCGGGGGCGACGTCCTCAAGGGGCAGACCGCGGCGGGCCGCGATCTCCTCGGGACGCTGCAGGCCCTTGAGGGCCGCCACGGTCGCGTGCACGATGTTGATCGCGTTGGACGAGCCAAGCGACTTCGACAGGATGTCGTGAACGCCGGCGCACTCCAGGACGGCGCGCACCGGGCCACCGGCGATAACACCGGTACCGGGGGAAGCCGGCTTCAGGAGCACGACGCCCGCGGCACGCTCGCCCGTGATCGGGTGAGGGATCGTGCCCTGGATGCGCGGAACCTTGAAGAAGTTCTTCTTGGCTTCCTCGACACCCTTGGCGATGGCCGCGGGAACTTCCTTGGCCTTGCCGTATCCGACACCTACAGTGCCGTCACCGTCGCCCACCACGACCAGCGCGGTGAAGCTGAAGCGGCGACCACCCTTGACAACCTTGGCGACGCGGTTGATCGCGACAACGCGCTCAACGTAAGCGGTCTTCTCGGCGGCAGCGCCACCGTCACGGCCCTTCCGGTCCCGCCGCTCGCCGCCACCGGCACCGCTTCCGCGGCGCTGGGGTCCAGCCATTGGATTTACCTCTCTCTGTTACGTCCGTTAGTCCCGGAACCGGGGCTTAGAACTTCAGCCCGGCTTCGCGGGCGGCGTCAGCCAGAGCGGCAATGCGCCCGGCGTACCTGTTGCCACCACGGTCGAACACGACGGCCTCGACACCGGCGGCCTTGGCGCGCTCGGCGACCAGGGCGCCGACCGACTTGGCCTGCGCGGACTTGTCGCCCTCGCCACCGCGGATCGAAGCGTCCAGGTTCGACGCCGACGCCAGGGTGTGACCCTTGATGTCGTCGATGACCTGAGCGGTGATACCGCGGTTGGAACGCGTCACGACGAGGCGCGGACGCTCCGCCGTACCCGACACGTGCTTGCGGATGCGGACGTGTCGGCGCGCCTTGGCCGCACGCTTGTAAGCGTCGCCCTTGGCGATCTTCACACCGTATGCCATGGCTTACTTACCAGCCTTTCCGACCTTGCGGCGGATGACCTCGCCGGCGTACTTGACGCCCTTGGCCTTGTACGGGTCGGGCTTCCGCAGCTTGCGGATGTTCGCCGCGACCTCGCCGACCTTCTGCTTGTCGATGCCCTCGACCGAGAACTTCGTGGGCGACTCGACCTTGAAGGTGATGCCTTCGGGAGCCTCGATGGTGATCGGGTGGCTGTATCCGAGCGCGAACTCCAGGTTGGAGCCCTTCGCCTGGACGCGGTAACCGACACCGCTGATCTCGAGCGCCTTGATGTATCCCTGGGTCACGCCGGTGATCATGTTCGCCACCAGCGTGCGGGACAGGCCGTGCAGGGCCTTGTTCTGACGCTCGTCGTTGGGACGGGTGACGTTGAGAACGCCGTCCTCGCCCTTAACAATCTCGATCGGCGCGGCAACGGTGTGCGTGAGGGTGCCCTTGGGGCCCTTCACGTTGACCGTACGGCCGTCGATGGTGACGTCCACACCAGCGGGAACCTGGATGGGGAGCTTGCCGATTCGCGACATTAGCTTTTCCTCCGTTCCCGACTACCAGACGTAGGCGAGGACTTCCCCACCCACGCCCTTCTTGCCTGCCTGCTGACCGGTCAGGAGACCGTGGGACGTGGAGATGATCGCCACGCCCAGGCCACCGAGGACCTTCGGCAGGTTGGTGGACTTCGCGTACACACGCAGACCCGGCTTCGAGATCCGCTTGATGCCAGCGATCGAGCGCTCACGGTTCGGGCCGAACTTCAGCTCGAGGACGAGGTTCTTGCCGACCTCGGCGTCCTCGACCTTCCAGCCGGTGATGAAGCCCTCCTGCTGGAGGATCTCCGCGATGTGCGACTTGATCTTGCTGTGCGGCATCACGACGGAGTCGTGGTACGCCGAGTTCGCGTTACGCAGACGCGTGAGCATGTCTGCGATGGGGTCAGTCATGGTCATGAATTGGCCTTCGGCCTCTCTCGCCGGGGTTTCCTGTATGCGCCATCCCTCTCCCCACTCATGGGCGGGACGGGTGCGGCACGGGGACCTACGGCGTAGTAAGTCGTCTGGGCGGCGGACGCCCAACCCTCCTAGCCTAAGCCATGGAGAGAGGGGCCTCCGCCCACCCTTTACTTACCGAGAGACTCCGGAAAAACCCGAAATTACGGGGTTTACCAGGAGCTCTTGGTCACGCCCGGCAGCTCGCCACGGTGAGCCATCTCACGGAGGCACACGCGGCACAGGCCGAACTTGCGGTACACGGAGTGCGGCCGGCCACAGCGCTGGCAGCGGTTGTACGCACGCACAGCGAACTTGGGCTTACGGGCAGCCTTCGCGATAAGAGCCTTCTTCGCCATCTCGCTTACGCCTCCTTGAACGGGAAGCCGAGGTGACGAAGGAGCGCGCGGCCCTCAGCGTCGTTGGTCGCCGTGGTGACCACGGTGATGTCCATACCCCGGGTACGGTCGATCTTGTCCTGGTCGATCTCGTGGAACATGACCTGCTCCGTGAGACCGAAGGTGTAGTTGCCACGGCCGTCGAACTGCTTCGGCGACAGACCACGGAAGTCACGGATACGCGGCAGCGCGAGCGACAGCGTACGGTCCAGGAACTCCCACATGCGGTCACCACGGAGGGTGACGTGGCAGCCGATCGGCTGACCCTCACGCAGCTTGAACTGCGCGATGGACTTCCGGGCCTTCGTCACGGCCGGCTTCTGGCCGGTGATCGTGGTCAGGTCGCGGATAGCGCCGTCGATCAGCTTGGAGTCGCGGGCGGCGTCGCCCACACCCATGTTGACGACGACCTTGACGAGGCCGGGGATCTGCATGACGTTCTCGTAGGAGAACTCCTCACGCAGCTTGCCCGCGATCTCCTCGCGGTACTTCGTCTTGAGACGCGGAGTGGTGGTGGTAGCCATCAGATGTCCTCACCCGTCCGCTTGGCAACGCGAACCTTGTTGCCCTCGTCGTCGAAGCGGTAACCGACACGCGTGACGACCTTGTTGCCGTCCTTCTCCACGACGAGCTGAACGTTGCTCACGTGGATCGGGGCCTCGGTCGTCACGATGCCGCCGGTCTGCGAACCGCGAGCGGTCTGGCCGGCCTTCGTGTGCTTCTTGACCCGGTTGACACCCTCGACCAGGACGCGGTCCTCGCGGGGGAAGGCCGCGATGACCTTGCCCTGCTTGCCCTTGTCCTTACCGGTGATGACCTGAACCAGGTCGCCCTTCTTGATCTTCATGCTTACAGCACCTCCGGCGCGAGCGAGATGATCTTCATGAACTTCTTCTCGCGCAGCTCCCGGCCCACCGGGCCGAAGATGCGGGTGCCGCGGGGGTCGCCATCGTTCTTGAGGATGACGGCCGCGTTCTCGTCGAAGCGGATGTACGAGCCGTCCTGACGACGACGCTCCTTGACGGTGCGCACGACGACAGCCTTGACGACGTCGCCCTTCTTCACGTTGCCACCGGGGATCGCGTCCTTGACGGTGGCGACAATGACGTCACCGATACCCGCGTAGCGGCGACCGGAGCCACCGAGAACACGGATGCAAAGGATCTCCTTGGCACCAGTGTTGTCGGCGACACGCAGTCGCGACTCCTGCTGGATCACGTCTATCTCCTGATCGTCTGCCGGTTCCCGGCCGGGGCTTGATCTCTCAAGCCCCGACCGAGCCTGGCGGAACTCATCCTGAGCAAAAGCTCAGGAAATTACTTGGCCTTCTCGAGGATCTCGACGATGCGCCAGCGCTTCGTCGCCGACAGCGGACGCGTCTCCATGATGAGGACGCGGTCGCCGACGCCGGCAGCGTTCTGCTCGTCGTGCGCCTTGAGCTTGTTCGTACGGCGGATGACCTTGCCGTACAGCGCGTGCTTCACACGGTCCTCGACAGCGACGACGACGGTCTTGTCCATCTTGTCGCTGACGACGAGACCCTCACGGGTCTTGCGGAAACCGCGCTGCTCAGTCGTCTCAGTCACATTCTTCTCGCTCATCAGGCGCTCTCCACCGTCTCGATGCCCAGCTCGCGCTCGCGCATCAGGGTGTAGATCCGGGCGATGTCCTTACGGACGGACTTGAGCCGACCGTGGTTCTCGAGCTGACCGGTCGCCGCCTGGAAGCGGAGGTTGAACAGCTCTTCCTTGGCCTCGCTGAGCTTGGCAACAAGCTCCTCGTTGCCCAGCTCGCGCAGCTCGGACGCCTTGGTTCCGGCCGACATCACGCCTCACCTGCCTCGCGCCGAACGATGCGGCACTTCATCGGGAGCTTGTGAGCAGCGCGGGTGAGCGCCTCACGAGCAATCTTCTCGTTCGGGTAGGACAGCTCGAACATCACCCGGCCCGGGTGAACGTTCGCGACCCACCACTCCGGAGAACCCTTACCGGAACCCATGCGGGTCTCGGCAGGCTTCTTCGTCAGGGGGCGGTCCGGGTAAATGTTGATCCAGACCTTGCCGCCACGCTTGATGTGGCGGGTCATCGCGATACGAGCCGCCTCGATCTGGCGGTTGGTCACGTACGCCGGCGTGAGGGCCTGGATGCCGTACTCGCCGAACGCAACCGTCGTACCACCCTTGGCCATACCGCGGCGCTTGGGGTGGTGCTGCTTGCGGTGCTTGACCCTACGGGGGATCAGCATTTCGGTCAGGCCTCCGTTCCGGTGCTCTCAGCCGGAGCGGCAGCGGCGGGAGCCTCGGCCTTGGGGGCCTCGGCAGCCGGCGCAGCCTGCTGCGGCTTGCGGCCGCGACCGCCACGCTCGCCGCCACGACCACCGCGGCCACCGGCCGGACGGTCGTTGGCGCCACCACGGGCCGGGCGGTTACCCGCACGGGCCGCTGCGTTCTCGGCGCGGACCTCGGCGATGTTCTTGACATCGCCCTTGTAGATCCAGACCTTCACGCCGATGCGGCCGAAGGTCGTCTTGGCCTCGAAGAAGCCGTAGTCCACGTTCGCGCGGAGCGTGTGCAGGGGCACACGGCCCTCGCGGTAGAACTCCGAGCGGGACATCTCGGCGCCGCCGAGGCGGCCGCCGCACTGGATCTTGATGCCCTTGGCGCCGGCCTTCATCGTGCCCTGCATGCTCTTACGCATGGCGCGACGGAAGGAGACGCGGGAGGAGAGCTGCTCGGCAACGGCCTGGGCGACCAGCTGAGCGTCCATCTCGGGGTTCTTGACCTCGAGGATGTTCAGCTGGACCTGCTTGCCCGTGAGCTTCTCGAGGTCGCCGCGGATGCGGTCGGCCTCGGCGCCACGGCGGCCGATGACGATGCCCGGACGAGCGGTGTGGATGTCCACACGCACGCGGTCACGGGTGCGCTCGATCTCAACCTTCGAGATGCCGGCGCGCTCCATGCCGGACGTCATCATCCGACGGATGGCGACGTCTTCCTTGACGTAGTCCTTGTACAGCTTGTCGGCGTACCAACGGGACTTGAAGTCCGTGGTGATGCCGAGCCGGAACCCGTGCGGGTTTACCTTCTGGCCCATTACCGGGTTCCTTCCTTGCTGCTGACGACCACGGTGATGTGGCTGGTCCGCTTACGGATCCGGTAGGCACGGCCCTGAGCACGCGGACGGAACCGCTTCAGGGTCGGGCCCTCGTCCACGTACGCCTCGCTGATGACCAGCGAAGAGGCGTCGGTGTGGTCGTAGTTGTGTGCAGCGTTGGCAATGGCGCTGTCCAGCACCTTGCCAACCGGCACGCTCGCGGCCTGCGGGGCGAAGCGCAGGACCGCCTGAGCCTCCGTGGCATCCATGCCACGGATGAGGTCCACCACTCGGCGGGCCTTCATGGGCGTGACGCGGATGTACCGCGCCTGGGCCCTGGCTTCCATGGTTGTCCCTTCGGTGTAAGTCATAGTCAGTCACCCCGCGTTAGCGGCGCTTCGACTTCCGGTCGTCCTTGACGTGGCCGCGGAAGGTGCGAGTCGGCGAGAACTCGCCGAGCTTGTGGCCGACCATCGACTCGGTGACGAACACCGGGACGTGGGTCTTGCCGTTGTGCACCGCGATGGTGTGACCCAGCATGCTGGGGATGATCATCGAGCGACGGGACCAGGTCTTGATGACGTTCTTGGTGCCTGCCTCGTTCTGTACGTCCACCTTCTTGATGAGGTGTCCGTCGACGAAGGGCCCCTTCTTGAGACTGCGCGGCATCTAAACCCGCTCCTAGCGCTTCTTGTTCGTCTTGCGGCGGCGGACGATGTACTTGCTCGATGCCTTCTTCGGCGAGCGAGTACGACCCTCCTTCTGACCCCACGGCGAGACCGGGTGGCGACCACCGGAAGTCTTGCCTTCACCACCACCGTGCGGGTGGTCAACCGGGTTCATCGCGACACCGCGGACGGTCGGGCGGACGCCCTTCCAGCGCATACGGCCGGCCTTGCCCCAGTTGATGTTCGACTGCTCGGCGTTGCCGACCTCGCCGATGGTGGCGCGGCAGCGGGCGTCGACCAGGCGAATCTCGCCGGACGGCATACGAAGGTGGGCCATCGTGCCCTCCTTCGCCAGCAGCTGCACGGAGGCACCCGCGGAACGGGCGAACTTCGCGCCGCCGCCGGGCCGCAGCTCGATGGCGTGGATGGTCGTACCGACCGGGATGTTGCGCAGCGCCAGGTTGTTACCGGGCTTGATGTCGGCGGCCGGGCCGTTCTCGACACGGTCGCCCTGGCTCAGGCCACGGGGGGCGATGATGTAGCGCTTCTCGCCGTCCGCGTAGTGCAGGAGCGCGATGCGCGCGGTGCGGTTGGGGTCGTACTCGATGTGAGCGACCTTCGCCGGCACGCCGTCCTTGTCGTGACGACGGAAGTCGATCACTCGGTAGGCGCGCTTGTGGCCACCGCCCTGGTGGCGGACGGTCACACGACCGGTGTTGTTACGGCCGCCCTTGCTGTGCAGGGGGCGGACCAGCGACTTCTCCGGCGTGGACCGCGTGATCTCGACAAAGTCGGCGACGCTGGAGCCACGACGGCCCGGAGTCGTCGGCTTGTACTTGCGGATACCCATTTCTCAGTCCTCGTCCGATATTCGGACCAGGGCGCTCCGTTAGGAGGCCTGGCCGAAGATGTCGATACGGTCGCCCTCAGCAAGGGTCACGATGGCGCGCTTGGTGTCGGCACGCTTGCCGAAACCGGTCTTCGTGCGCTTGCGCTTGCCCTGGCGGTTGATCGTGTTGACCCCGATGACCTTGACCGAGAAGACCGCCTCGACGGCCTGCTTGATCTGGGTCTTGTTGGAGCCCGGCTTCACGATGAACGTGTACTTGTTCTCGTCCAGCAGCGCGTAGCTCTTCTCGGAGACGACCGGCTTGATCAGCAGGTCGCGCGGGTCCGAGAAAGTCTTGCTGGTAACGGTCGCCTCACTCATCAGGCGTCGCTCCCTTCGGTCTCAGCGGTCTGGGGGCCAGACACGAAGGACTCGAAAGCGGCCTGGGTGAAGACCACGTCGTCGGAGACGATCACGTCGTACGTGTTCAGCTGGCCCGGCTCCAGGATGTGCACCTGGGGCAGGTTGCGAGCGGACAGCCACGCGGCCTCGTCGGCGCGGTCGACGACCAGGAGCAGGTTCTTGCGCTCCGAGATCTTGCCGAACAGCGTCTTGGCGGCCTTGGTGGAAACCGCACCCTCGACCACGCCGGTGACGACGTGGATGCGGGAGTGGCGCGCCCGGTCGGAGAGGGCACCGCGCAGGGCGGCGGCCTTCATCTTCTTGGGGGTGCGCTGCGAGTAGTCACGCGGCTGCGGGCCGTGGACGACGCCACCGCCGGCGAACTGCGGCGCACGGGTCGAACCCTGACGGGCGCGGCCGGTGCCCTTCTGGCGGTAAGGCTTCTTGCCACCACCACGGACTTCGCCGCGGGTCTTGGTCTTGTGCGTGCCCTGGCGGGCAGCCGCGAGCTGAGCGACGACGACCTGGTGGATCAGCGGAACGCTGGTCTTCGCGTCGAAGATCTCCGCGGGGAGCTCGACGGTCCCGGCCTTGTCGCCAGCCGGCGAAAGGATGTCAATGGTGCTCATCGGTTCCTCAAACCCCCTTGGCCGCAGTACGGACCAGGACGAGGCCACCGTTGGGGCCGGGGACGGCGCCCTTGATGAGCAGCAGACCCTTCTCGGCGTCAACGGCGTGGACGGTCAGGTTCTGGGTGGTCACACGCTCGTTGCCCATGCGACCCGCCATGCGGAGGCCCTTGAACACACGGCCAGGGGTGGCGCAGCCACCGATGGAACCGGGCGAGCGGTGCTTGCGCTGGGTACCGTGACCGGCGCCCAGGCCCTTGAAGTTGTGACGCTTCATGACACCGGCGAAGCCCTTGCCCTTGCTCTTGCCCGTGACGTCAACCTTGACGCCGGACTCGAACACCTCGGCAGTGATCTCCTGGCCCAGCGTGTACTCGCTGGCGTCAGGGGTGCGGAGCTCCACCAGGTGGCGGCGCGGGGTCACGTCGGCCTTGGCGAAGTGGCCCTTGAGGGGCTTGTTCACCTTGCGCGGGTCGATCTCGCCGAAGGCGATCTGGACCGACTCGTAGCCGTCGACGTCGTTCGTGCGAACCTGCGTCACGACGCACGGCCCGGCCTTGACGACGGTGACCGGAACAACGCGGTTGTTCTCGTCCCACACCTGCGTCATGCCGAGCTTCTCGCCCAGGACGCCCTTGATGTTCTTGCTCATCTCGGCCCGTCCCTTCAGAGCTTGATCTCGATGTCGACACCGGCCGGCAGGTCGAGACGCATCAGCGAGTCAACCGTCTTCGGCGTGGGGTCGAGGATGTCGATGAGGCGCTTGTGGGTGCGCATCTCGAAGTGCTCGCGAGAGTCCTTGTACTTGTGCGGCGACTTGATGACGCAGTACACGTTCTTCTCAGTGGGCAGCGGCACCGGGCCCGCGACCGACGCACCAGTGCGGGTCACCGTCTCGACGATCTTCTTCGCCGAGGAGTCGATGACCTCGTGGTCGTAGGCCTTGAGCCGGATGCGGATCTTCTGTCCCGCCATGGCTACCTAGTAGTCCTTTGTCTCGTAACGCTCTGGAACCCGGGGGTTCTGATGGCCTCCACCTCCGACCCACGCGGTCGGGCGTGTCGCACTCCCTCTACGTAGAAATCCCATAAGGATTTCCCAACCAAGGGGATGCGGGCCGTGGACCTCGCGAACGGGGGCAGAACACCCACCGGGCGCCTGGCTGGAGCCCCGCTGACACTTCCCGAAAGATTCCCGTACGTCCGCCTCAGCGCTGCCGCAGGCGACAGATGGGGCGACGAGTACTGTGGGACTCGCTTCCGGTCCTCCCGGCGGGAGGCGCGCAGCATCGGCACTCAACCGAGCAACCCCGACAGTCTGCCATACACGGCCGGGCCCTGGCCAATCGAGCCGAGGATCGTACCCCACGTCACATGGGGGCATGCGCGGGGCGGCCCTATCGGGCCGTGGGGGCGGGCGGCGGGCGTGGGGCGCCTGTCCGCGCCGGACGCCGGAGGCCAGCGGTAGCGGACCACGTGCAGCTTCCATGCACCGGGAAGCACGGGCGCTCCGCCGACGCGCCTACTCCCTCTCCAGCAGATCATCGAGGTACTCGCGAAGGGGACCCGGGACGGCATCCTGGTCGATGGCCCGGAGCCGCTCCAGGGTCCTATCGTCCGTGAACCCGCCCGCGCCGAGCGCCAGCAACGCGTTCAGCTGTGCCTCCAGAGCCGGATGACTCGGTTCGGACGCTGCGCAGGCAGACAGGACTACAGCGAGCATCCTCCCGTCGGCCTCGGAGTATGCGGATACCCAGTCGGTTGCTCTGTCGGCGCTCCTCTCCCGGCCCCGGAGGTCCGGGGAGACCAGGCCGCGGAGCAGTTCCAGCAACTGTCGGGAATCTACCGACACGGAAGCCTCGTATGAGTTGGTCGATGAAAGCGCTCGTCGATGACCTCCCGGAACGCCTTGTCCGCGCTGATCCGTTCCGTCTGCGCCATCGGGCGCAGCCGTCGTGGTCCCAGGTCAGCGTGGCGGGGTTCGGGGTGCGCGGGCCGGCCGTGGTCTGCTCGCACCACGCCCCATCTCGTCGGCAAGGCGCGGGTTTACGAGTTCGACATCGTCACCGTAGGTAGCACGCAGCCATCCGCGCGCCTTTTCCAGCCAGTCCCATCGAACGCCGGGTCGACACCCTGTTACGCCTTCAGACCGCGGAACACGGCGCCTTTCTCCTCGCCGTCGAGGCGCAGGGCAAGAAGGACCCGGACAAGCCGGCGAACTGGGCGTACTACACCTCGTACCTCTGGACCAAGTACCGGCTGCCCACCGCCCTCCTGGTCGTGTGCCAGGACCGCGCCACCGCGGAGTGGGCACAGCGGCCGGTTGCGAGCGGGCCGGCCCAGCTGCCCACCCTCACCTTGAGCCCCTCCGTCGTGGGGCCGCACAACATGCCGGTGATCACCGATCTCGAAGAGGCACGTCAGGACCTCGGCCTTGCCACGCTGTCCGCCATCACCCACGCGGCCAGTCCGGACATTGCCATACTGAAAACACTCTCCGCGGCGCTGCGGGACGCGCCCCAAGACCTGTCGATCGTCCTCGCCGAACTCACCGCGCAGGGCCTGGGCAAGCGCCCGGCCTCACACCTGTGGAGGAATCTGATGGCCGCCGACCTCTCCTTCTTCAAGTCCCCGATCTCGGAGGAGATCCCGGACGAGGGCCGCATCGAGGGCCGTACGGAAGGCCGCGTCCAAGGCATCGCCGAGAGCCGCGCCGAAGACATCCTGCACCTGCTGGACCGCCGCGGAGTCGAGGTCCCCGCCGAGGCCCGCGAGCGCATCGCCGACTGCGGCGACCTCGACGCCCTCAGCCGCTGGTTCGACCGCGCCATCACCGCCGCCACCATTGCGGAGATCTTCGCGGAGGAGTAGCCGGAGACGCCGGGTGCGTGCGGGGCCTGGCGGCTCGAATGAATAGCGGATTACGCCGTAGAAAACTCCGCACCAACAATTCCCACCCCCTTTTTCACATCACCCCTTAATCAAATCCACCAAGCAACCCCATCCCCCTCCCCCCCGTCTAATCCGGCGACCAAAGACCGGAAGAAATGGACGGGAACGGGGAACGCGCGTGTTCGGAGCATTCAAGGGGCGGCGGCCCAGCAGACGCGCCGTGCTCGGGGCCGCCGCCACCGTCGGCGCGGCGGGGCTCGTCGGCGCGTGTTCCGTGCCCGACAGCCACCGGCACCCCCACGACACCCCCACCGCCGCCCCCGGCCGGCCCGTCTCCGCCGGGCGGGGTGCCGTGCTCCTGCAGATCGTGGCGCACCCCGACGACGATCTGTACTTCATGAACCCGGACACCCAGCACGCCCTCGACGGCGGGGCCAAGGTCGTCAGCGTGTATCTCACCGGGGGTGAGGCCAACGGGGACAACCGGGTCGTCAGCGATCCCTCCGGCCGGGGCCACGACAAGGCCGCCTACTCCTCCGCCCGCCACCAGGGGCTCCGCCAGGCCTACGCCTCGCTGCTCGGGCTGCCGCTCTTCACGCCGTGGGAGAAGTCCGTACGGGAGCTGCGCGGCGGCCACCGCGCCGAGGTCGACACGCTCAGCCACAACGGGCGCCACGTCGAGCTCGTGTTCGTGAACACCGCCATGCACACCCTGCGCGGCGGCCGGATGGGGCTGCCCAGCCTCTGGGAGGACCGGGCGCTCTCCCTGCCCGTCGTCATCGCCGAGGGCTCGCCGCTGACCGCGGCAGCCCCGTACACGTACGACGAACTCGTCGAGGTCGTCGCCGGGCTGCTCGACACGTACGCGCCCACCCTCGTCCAGACCCTCGACCCCGACCCCGACATCCAGCACAGCACCGAGAAGGCCCGCCAGCACGACAGCGAGCAGCCGGGGTACGCCGACCACGCCGACCACACCGCCGCCGCCTCCTTCGCCTGGGCGGGGATGGTGCGGTATGTCGCCCAGGCCACCGAGCAGCAGAAGGGCGTGCCCGGGTTTGCCGTTACCTCCTATCGCGCCTACTACAACCGGCACTGGCCCAAGAACCTCCCTCCCGCCGTCCTCGCCGAGAAGGCCTCCCACCTCAAGCCCTACGGCGGCGCCCCCGACTGGCAGTGCGGCAACCCCGGCGGCTGCGGGGACTACAACGTCGGCGGGAAGCGGCCGCTGACCAACTGGAAGGGGTGGGTGCGCTCCACCCACTACCGCTTCCCCGGGCCCCGGCCGGTCGTCGGCGACGAGCCCGACGGGCGGCTCGCCGCGTACGGGGTGCTGGGGCTGCGCGCCGTGCGGTGGCGGGAGACCGCGCCCGGCAGCGGGCGGTTCGGGGCGGCGGACGACCTCGGCGGCGGGCCGCTCGCGCCCGTGCTCGGCGGGGCCGCGCTCAGGGACGGCCGGCAGCTGCTCTTCGGGGTGCGGTTCGCCGCGACAGCCGGGCGCGCCGGCGCCAACACGAGAGAAGTTGTACTTCTGGAGCAGTCTTCCCCCGGCGGGCCCTTCCGGGCCTGGCGGGGGCTGGGGAATCCGGAGGCCGGTGACGACCGGGGGCGCAGGATCGGCTCCCCCGTCGCGGTCACCGCCCCCGACGGCCGCGTCCATCTGTTCGTACGCAACGCCGACAAGGGGGTCAGTACGCGCGTGCGCGAGGCGGACGGCTCCTGGGGCGCCTGGCGTGCGCTCGGCGGGGAAACCGTGCAGGACGGACTCGGCGCGACCGTGGACGCCCAGGGGCGCGTGCACATCTTCGCGCCGGGGTACGACTTCGTCCACCACTGGACGCAGGACGCGCCCGGCGAGCCCCTCGCGTACGTCAGGAGTGGGCGCCGGCTGCCGCTCGCCGTCGACGCCCCCACCCCCGTGGGCCTGCCGGAGGGTGGTGTGCAACTGCTCTACCGGACGCTCACCGATCCACGGAAGACCAAGGGCAAGGGGCTCGCTCCTGCCGACCCCCGGCTCGTCTCCGTACGCGCCGATGGGACCGGCCGCGCCCCCGCGCCCCACGACTTCGACGGGTACGGGCCCGTCGGCGCGCTCCTGGCGCCCAGGGACGGGCTCGTCGTGCTCGGCAAGGACGTCAAGGGGCGGGTGCAGGCCCTCGTCGGGGGTGAGCGCCGGATCCGTACGCAGGGCGCCGTCCCGGTCGACGCCCCGACCCTGCACCTCACCGCACGCGGGCCGGTCGCCGTCGGCCTTGGCGTCGACGGGGCGCCGTGGGTGTGGGCGCTGGGGTCGGCCGGGGCTCCTCCGGTGCGGGCCGCGGGCTGAGACGCGTACAGCAAGAGGGCCCCGCACCTTTCGGTGCGGGGCCCTCTCTTGGTGCTCAGTTGCGAGCTACCAGGTCAGACAACAAGTAATTACTTGTTGATCTTGACGACCTGGCCGGCGCCCACGGTCCGGCCACCCTCACGGATGGCGAACTTGAGGCCCTCCTCCATGGCGACGGGCTGAATCAGGTTCACCGTCATGGAGGTGTTGTCGCCCGGCATGACCATCTCGGTGCCCTCGGGGAGGGTAACGACACCGGTCACGTCAGTCGTACGGAAGTAGAACTGCGGGCGGTAGTTGTTGAAGAACGGCGTGTGACGGCCACCCTCGTCCTTGGACAGGATGTACGCCTGGGCCTCGAACTCGGTGTGCGGCGTGACCGAACCCGGCTTGATGATGACCTGGCCGCGCTCGACGTCCTCGCGCTTGATGCCACGGAGGAGCAGACCGACGTTCTCACCGGCCTGGCCCTCGTCGAGCAGCTTGCGGAACATCTCGATGCCGGTGACCGTGGTGGTGGTCTTCTCGGTCTTGATGCCGATGATGTCGACGGTCTCGTTGACCTTGAGGACACCACGCTCGATACGACCGGTGACGACGGTGCCACGACCGGTGATCGTGAAGACGTCCTCGATCGGCATCAGGAACGGCTTGTCGACGTCACGCTCGGGCTGCGGGATGGACTCGTCGACGGCCTTCATCAGGTCGAGAACGGTCTGGCCCCACTTGGCGTCGCCCTCAAGAGCCTTGAGCGCCGAGACCTGGACGACCGGAAGGTCGTCGCCCGGGAACTCGTACTCGGAGAGGAGCTCACGGACCTCGAGCTCGACGAGCTCCAGGATCTCCTCGTCGTCCACCATGTCGGCCTTGTTCAGGGCGACGACGATGTACGGAACGCCGACCTGGCGGGCCAGGAGCACGTGCTCCTTGGTCTGCGGCATCGGGCCGTCGGTGGCCGCGACCACGAGGATGGCGCCGTCCATCTGCGCCGCACCCGTGATCATGTTCTTGATGTAGTCAGCGTGACCCGGGCAGTCGACGTGCGCGTAGTGACGCGACTCCGTCTGGTACTCGACGTGCGCGATCGAGATCGTGATACCGCGCTGGCGCTCCTCGGGAGCCTTGTCGATCTGGTCGAAGGCCGAGGCCTCGTTCAGGTCCGGGTACGCGTCGTGCAGCACCTTGGTAATGGCGGCCGTGAGGGTCGTCTTACCGTGGTCGATGTGACCGATGGTGCCGATGTTGACGTGCGGCTTAGTCCGCTCGAACTTTGCCTTCGCCACTGGGGTCCTCCTGCGGAGTGGTTCTGGTACGCCTTACTCATCGGCGCCAGGTGATCTTTGCTGGGATGCCGGGGCCGGGGGCATTCACCGCAATACTCTCGCATTGCGCCGAATGCCCCACTGGGCTCCGGTGACAAGCCTAAAGCGATTGAACTCGGAAGAGTTACTCGCCCTTGGCCTTCGCGATGATCTCCTCGGCGACGTTCCGCGGAACCTCGGCGTAGGAGTCGAACTGCATCGAGTAGCTTGCGCGACCCGAGGTCTTGCTGCGGAGGTCTCCGACGTAGCCGAACATCTCCGAGAGGGGCACGAGGCCCTTCACGACGCGAGCGCCGCTGCGCTCCTCCATGGCCTGGATCTGGCCACGGCGGGAGTTGATGTCACCGATGACTTCACCCATGTAGTCCTCGGGCGTGGTGACCTCGACGGACATCATCGGCTCAAGGAGCACCGGGGAAGCCTTGCGCGCGGCCTCCTTGAAGGCCTGCGAACCGGCGATCTTGAACGCGAGCTCGGAGGAGTCGACCTCGTGGTAGCCACCGTCGAGAAGGATGACGCGGACGCCAGTCATCTCGTAGCCGGCCAGGATGCCGAACTGCATGGCCTCCTGCGCACCCGCGTCCACCGACGGGATGTACTCCCGGGGGATGCGGCCACCGGTGACCTTGTTCACGAACTCGTACGACGCCTCGCCGCCCTCGATGGGCTCGATCGCGATCTGCACCTTGGCGAACTGACCGGTACCACCGGTCTGCTTCTTGTGGGTGTAGTCATGACGCTCGACGGCCTTGCGGATCGTCTCGCGGTACGCGACCTGCGGCTTGCCGACGTTCGCCTCGACCTTGAACTCGCGACGCATACGGTCGACGAGGACATCGAGGTGAAGCTCGCCCATACCACCGATGATGGTCTGGCCGGTCTCCTCGTCCGAGTGCACCTGGAAGGAGGGGTCCTCCTCCGCGAGACGCTGGATGGCGACACCCAGCTTCTCCTGGTCACCCTTGGACTTGGGCTCGATGGCGACCTGAATGACCGGCGCCGGGAAGTCCATGGACTCCAGGATGACCGGGTTCTTCTCGTCGCACAGCGTCTCACCGGTGGTGGTCTGCTTCAGGCCCATGACGGCGACGATGTCGCCGGCGCCCACCGCCTCGATCTCCTCACGCTTGTTCGCGTGCATGCGGTAGATCTTGCCGATGCGCTCCTTCTTGCCCTTGACGGAGTTCAGCACCGAGGTGCCGGCCTCCAGGCGACCGGAGTAGATCCGGATGAAGGTGAGCTTGCCGAGGTGCGGGTCGCTCGCGATCTTGAACGCGAGAGCCGACAGCGGCTCGTCGTCCGACGGCTTGCGCTTGACGACAACCTCGGCGTCCTTGACGTCGTGGCCCTCGATGGCCTCGACGTCCAGGGGCGAAGGCAGGTAGCGCACGACCGCGTCGAGCAGGGGCTGAACGCCCTTGTTCTTGAACGCGGTGCCGCAGAAGACGGGGGTCACCGTGGTGTCCCCGCCCTTGCCGGACGCGATGGTGATACGACGGACCGCGGCGTACAGCTGCTCCTCGGTGGGCTCGACGCCCTCCAGGAACAGCTCCATGATCTGGTCGTCGTTCTCCGCGACGGTCTCGACCAGCTTGCCGCGCCACTCTTCAGCGGCTTCGACGTGTGTGGCCGGGATGTCGACGACGTCGTACATCTCGCCCTTGGTGGCCTCGGCGGACCAGACAAGAGCCTTCATACGAACGAGGTCGACAACACCCTCGAAGTTCGCCTCGGCACCGATCGGCAGCTGCATCACGATCGGGGTCGCGCCGAGGCGGTCCACGATCATGTCGACGCAGCGGTGGAACTCGGCGCCGGTGCGGTCGAGCTTGTTGACGAAGCAGATGCGCGGAACGCCGTAACGGTCGGCCTGACGCCAGACCGTCTCGGACTGCGGCTCCACACCCGCGACACCGTCGAACACGGTGACGGCACCGTCGAGGACGCGGAGCGAACGCTCCACCTCGACCGTGAAGTCCACGTGACCCGGGGTGTCGATGATGTTGATGGTGTGGTCGACGTCCTCGAGCGGCCAGTGACAGGTCGTCGCGGCGGACGTGATGGTGATGCCGCGCTCCTGCTCCTGCTCCATCCAGTCCATCGTGGCAGCGCCGTCGTGGACTTCACCGATCTTGTACGAAACGCCGGTGTAGAACAGGATCCGCTCAGTGGTGGTCGTCTTGCCCGCGTCGATGTGGGCCATGATCCCAATATTGCGGACCTTGGCCAGGTCAAGCGAAGTGGTGGCCATAAGGCTCAGTCTTCTCTCGGTCTCGATGTGGGTTGCGACTACCAGCGGTAGTGCGCGAAGGCCTTGTTGGACTCGGCCATCTTGTGCGTGTCCTCGCGCTTCTTGACGGCAGCGCCAAGACCGTTGGAGGCGTCGAGCAGCTCGTTCATGAGGCGCTCGGTCATGGTCTTCTCGCGGCGGGCGCGGGAGTAACCCACGATCCAGCGGAGCGAGAGGGTGGCGGCGCGGCCGGGCTTGACCTCGATCGGCACCTGGTAGGTCGCGCCACCGACACGGCGGGACTTGACCTCAAGGGACGGCTTGACGTTCTCCAGCGCGCGCTTCAGCGTGATGACCGGGTCAGCACCGGTCTTCTCGCGGAGGCCTTCCATGGCGCCGTAGACGATGCGCTCGGCGGTGGAGCGCTTGCCGTCCAGCAGGATCTTGTTGATCAGCGAGGTGACAAGAGGAGACTGGTAGACCGGGTCGATGATGACCGGGCGCTTCGGGGCGGGGCCCTTACGAGGCATTCTTACTTCTCCTTCTTGGCGCCGTAGCGGCTGCGGGCCTGCTTGCGGTTCTTGACAGCCTGCGTGTCAAGCGCACCGCGGATGATCTTGTAACGAACACCCGGCAGGTCCTTCACACGGCCACCACGCACGAGCACGATCGAGTGCTCCTGCAGGTTGTGTCCCTCACCCGGAATGTAGGCCGTGACCTCGATGCCGGAGGTCAGACGCACACGCGCGACCTTCCGCAGCGCCGAGTTCGGCTTCTTCGGGGTGGTCGTGAACACACGCGTGCAGACGCCGCGACGCTGGGGCGAGGCCTCAAGCGCGGGCGTCTTCGTCTTCTCGACCTTGTCCTGCCGGCCCTTCCGGACCAGCTGCTGGATCGTAGGCACTACTTCTCCGGTTTCTGTGTGCCGTTGGTGAAACTAACCTGGAACGTCGCCGACCCACGCGGTCGGGTGTGTCGAATGCTGCGGGTCTCACCGTGGGCACGGAGAGGGCGCAGATTGCGGTGGCCGTATCTGGCTCGTCCTGCGGACGTAGGCACGCAGGGGAGCCCAGGCACACCCCAGGCACAAGGTCTGAGCGTACCTACCTCATCGACTTGGGTCAAAACAAATACCCACACGCGGGACACCCTGCGGACCCGGTGAGACGCGTCTCACGCGGGCCCCTCCTCCGAAGACTCGTCGGCCCCCCGTCCCCGCTCCCGCCGGGGCGCGGCCAGCCGGGGGATCGTCGGCGCCCTGGAACGCGGGCTCTTGGGCACGAGCCCTGGCGTGCCGGGCGGGGCGTCGGGGTCGGGCGCGGCCCCGGGCGCGGCGTCCTCGGCACGGGGCCGCGGCGGGGAGGCGGACGGCTCGGGGGCTTCCGGGGTGTCGGGTATCTCTCCCGGATCCGGCGGCGTACGGGACTCCCTGTGCAGCGGGATGACCTCGCCCTGCCCGGCCCGGCGGCCCACCCTCCGTAAGCTCCGCGCCCTGGCGGCCGAGGCGGTCTCGTCCAGGGCGAGCTGGTACTGGGCGGCCGCGTCGCGCCAGCCGGCCGCGTACGCCCGCAGCTCACGCCGCTCCAGCTCGTCCCGGAGCATGACGACCAGCTCCTCGGCGGAGTGGCGTTCGAGATGGGCCCCCAAGGAGGCCAGCAGCCCGGACAGACTGTCCGGGGGCGGCGGCAGGCCCCCGGAGGCCCCAGCACCCGTCGAGGCACCTTCCGGGCGGTCGTACGGGGAGGCGGGGCGCGGGTCGCGGCGGTCGTCGGGTGGACGGGACCCGGGATCGCGGCCCGCACGACCGGCTCGGTCGCCGCTGGGCCGGGAGAACCCGTCGCTCTCAGCCATGCACGGCTCTCTCTCGCGTCCCCTCGCCGCCAGTCCCGCCCATGGGACGTGGGACAGGCCGTGACAGCTTACTGGGCGGGGCCCCGAGCCACCCTTGTCGGTACGAGACGTGCTTGCGAGCACCCTTGGGGGCGCGGGGCTGTGACGTTGTGCGGCCCCGTCGCGTGGGCGCGATCAGCCGCGCACGGTCCGCGGGCGATCACCCCCCAGAGCCGCACCTGGGGCCTGTCCGGCGGATCTTGTCTGGGACGCGGGGTCCTGGCACGCCCTCCCGCAAGGCCTCAAGGGCCAGGGGGGAGGGCGTGCCAGGACCCCGCTCACCAGGACCGGAAGGCGCAGGCACCTCGCAGGCGACCAGATCCCCCGGAACAGGCCCTAGCGGGACTCCACAGACCCCCGGGAGGCCGCGTCCGGCAGGAACTGCCCCGCGACCTTGATGAACATCGCCCGCTGCTCCGGCGGCACGCCGAGCCCGACAGCCGCCTCTTCCAGGGTCAGCTGCCACGGCGCCCCGCCACCACCCGCGCAGGCACCGCGCAGGGACGGCAGCGGAAGATCGTCCTCGGTGAGCCGCCCGGAGCGGATCAGCATCTCCCGTACCGGCACCTGGAGCACATGCGCCAGCCGCCGGGTGGTCTCCAGGTCGGGCATGCTCTGGCGCTGCAGCAGACGGGTGACGGCGGCCCTGTGCACCCCGGCCTCATCGGCGAGGCGCGACCTGCCGCCACCGCGCGGGCTGTCGATGTCGAAGCCGCGCCGACGGATCAGGTCTTCGATCCAGGTCGCGAACCGGTCCAGCTCGCTGGTGGTCATGGTGATCGCCTCCTCCGCGGCAAGGACCAGACTATCGCGCTTGCGCGCAAGGAATTAATGGCCCGCCCGGCCAGCGCTGCAAGAGTTTTGTGCCAAGATTCCGGGCCTTGTCACTCTCCTCCGTATTTGCGTGCACGCTCGCACGCCACCAGCGTGCGCCCCCGCAACTTCCCGGGGCACGTGCCGCTCACCCGGGAGTGACCTCACCCTCTCCCCCGCGCACCGGCATCCGCACCACCCGCGCCCCGCCCTCAGCGCCACCCCCGGACACGAACGCCATGGCCTCCCGCCACCCGCTGGAGAACCCCCGCGCCTCCCCGTCGACGGCGATCCGCGCCCCCACCTTGGCCACGACCGCCCCGAGCGTCCGGCCGACATCGGCGGTGTACGTACCGGACTCCCCCGCCTCGGCCGCCACCTCCACCGCGGCCACCACCACGTCCACCAGCCGCTCCTGAGCACCCGCCGTCATCGGCCGCACCGCCTCTCCCGCTGCTCACATTTCGCATATGCGTTCGACAAGGCCACCCACGATACGCCGAAGGGCGCCCACCCCGTGTGAAACGGAGTGGGCGCCCTTCAGTGGACGTACGCCTTACTGGTTGTACGGACCGTAGTCGTAGTCCTCCAGCGGAACGGCCTGGCCGGAACCGGTGCCGAACGGCGAGTAGTCGATGTCGTCGTAGCCGACGGCCGAGTACATCGCGGCCTTGGCCTCCTCGGTCGGCTCCACCCGGATGTTGCGGTAGCGGGACAGACCCGTACCGGCCGGGATGAGCTTACCGATGATGACGTTCTCCTTGAGGCCGATGAGGCTGTCGGACTTGGCGTTGATCGCCGCATCCGTCAGGACTCGGGTCGTCTCCTGGAAGGAGGCGGCCGACAGCCAGGATTCCGTCGCCAGCGAGGCCTTGGTGATACCCATCAGCTGCGGACGGCCGGAGGCCGGGTGGCCGCCTTCCGTCACGACCCGACGGTTCTCGGTCTCGAACTTGCCGCGCTCGACCAGCTCGCCCGGCAGCAGCTCCGCGTCGCCGGACTCGATGATCGTCACGCGGCGCAGCATCTGCCGGATGATGATCTCGATGTGCTTGTCGTGGATCGACACGCCCTGCGAGTTGTAGACCTTCTGGACTTCGCCGACCAGGTGGACCTGGACCGCGCGCTGACCGAGGATCCGGAGCACGTCGTGCGGGTTGGTGGCACCCACGGTGAGCTTCTGGCCCACCCCGACGTGGTCGCCCTCGCCCACCAGCAGACGGGCGCGCTTCGAGATCGGGAACGCCGTCTCGTCGCTGCCGTCGTCGGGGGTGATGACGATCTTCTTGGTCTTCTCGGTCTCCTCGATACGGACGCGACCGTCCGCCTCGGAGATCGGGGCGACACCCTTCGGCGTACGAGCCTCGAAGAGCTCGACGACACGGGGCAGACCCTGGGTGATGTCGTCACCGGCCACACCACCGGTGTGGAAGGTACGCATCGTCAGCTGGGTACCGGGCTCACCGATGGACTGGGCGGCGATGATGCCGACCGCCTCACCGATGTCGACCAGCTTGCCGGTGGCCAGCGAGCGGCCGTAGCAGAAGGCACAGGTGCCGACGGCCGACTCACAGGTCAGGACCGAGCGGGTCTTGACCTCCTCGACGCCCGCGTTGACCAGCGCGTCGATGAGCACGTCACCGAGGTCCACGTTGGCCGGCGCGATGACCTTGCCGTCGACGACGACGTCCTCGGCGAGCATGCGGGCGTAGACCGAGGTCTCGACGTCCTCCGTCTTGCGGAGCACACCGTCCTCGCCCTTGACCGCGATCTTCAGCTTCAGGCCGCGGTCGGTGCCGCAGTCCTCCTCGCGGATGATCACGTCCTGCGAGACGTCCACCAGACGACGGGTCAGGTAGCCCGAGTCGGCGGTACGCAGGGCGGTGTCCGCCAGACCCTTACGGGCACCGTGCGTGGAGATGAAGTACTCCAGAACGGTGAGGCCCTCACGGAAGGACGCCTTGATCGGACGCGGGATGGTCTCGTTCTTCGCGTTCGACACCAGACCACGCATACCCGCGATCTGACGCATCTGCATCATGTTTCCTCGGGCACCCGAGTCAACCATCATGAAGATGGGGTTCGTCTTCGGGAAGTTCGCGTTCATCGCCTCGGCAACCTCGTTGGTCGCCTTGGTCCAGATCGCGATGAGCTCCTGCGTGCGCTCGTCCTTGGTGATCAGACCGCGCTCGTACTGCTTCTGGACCTTCTCGTCCTGGGCCTCGTAGCCCTGGACGATGGCCTTCTTGGCCTCCGGGACGACGATGTCCGAAACGGCGACGGTGACGCCGGAACGGGTCGCCCAGAAGAAGCCGGCCGCCTTCAGGTTGTCGAGCGTCGCCGCCACGATGACCTTGGGGTAGCGCTCGGCCAGGTCGTTGACGATCTCGGAGAGCTGCTTCTTGCCCACCGAGTAGTCGACGAACGGGTAGTCCTCGGGCAGCAGCTCGTTGAAGAGCGCGCGGCCCAGGGAGGTGCGCAGACGGAACGAGTCGCCCTGCTGCCAGGTCGTCTCGCCGTCCTGGTCCACCGGCGGGGTCCAGCCACGCGGCGGGACGGTGCCGATCGGGAAGCGGATGTCGACCTTCGCCTGGAGCGAGAGCTCCCGGGCGTCGAACGCCATGATCGCTTCAGCCGTGGAGTTGAACGCGCGGCCTTCACCCTTGACCTCGCGCTCCTCCTCGTCCGTGGTGAGGAAGAAGAGGCCGAGCACCATGTCCTGGGTCGGCATGGTGACGGGACGACCGTCGGCCGGCTTCAGGATGTTGTTCGAGGACAGCATCAGGATGCGGGCCTCGGCCTGCGCCTCCGCGGAGAGCGGCAGGTGCACGGCCATCTGGTCACCGTCGAAGTCCGCGTTGAACGCGGTGCAGACGAGCGGGTGGATCTGGATGGCCTTGCCCTCGACCAGCTGGGGCTCGAAGGCCTGGATGCCGAGGCGGTGCAGCGTGGGCGCACGGTTCAGCAGAACCGGGTGCTCGGCGATGACCTCTTCGAGGACGTCGTACACGACCGTGCGGCCGCGCTCGACCATCCGCTTGGCGCTCTTGATGTTCTGCGCGTGGTTCAGGTCGACCAGGCGCTTCATCACGAACGGCTTGAAGAGCTCCAGCGCCATGGCCTTGGGCAGACCGCACTGGTGCAGCTTCAGCTGCGGACCGACGACGATGACGGAACGCGCGGAGTAGTCCACACGCTTGCCGAGCAGGTTCTGACGGAATCGACCCTGCTTGCCCTTCAGCATGTCGCTGAGGGACTTCAGCGGACGGTTGCCGGGGCCCGTGACCGGGCGACCGCGACGGCCGTTGTCGAAGAGGGCGTCGACCGCCTCCTGGAGCATCCGCTTCTCGTTGTTCACGATGATCTCGGGGGCACCGAGGTCGAGCAGACGCTTCAGACGGTTGTTGCGGTTGATCACACGGCGGTACAGGTCGTTCAGGTCGGAGGTCGCGAAGCGGCCACCGTCCAGCTGCACCATCGGGCGAAGGTCCGGCGGGATGACCGGGACGCAGTCCAGCACCATGCCCTTGGGGCTGTTGCTGGTCTGCAGGAACGCGGAGACGACCTTGAGGCGCTTGAGCGCACGGGTCTTCTTCTGGCCCTTGCCGGTGCGGATGATCTCGCGGAGGCGCTCGGCCTCCTCGTCGAGGTCGAAGGTCTCCAGGCGCTTCTGCAGGGCAGCGGCACCCATCGAGCCGTCGAAGTACGTGCCGAAGCGGTCACGCAGCTCGCGGTAGAGCAGTTCGTCGCCCTCAAGGTCCTGGACCTTGAGGTTCTTGAAGCGCGACCAGACCTCGTCCAGACGGTCGATCTCGCGCTGCGCACGGTCGCGCAGCTGCTTCATCTCGCGCTCGGCGCCCTCGCGCACCTTGCGGCGCACATCGGCCTTGGCACCCTCGGCCTCAAGCTCGGCGAGGTCCGTCTCGAGCTTCTTGGCGCGGGCTTCGAGGTCGGCGTCGCGGCGGTTCTCGATCTGCTGGCGCTCGACGGAGACGTGGGCCTCCAGCGACGGCAGGTCGCGCGTACGGCGCTCCTCGTCCACGAACGTGATCATGTACGCGGCGAAGTAGATGACCTTCTCAAGGTCCTTCGGCGCGAGGTCGAGCAGGTAGCCAAGGCGCGAGGGGACGCCCTTGAAGTACCAGATGTGGGTGACGGGAGCGGCAAGCTCGATGTGGCCCATCCGCTCACGGCGCACCTTGGCGCGCGTGACCTCGACGCCACAGCGCTCACAGATGATGCCCTTGAAGCGAACGCGCTTGTACTTACCGCAGTAGCACTCCCAGTCCCGGGTCGGACCGAAGATCTTCTCGCAGAAGAGTCCGTCCTTTTCGGGCTTGAGGGTGCGGTAGTTGATGGTCTCCGGCTTCTTGACCTCACCGTGGGACCACTGACGGATGTCGTCAGCGGTAGCAAGGCCGATCCGCAGCTCGTCGAAGAAGTTGACGTCGAGCACTTGTCGTCAATCCCTCTTTCGGGGTCGATTCTTCAAGATGGTCTGAGGGGGGTCCGGGGACGGTGGGGGCTCTACGGGAGAGCCCCCACCAGACCCGTCAGACCTCTTCGACGCTGCTCGGCTCGCGCCGGGACAGGTCGATACCGAGCTCCTCCGCAGCGCGGAAGACGTCCTCGTCCGTGTCGCGCATCTCGATGGACATGCCGTCCGAGGACAGCACCTCCACGTTGAGGCAGAGCGACTGCATTTCCTTGATGAGCACCTTGAAGGACTCGGGAATGCCGGGCTCAGGGATGTTCTCGCCCTTGACGATGGCCTCGTAGACCTTCACGCGGCCGGTGACGTCGTCGGACTTGATGGTCAGCAGCTCCTGGAGGGCGTAGGCGGCGCCGTATGCCTCCAGCGCCCACACCTCCATCTCACCGAAGCGCTGGCCACCGAACTGGGCCTTACCACCCAGCGGCTGCTGGGTGATCATCGAGTACGGACCGGTCGAGCGGGCGTGAAGCTTGTCGTCGACCAGGTGGTGCAGCTTCAGGATGTACATGTACCCGATCGAGATCGGGTCCGGGAACGGCTCGCCGGAGCGGCCGTCGAACAGGTTGGCCTTGCCGGACGGCTGGACCAGGCGGTCCCCGTCGCGGTTCGGGATCGTGGCCTCGAAGAGACCGGCGATCTCGTCCTCGCGGGCGCCGTCGAAGACCGGCGTCGCGACGTTGGTGCCGGGGGCGACCTGGTCGGCGCCGATGGCCTGGAGGCGCTGGGCCCAGTCGTCGGCCAGACCGGAGACGTCCCAGCCGCGGCTGGCGAGCCAGCCGAGGTGGATCTCCAGGACCTGTCCCGGGTTCATTCGGGACGGGACACCCAGCGGGTTGAGGATGATGTCGACCGGGGTGCCGTCCTCCAGGAACGGCATGTCCTCGATCGGCAGGATCTTGGAGATGACACCCTTGTTGCCGTGACGGCCGGCGAGCTTGTCACCGTCCGTGATCTTGCGCTTCTGCGCCACGTAGACACGAACCAGCTGGTTCACGCCCGGCGGCAGCTCGTCGCCCTCTTCACGGTCGAAGACGCGGACGCCGATGATCTTGCCCGTCTCGCCGTGCGGCACCTTCAGCGAGGTGTCACGGACCTCACGGGCCTTCTCACCGAAGATCGCGCGGAGCAGGCGCTCCTCCGGCGTCAGCTCGGTCTCACCCTTGGGCGTGACCTTGCCGACGAGGATGTCGCCGGCGACGACCTCGGCACCGATACGGATGATGCCGCGCTCGTCGAGGTCGGCGAGGACCTCCTCGGAGACGTTCGGGATGTCCCGGGTGATCTCCTCCGGGCCGAGCTTGGTGTCACGGGCGTCGACCTCGTGCTCCTCGATGTGGATCGAGGAGAGGACGTCGTCCTGCACGAGGCGCTGCGACAGGATGATCGCGTCCTCGTAGTTGTGACCCTCCCACGGCATGAACGCCACGAGCAGGTTCTTGCCCAGCGCCATCTCGCCGTTCTCGGTCGCCGGACCGTCGGCGAGGACCTGGCCCGCGATGATCCGCGCGCCCTCGTCCACGACAACCTTCTGGTTGACCGAGGTGCCCTGGTTCGAGCGGGAGAACTTGTGCAGGCGGTACGTGGTGTACGTGCCGTCGTCGTTGGCGATGGTGATGTAGTCCGCGGAGACCTCCTGGACCACACCGTCCTTCTCGGCCTTGAGCACGTCGCCCGCGTCGGTGGCGCAGCGGTACTCCATGCCGGTGCCGACGAGCGGCGCCTCGGACTTGATGAGCGGCACGGCCTGGCGCATCATGTTCGCGCCCATGAGGGCACGGTTGGCGTCGTCGTGCTCCAGGAAGGGGATCATCGCGGTCGCGACCGACACCATCTGGCGCGGCGAGACGTCGATGTAGTCCACCTCGGCCGGCGGCACGTAGTCGACCTCGCCGCCACGACGGCGGACCAGGACGCGGGCCTCGGTGAGCTGGAGCTCGTCGTTGAGCGCGGCGTTGGCCTGCGCGATGACGAAGCGGTCTTCCTCGTCGGCCGTGATGTAGTCGACCTCGTCGGTGACCTGGCCGTCGACGACCTTGCGGTACGGCGTCTCGATGAAGCCGAACGCGTTGACGCGGCCGTACGAGGCGAGCGAACCGATCAGACCGATGTTCGGGCCTTCAGGGGTCTCGATCGGGCACATGCGGCCGTAGTGGGACGGGTGCACGTCACGGACCTCGAAGCCGGCCCGCTCACGGGAGAGACCACCCGGGCCAAGCGCCGACAGACGGCGCTTGTGGGTGAGACCCGACAGCGGGTTGTTCTGGTCCATGAACTGCGACAGCTGGCTGGTGCCGAAGAACTCCTTGATGGAGGCGACGACCGGCCGGATGTTGATCAGGGTCTGCGGCGTGATCGCCTCGACGTCCTGGGTCGTCATCCGCTCGCGGACGACTCGCTCCATACGCGCCAGACCCGTACGGACCTGGTTCTGGATGAGCTCGCCGACGTTGCGCAGACGACGGTTGCCGAAGTGGTCGATGTCGTCGGTCTCGACGACGATGTTCCGACCCGACTCACCGGTGGTCTCGGTCTCGCCCGCGTGCAGCTTGACCAGGTACTTGATGGTCGCGATGACGTCGTCCGTGGTGAGGACGCCGGCGTCCAGCGGCTCATCCGCGCCGAGCTTCTTGTTCACCTTGTAGCGGCCGACCTTCGCGAGGTCGTAGCGCTTCGGGTTGAAGTAGAGGTTCTCGAGCAGCGTCTGAGCGGCCTCGCGCGTCGGCGGCTCGCCCGGGCGCAGCTTGCGGTAGATGTCGAGCAGCGCGTCGTCCTGGCCCTGGGTGTGGTCCTTCTCCAGGGTGGCGCGCATCGACTCGTACTCGCCGAACTCCTCAAGGATCTGCTCGGTGGTCCAGCCGAGAGCCTTCAGGAGGACGGTGACGGACTGCTTGCGCTTGCGGTCGATACGGACACCGACCATGTCGCGCTTGTCGATCTCCATCTCGAGCCAGGCACCCCGGGACGGGATGATCTTGGCCGTGTAGATGTCCTTGTCGGACGTCTTGTCGATGTTGGAGTCGAAGTAGACACCCGGCGAGCGGACGAGCTGCGACACGACGACACGCTCGGTGCCGTTGATGACGAAGGTGCCCTTGTTGGTCATGAGCGGGAAGTCGCCCATGAAGACCGTCTGGGACTTGATCTCGCCGGTCTCGTTGTTGGTGAACTCGGCGGTGACGAAGAGCGGGGCCGCGAACGTGAAGTCGCGCTCCTTGCACTCGTCGATCGAGTTCTTGGGCGGCTCGAAGCGGTGGTCGCGGAAGGTCAGCGACATCGACCCGCTGAAGTCCTCGATCGGGGAGATCTCCTCGAAGATCTCCTCCAGACCGGACTTGGTGGGGACGTCCTGTCCGTTCTCCAGGGCCGACTCGACACGAGCCTTCCAAGCGGCGTTGCCGAGCAGCCAGTCAAAGCTCTCGGTTTGCAGCGCAAGGAGGTTCGGAACCTCGAGGGGCTCCTTGATCTTTGCAAAGGAGATGCGCAGCGGGGCGGTGCTGGCGCCGTTGTTCGTATTGGCGGTCGAGGCGTTGCGCGAGGCGGCCAAGAGGGGGTCCTTCCGAGGGCTCGGACTCACTACGCGCGTACCGGTCCCACGAGGGCACAGAGAGAGACATTTCCTGATGGAGGCTGAAAGGCCAGGTCAGGGCAGTTCAATCAACGATGCTCAAGCGAGGGCATGCCCCTGGTGACGGGCAGGGGGCAGCTAACAGGCAGCGCAAAGGGTCAGTGTAGCCAATCGGCCCACTGATGTCCAGGGCGGGTTTTTCGCGACCCTCATTGTTCTTCTCAGTACCTCGGCAAGCCACGCGCCGTGACGACGCACATCGTTACTGCCCTCTTCGCCGTCGATCCATGCCTCGGATCCGGATCCTTGTGACGACGCGTCCTGAGAATTGCGCGCTGCGTGCGGTTCGTCAAGACCCCTCAGCTCCGCAGAGATCGCTCCGTTACGGCTGCTACGGCTACGAGGCGCACACGGGGCGTACGGCGATGATCACCATACTCCCTGTCGCCCTCCGTGCAAGGCAGCCGTGACGCGTCGCCCGGGTACGCCGAAGGGCGACCACCCAGATGGGTGATCGCCCTTCAGTGTGTGCGCGTTACACGCCCGTGGACGTCACGCACAGAAGAGTCAGAAGACTCACAAGGTCACTTGACCTCGACGGCCGCACCGGCAGCCTTGAGGGACTCGGCAGCCTTCTCGGCGGCCTCCTTGTTGACCTTCTCGAGGACCGGCTTCGGGGTGCCGTCGACGAGGTCCTTGGCCTCCTTCAGACCCAGCGAGGTCAGCTCACGCACGACCTTGATGACCTGGATCTTCTTGTCGCCCGCACCGGTGAGGATGACGTCGAACTCGTCCTTCTCCTCCTCGGCCTCGGCGGCGGGGCCACCGGCGGCGGGGCCGGCAACGGCGACGGCCGCGGCGGCGGTGACGTCGAACTTCTCCTCGAAGGCCTTCACGAACTCGGAGAGCTCGATGAGGGTCATCTCCTCGAACTGGGCGAGGAGGTCGTCCTGAGAGAGCTTCGCCATGATGGGCGATCCTTCCACTAATTCGGCAGGTGCCGGTTGTATATAGAGGCGGGCGTAACGGCCCGCTACGACCTACGCACTAGGCGGCGTAGATCACTGCGCGAGCCGAATTACTCGGCACCGCCCTGCTCGGCGAGCTTGACGCGAAGCGCTTCCGCAGTGCGGACGAACTTCGACGGCAGCGCCTGGAAGAGCGAGGCAGCCTGAGACTGCTTGCCCTTGAACGCGCCGGCCAGCTTGCTGAGCAGAACCTCGCGGGACTCAAGGTCCGCAAGCTTCTTGATCTCATCGGCGGACAGCGCCTTACCGTCAAGGACACCGCCCTTGATGATCAGGTTCGGGTTCTCCTTGGCGAAGTCACGCAGACCCTTGGCCGACTCCACCGGGTCACCGGTGATGAAGGCGGCACCCGTCGGACCAGTGAACTGGTCGTCGAGCGAGGTGATCCCGGCGTTGTTCGCCGCGATCTTGGTCAGCGTGTTCTTCACCACGGCGTACTGGGCGTTCTCACCGAGCGAACGGCGCAGCGTCTTGAGCTGCGCCACGGTGAGACCCCGGTACTCGGTCAGCACGACGGCGTTCGAGCTGCGGAACTTGTCCTCAAGCTCGGCTACGTCGGCAGCCTTGTCGGGCCTTGCCATGGGCGTCGGCCTCCTTCCGGGTGATGAGGACCGCTCAGAAGGGGCCGCAACATGAAAAACGCCCCGGCGCAAGTGCACGGGGCGTAGCTCGACCGGAACGAGTCCGGGAACTTTCCACAGTCACCTGCGCGGGTCGTCCGCATGCAGCGGATCCTTCGGCCACCGCCCCCTCTTGCGAAGGAACGGCAACGACCAGCGGTCTTTGGCTTCTGTGGAAGAATACGTGACGGGTGGCGGATCGAGCAAATCCGGTCGTACGGGGCGGTCGGCCCGGGCCGTCAGGCGCCGCCGAGGCCGCCCGTTCCGGCGTCCTTGCCCAGGTCGCCCAGGCCCTTCAGCATCTCGAACAGGTCGGTGGTCTCGCCCGCGGACGGGGCCGTGACCTGGGCCTTGGTGCCGTAGTCCGAGTAGTGCGTGGACGTGACGACCTTGCCCTGGGGGCTGCTCATGTTGACGTCCATCCGGACCGGGTAGCCGTCCGTGTTGACCCAGACCTCGGTGTCGTACCCCTGGACCCCGGTCTTCTTCATGTTGGCCAGGAGCTGCTCGCGCTCCTTGGGGGTCAGGGTGTCCAGCATCTTGTTGCTCTTCATCATCTCGTCGATGGTGAGCGTGCCCTTGTAGTGCTCGGACGAGACCCCGTCGACCTGCTCGGCGCCCAGGTGCTTCAGGTTCGGCGAGTCGAGCAGCAGGGCGAGCTGCTGGGCCGGGTCCTGGTTCATGTTCTCCATGCCGGCGGTCATCTGCTTGACCAGCTGGTCCTTGCCCGACTGCTTGGCGAGCGCCGTCAGGTCGAACTTGATCCAGCGCTTGCCGCCAAACTCCTTGGCGGACTCGCCCATGGCGCCCATGTCCATGTACATGACGTTGTTCACCCAGAGCATGCGGGTCTTCTCGGGCGCGCCCGCCATGCCCTTGGCCGCCGAGGAGGTCACGGTGAGGTCCATGGCCGTCGGGTTCCAGGCCATGACACCGCTGGTCTCGGTCTTCTCCGCGCCCGCCCCTGCAGCAGCGGGCGCCGACATGGTCATCCGAACCTTCGCGGACTTGGCCGCGGCGGTCTTCTTGTACGCCGCCGCGAGCACCTGCGACGCGGCGGTACGGGACTGCGGCGCGGCGGCGGCCTTCTTGGCGCCCCCCGCGCCCTCGGCCTTCTTGTCGTCGCCACCGCAGCCCGCGGCCCCGGCCACCACCAGGGCGGCCGTCGCCGTCGCCAGCGCCGCCCGCGTCCATCCGGACCTGCTCATGTACCCCACCCCTTGTTCCCCCGTGCCGTGATCCCGTAGATCGGGTCGATCATCTGCACCGTAACCCAAGGGTGTGACGGGCGAGACTGAATATGGCCGCTGTTGCGTGGGTTGCGACCGCTGTTGTGCGGTTACGACTGCTGGGTGGGCGACTTGGGCTTGATCAGGCTCGTGAAGTCCACGGTGTCGGAAGCCGCCGGGGCCTCGGCGGAGACCTTCACTCCGTAGTCCGAGTAGAAGGCGGTGGTGTTCATCTCACCGTTCTTCGTCGCGGCCCGCTCGGTCTTCTTCACCAGGAGGTCGTCCTTGTCCACCCAGATGTCGACCGTGTCGGTGGAGATGCCGCTCTTGGTCATCTGGGACTTGAAGGCTTCCAGCGTCTTCGCGTCCAGGCCCGAGCTGCTGCCCACCAGCTTGGCCATGTCGACCGTGCCCGAGTAGTGCGTGGCCTGGACGCCGCGGACGTCCTCGGTGCCGACCTTCTTGACGTCGCCCGAGGCGAGCAGCACCTTCACGCCCTGCTGGGGCGTCGAGTTCTGCATCTGGTCCTTCATGACGGCGCCGCTGGGGCCCATCAGCTTGGCCATGTCGTCATAGCCGTAACGGATCCAGTGCTTGCCGCCGAGGGACTTGGCGAACGCGGGGCCCATGTTCGCGAAGTAGGCGTCGCGCAGATAGCGGGCGTCGATGCTGTCGCTGCCCATCTGCTTCATGGTCTGCGCCATGGTGCCCTGGGTGTACTTCATCCGCATGGCGCCGGTCGTCCCGTTGCCCCACGCCAGGGTGCCGGTGCCCTCAAGGCCCATCACGGTGCCCATGGACATCGTCGTCTCGACCTTGGCGGAGCCCACCCCGTCGGTCTTCTTCTGCACCGCCTGGAGGGCCGCGACCGGGCTGAAGTCCGACCCGGCCTTGTGCTGCTCCTTGGCGGGCGCGCTCTTCTTGTCCCCGCTGTCGGAGCCACCGCAGGCGGCGAGCCCCGAGAGCGCCGCGCCCACCGCCACCAGCGAAATACACGTACGCCGTACGGACCTGGTGTTCATGCGTCCCCCCTCGAATGCCTTTTCCCTTGCCCGTCGACGGTAGCGCAGGGGTACGACAACACCGCGCCCGCCCGGGGCTGTTGGGACGCGGTTGCGACAAAAAGCCGGGCCCCGCACCTCCGAAGAGGTGCGGGGCCCGGCTCTGGACCAGCCGATGCGAGCCGTCAGGCTCAGACCGCGGCCGGGTCCTCCTCGACGAGGAGGTTGCGGGTGCGGTTGGAGTCGAGCGCGATACCGGGACCCATCGTGGTGGTGAGGGTCGCCTTCTTGATGTACCGGCCCTTGGCGGCGGACGGCTTCAGACGGAGGATCTCCTCCAGAGCGGCGCCGTAGTTCTCCACCAGCTTGGCGTCGTCGAAGGACACCTTGCCGATGATGAAGTGCAGGTTCGAGTGCTTGTCGACGCGGAACTCGATCTTGCCGCCCTTGATCTCCTCGACGGCCTTGGCGACGTCGGGGGTGACCGTACCGGTCTTCGGGTTCGGCATCAGACCACGCGGACCGAGCACGCGGCCGAGGCGGCCGACCTTGCCCATGAGGTCCGGGGTGGAGACGACGGCGTCGAAGTCCAGGCGGCCCTTGGCGACCTCGTCGATGAGCTCGTCGGAGCCGACGATGTCGGCGCCGGCGGCACGCGCGGCCTCGGCACGGTCACCGGTCGCGAAGACCAGGACCCGGGCGGTCTTACCGGTGCCGTGCGGGAGGTTCACGGTGCCACGGACCATCTGGTCGGCCTTGCGCGGGTCGACACCCAGGCGGAAGGCGACCTCGACGGTGCCGTCGAACTTGGTCGCGGAGGTCTCCTTGGCGAGACGGACGGCCTCAAGCGGGGCGTAGAGCTTGTCCGCGTTGATCTTGGCGTCCGCAGCGCGGAGAGTCTTGCTGCGCTTCACTTCTGCTCCTGTGTTGGTTCAGGCATGGAGTCGTGGTGCGGACCAGCGCTTGGTCCTACCACTGGGGTACTACGGGGAAGGCTGGGATCAGCCCTCGACCGTGATGCCCATGGAACGGGCGGTGCCAGCGATGATCTTGGACGCGGCGTCCAGGTCGTTGGCGTTCAGGTCGGCGAGCTTCGTCGTGGCGATCTCGCGGACCTGGGCCTCGGTGATCTTCGCGACCTTGGTCTTGTGCGGCTCGCCGGAGCCCTTCTCCACACCCGCGGCCTTGAGGATCATCTTCGCGGCCGGCGGAGTCTTGGTGATGAAGGTGAAGGAGCGGTCCTCGTAGACCGTGATCTCCACCGGGATCACCCAGCCACGCTGCGACTCGGTCGCCGCGTTGTAGGCCTTGCAGAACTCCATGATGTTGACGCCGTGCTGGCCGAGCGCGGGGCCGACCGGCGGGGCCGGGTTCGCCGCACCGGCGTTGATCTGGAGCTTGATAAGCCCCGTGACCTTCTTCTTCTTGGGAGGCATTGCTCTCTCCGGGTCCTAGTGAGAGTGAACCGCCTGGCATCCGGTCATCCGGATGGAGGCATACCGCACAACGATAACGGGTATCTGTCTGCGGCTAAAAACCGAGCAGGTCAGACGGGCTTTGAAGAGCCCGTCTGACCTGTTCGGAAGACGTGTGGTCCGGAAGGAACTAGTTCTTCTGGATCTGGTCGAAGCTGAGCTCGACCGGAGTCTCTCGGCCGAAGATCTCGACGAGGCCCTTGACCTTCTTCGAGTCGGCGTTGATCTCGTTGATCGTGGCCTGGAGCGTGGCGAACGGGCCGTCGGTGACGGTGACCGAGTCGCCGACCTCGAAGTCGAGCACCTGGACCTCGACCTTGCGGGCCGGAGCCGGCTTGCCCTCGGCCTCGGCGGCCTCGCGGGCGGCCTTCTCCTCGGCCTCCGGGGCGAGCATCTTGACGATCTCGTCCAGGGTCAGCGGGTACGGGTCGTAGGCGTTGCCCACGAAGCCGGTGACGCCCGGGGTGTTGCGGACGACGCCCCAGGACTCGTTCGTCAGATCCATGCGGACGAGAACGTAACCGGGCAGCTTGTTCTGCCGGACGTTCTTGCGCTCGCCGTTCTTGATCTGGACGATCTCTTCCTCGGGCACCTCGGCCTGGTAGATGAACTCCTCGACGTTCAGCGAGACGGCACGCTGTTCGAGGTTCGCCTTCACCCGCTTCTCGTAGCCCGCGTAGGTGTGGATGACGTACCACTCGCCGGGCAGGCCGCGCAGCTCCTGGCGGAGCGCCTCGACCGCGTCGACGGGCGCGGCGGGCTCCGCGGGAGCCTCCTCGGCGTCCTCGTCCTCGTCGGCCTCGGCTTCGGTGGCGTCCTCGTCCTCGACGTCAGCGACGGCCTCGGCGGCCGCGTCCTCGGACTCGGCGGCCTCCAGCTCGTCCTCGTCCTCGACGTGGAGCGCGGCCTGCTCGGCCGCCTCGCCCGCATCGGCGTCGGCAGCCTCGGCCTGGTCCGGGTCCACGGCGTCCGCCGCCTCGACGATGTCGAGCTGGTCCTCCACGGACTCCGCCGACTCGATGGCGTCGTTCAGGTTCGGGTCAGACACGTGGCTGCTTCTTCCTGGCTACAGATGGGTGGAACAATGCGAAAAAGGCGCCGGGTGGGCGCCCTTACGCAGCGGATCAGCCGAAGACGTACTTGACGACGTGCTGGAATCCGGTGTCGATCGTGGTCACGATCCCGATCATGATGACGACGAACACGATCACCACGGTGGTGTACGTCGACAACTGGTTTCGGGTCGGCCAGACCACCTTGCGGAGCTCGGCGACGACCTGGCGGTAGAAGAGCGCGAGACGGCCCAGGGGGCCCTTCTTGCCGCGCTTGCCGCCCTTGCGGGCCTTCTTCTTGGACTCCTGGTCCGCAGACGCCTCGTCCTGGGCATCAGGCATGTCGATGGAGCCCACGGCGTCCGTCACGCTTCTCACCTGATTCCGGGTCGTGGCCGTGCCGCGCCCGGTGGAGCCGCACGGCGGTGCATAGAAGTACGTACATGCGCACACATCCTGGCGAAGGTGTGTGTAGCAGGGCCGGAGGGACTTGAACCCCCAACCGCTGGTTTTGGAGACCAGTGCTCTACCAATTGAGCTACGACCCTTTGTGGTTCCCCCAACCTACCGCATCCGACCGAGTGCACCGAGTGCCCGCAGTCGATCGGTTGGTGGAGGCCAACGACAGGTGAGTGTACGTGGTCCGGGGCCCGGCGTCGAACAGATAGCTGCTGACAGCTCCGCGCGGATGCGCCGAAAGCACTGTGCAACTGCCCCGTCCGGTCCATGAAACCGGTGTGCCCGGGGTGCGGCAGGTCTGGGACGATGGGCCGTATGAGCGCTGCAACTTCTCCGACCGAGCGCCGGGTGTCCGCGCGCATCGGCGCGATCTCCGAGTCCGCGACCCTCGCCGTCGACGCCAAGGCCAAGGCCCTCAAGGCCGCCGGGCGGCCGGTGATCGGCTTCGGCGCCGGTGAGCCCGACTTCCCGACCCCGGACTACATCGTCGAGGCGGCCGCCGCGGCCTGCCACGACCCGAAGTACCACCGCTACACGCCGGCGGGCGGCCTGCCCGAGCTCAAGAAGGCCATCGCCGAGAAGACCCTGCGCGACTCCGGCTACGAGGTCGACCCGTCCCAGATCCTGGTGACCAACGGCGGCAAGCAGGCGATCTACGAGGCGTTCGCGGCGATCCTGGACCCGGGCGACGAGGTCATCGTCCCGGCGCCGTACTGGACCACCTACCCGGAGTCGATCCGCCTCGCGGGCGGCGTCCCGGTCGAGGTCGTCGCCGACGAGACCACCGGCTACCGGGTCTCGGTCGAGCAGCTGGAGGCCGCTCGTACGGAGAAGACCAAGGTCGTCCTCTTCGTCTCCCCGTCCAACCCGACCGGCTCGGTCTACACCGAGGCCGAGACCGAGGCCATCGGCCGCTGGGCCGTCGAGCACGGCCTGTGGGTGCTGACCGACGAGATCTACGAGCACCTGGTCTACGGGGACGCCGTCTCCGTTTCGCTGCCTGCGCTCCTGCCCGAGCTGCGCGACAAGTGCATCGTGGTCAACGGCGTCGCCAAGACGTACGCGATGACCGGCTGGCGGGTCGGGTGGATCGTCGGCCCCAAGGACGTCATCAAGGCCGCGACCAACCTGCAGTCGCACGCCACGTCCAACGTGGCCAACGTCTCCCAGGTGGCGGCGCTCGCCGCGGTCTCCGGTGACCTCGACGCGGTCGCCGAGATGCGCAAGGCCTTCGACCGCCGCCGCCAGACCATGGTGAAGATGCTCAGCGAGATCGACGGCGTGATCTGCCCGACCCCCGAGGGCGCGTTCTACGCGTACCCCTCGGTGAAGGGCCTGCTCGGCAAGGAGATCCGCGGCAAGCGCCCGCAGACCTCCGTCGAGCTCGCCGCGCTGATCCTGGACGAGGCCGAGGTCGCGGTCGTCCCGGGCGAGGCCTTCGGCACCCCGGGCTATCTGCGTCTGTCCTACGCGCTGGGCGACGAGGACCTGGTCGAGGGCGTCTCGCGGATCCAGAAGCTGCTGGCGGAAGCGCGCGACTGAGGCGCTCCGTCCGGAACGGGCCACCGACTCACATGAGTCGGTGGCCCGTTCCTGCGTTCGGGCAAGGTCCCGATCGGGGAAAGGGGCTGTCGGACGGGCCCGGGGTGCGGCAAGATCAGCCGATGGAGCACGTTCGCGACGTACGAGACCTGCCGAAGGCCCATCTGCACCTGCACTTCACGGGGTCGATGCGCCCCACGACCCTGCTGGAGCTCGCCGACAAGTACGGGGTTCACCTCCCCGACGCGCTGACCAGCGGCGAGCCGCCGAAGCTGCGGGCCACCGACGAGCGCGGCTGGTTCCGCTTCCAGCGCCTGTACGACATCGCGCGCTCATGTCTGCGCACCCCCGAGGACATCCAGCGGCTGGTGCGCGAGGCCGCAGAGGAGGACGTGCGGGACGGCTCGGGCTGGCTGGAGATCCAGGTCGACCCGACGTCGTACGCGCCGACGCTGGGCGGGCTCATCCCCGCCCTGGAGATCATCCTGGACGCGGTCGAGTCGGCCGCGCGCGAGACGGGGCTCGGCATGCGGGTCCTGGTCGCGGCGAACCGGATGAAGCACCCCCTGGACGCCCGCACACTGGCCCGGCTGGCCGTTCGGTACGCGGACCGGGGCGTGGTCGGCTTCGGCCTCTCCAACGACGAACGCCGGGGCATGGCAAGGGACTTCGACCGCGCCTTCGCGATCGCCCGGGAGGGCGGCCTGCTGGCCGCGCCGCACGGTGGCGAGCTGAACGGCCCCGCCTCCATCCGGGACTGCCTGGACGACCTGCACGCCACCCGCGTCGGCCACGGGGTGCGCGCGGCCGAGGACCCGCGGCTGCTGAAGCGCCTGGCCGAGCGCGGGATCACCTGCGAGGTCTGCCCCGCTTCCAACGTCGCCCTGGGCGTCTACGAGAAGCCCGAGGACGTCCCGCTGCGCACGCTGTACGAGGCGGGCGTGCCGCTGGCGCTCGGCGCCGACGACCCGCTCCTGTTCGGCTCCCGGCTGGCCGCCCAGTACGAGATCGCCCGCCGCCACCACGCGTTCACCGACGCCGAGCTGGCCGAGCTGGCCCGGCAGTCGGTACGGGGGTCGGCGGCGCCGCAAGAGGTGAAGACGAAGCTCCTCGCGGGGGTGGATTCCTGGCTGGCCGCGTAACACCTCAGGCACCCTTGGCGGAGTAATTACCTATCCACCAGGGGAGGGTGACGCAAATGAAGCTCACGGTTTTTGGTGCGACAGGCAGGATCGGCGGGGAGGTGGTCAGGCAGGCGCTGACCGCCGGACACCAGGTGACGGCGGTGGTACGGGACCCGGAACGGTTCACGGTGACGGGCCCGGGCCTGGAGGTGGTCCGGGGGGATCTCGCTTCCCCCGACTCCCTGCGCCCGGCGGTGGCGGGCGCGGACGCGGTGCTCTCGGGGCTCGGCGCGAACAAGCGGGCGGACGCGGCAGCGGGCATCACTGCGCGCCTGACCGGCTCGATCGTGAAGGCGATGGACGCGGAGGGCACCCGCCGCCTGCTGGTGATCAGCGCGGGCCCGGTGGGCCCGGAGGCGTCGGACGACCCGTTCCTCGACCGCCTCACGCTGACGATCGTCACGCGCGTCCTCAAGGACGTCTACGAGGACCTGCGCCGCACGGAGGCCACGCTGGCCGCCTCGGCCCTGGACTGGACGGCGGTACGCCCGGTCCGCCTGGTCGACAAACCGAGGACGGGCACCTACCGCACGGCCATTGGGGCGACCCCGCGCAGCGCCCGCACGATCGGGCGGGCGGACGTGGCGGACGCGATGCTGGGAATGATCGACAACCCGGAGACGGTGAAACAGGGAGTCTGCGTGTCGTACTGACGGTCCTTGCGGACCGGTCAGATCTCGGCGTTGACGGTCACCGGCTCATTGACGAGCGTCACCCCGAAGGCCTGCTCCACACCCGCGACGACCTCGCGGGCGAGGGCGAGCAGGTCCTCGGTGGTGGCGCCGCCGCGGTTGGTGAGGGCGAGGGTGTGCTTGGTGGAGATCCGGGCGGGCCCGGACCCGTACCCCTTGGTGAACCCGGCCTTGTCGATGAGCCAGGCGGCGGAGGTCTTGGTGAGCCCGCCACCGAGTTCCCAGGCGGGCGGAGCGACATCGCTGCCGAGCCGCTGCTCGACCTTCGCGAGGAAGGCCCGGTACTGGCTCTCCCCCAGGATGGGATTGGTGAAGAAGGACCCGGCGGACCAGGTGTCGTGATCATCCGGGTCGAGGACCATGCCCTTGCCGGCCCGGAGCTTGAGAACGGTCTCGCGGGCGGTGGCGGCCGGGACGCGGTCGCCGGGCTCGACGCCGAGGGCGCGGGCGGTCTCGGCGTACTTGATGGGCGCGGAGAGCCCGCCGGCGTCCTCCAGCTCGAACCGGACGCGCAGGACGACGTACCGCTCGGGCAGAGCCTTGAACCGGCTGTGCCGATAGGAGAACTCGCACTCGCCGGCGGCCAGGACGACGGTACGCCGCTCGACCCGGTCGTACGCGACGACCTCGCGGATGGTGGAGGAGACCTCCTGGCCGTACGCGCCGACGTTCTGGATCGGGGTGGCCCCGGCGGACCCGGGAATCCCGGCCAGGCACTCGATACCGGCGAGCCCGGCCTCCACGGTCCGGGCCACGGCGTCGCTCCAGACCTCCCCGGCGGCCACTTCGAGCCGGGTGCCGTCGAGGGAGAAACCCCGGGTGGCGATCCGCAGGGCGGTCCCGGCGAACCCCTTGTCCCCGATGACGAGATTGCTGCCGCCACCGATGACGAGCAGAGGCGTCCCCGCCCCATCGGCCTCCCGCACGGCCTCGATGACCTCGTCATCGCTGAGAGCCGTCAACAGCCGCTCGGCCGGCCCACCGAGCCGAAAGGTGGTGAGGGGGGCGAGGGGGGCGTCGTGAAGTACGTGCACGGGGTCCAGCGTACGGGGGCGGGGGTGCGGGGTTGGTCTGCGGCCCGGTGGGGGCTGGACACGCAGTTCCCCGCGGAGCCCTCCGGGGGGTGCGGGGTTGGTCTGCGGCCCGGTGGGGGCTGGACACGCAGTTCCCCGTGCCCCTTAGGTACCTACGGCGTGCGAAGAGCGGGGCCCGGGCCGAGTTCAGCCCCTCCGGCGTTTGAGGAGCGGGGTCCGGGGCGGAGCCCCGAAGCGGGGTGCAGGGGCCGCAGGCCCCGCAAAGGGGGTGGGGGGGGGGGGGGGGGGGGGGGGGGGACTCCAACCCCCCCGGTCCCCCCCCACCCATCTTGCCGCCGGAGG
>NZ_JBVIHM010000010.1:0-244464 GCF_055570295.1 Streptomyces sp. NPDC031265
TCGATCGACGACGGGTAGGCAAGCACGCGAAGCTCCTGGCGGACATGGGTGATCTTGGTTGAGAACCCGTCTACCAGGAGCTTCGTCGTTGCGTACAGCCCTTGGCCCTCAACAGGCCGACACCGCAGTCAGATTGGAAAAGGCTCAGTGATACCGATCTCGAGGAGTGGTGATCGATGCCGGAGTTCATCCGTAGAGGAAGACTGTTCAGGGTTGTCAGCTTCAACCCTTCGCATCGTCAGCTGATGTTGTGGAGCGAAGCTACCGTGATCGACAAGACCACTACCCGAGTGGAGGTCTACATCGGTCACGTGGAGCTGATGTTCCTCAAGCCGTACTACGAGGAGGGCCTTCACATTCGCCGAGCCACCGAGGCTGAGTTCGCAGTGCTGCGTGAGCGGCACGGCATCGAAGCGGACAAGGCCCAGTGGACGTGGATGCTTGAGCCGGGCGACGGGGGTAGCTTCGTCGTAGGTGGTAAGCCGGGCTGGCGGGAGGCCGAGTTCGACCTTCTGGATCGTGAGTCGCTCTTCGACTTCTCCAAGACATGGCCGCCGGAGTATCCGGCCGAGTGGGGCACGGTGGACTGACCGGAGAGGGGACGGACGCAAGCGCGGGGCTGCACGCGGATAAGACAGACGTGCAGCCCCACCTTCTTGGGTCTCACCCCGACCTAACGGCCCCGTCGCCTTCTGCCATCACGATGGTCGGCCAAGCCGCTCAACTCGGTGGTACCTCTGGCAGACAATCCACTGGACAGTCCGGTACGGATCGCTTCCGCCATGGCTTCTGCCAGCGATGCGGGGATCATTCCGAGCTCCACCCACGGCGTCCCTCTGCCGCTGACGATGGGCCTGAGTCGTTCCCGGACTCCCTCTGCGGCTCCGAGATCGTCCAGCGCTTTCCTGAGCGCTTCCGTAGCGTCGGAGGCGCGGGCCCATCCGGCTCGCCATTGCTGCATTTCCCTCATCACGAGCACCCCCACTGGGGTGCTCCGGCACGGGCGGCGCGGATATGGTCGCTCATGTCGTCTGCTCCTACGAGTTTGGTCGACGTGTCCCGGTGACCGGTACCACGGTCGTCGGGGCGTTTTCGTTGGGTCCGGGCTGCGGTGGTCTGATCCGTAACTCGAACCAGACTTCCTTTCCGGTTGATGTCAGCGCCGCGCCCCACGCGTGGGCCGTGCGCTCGATCAGGAAGAGGCCCCGGCCGCTCTCGGCCAGGAAATCCGGTTCCCTCATGACCGGCAGAGCGTGTGCCGTGTCGCTCACTGTGGCGCGGACTCGGTCGCCGTGGTGGTGGACGGTGAGCTGGCACTCTGAGGAGTCGGTGTGTTTGCCGACGTTGGCCAGCAGTTCGGTCAGGCAGAGGTTTGCCGGGTCGGCCAGGTGGCCGAGTCCCCAGGAGTCGAGGTGCGCGCGAATGGCTTGGCGGACGGCCGCGAGGACTTCCGGTCGGGCGTGGAGGTGCTGCTCGTAACACTTTGGACTGTGGTCTGCCGTGGGGTGCATGGAGCCTCCAGGGCGGTGCAGTTGGCCAGGGAGCAGCACTCATCGAGTGCGCTCCATCGCAAGGCGTCGGTCAACTTACTCATCGTGCAAGGCTGTCGCTGTAGAAATGAAAATTTTCACTCTTCCGTGCCAGGGGTGTGTCGCAGTGCTCCTGCGCCGTTGGCATGGTGATCGCAGGACGGTGCAGACTTGCCGCATCGACACGGGGACGTGGAGGGAAGTTGTGGATGAGTGCACCTACGGTTCGGCGGCGCCGACTCGGCTCCAAACTGCGCGCGTTCCGTGACGAGGCTGGGCTCACGCTGGAGGAGGTCGCCGCCAAGGGCGCGAAGCAGAAGCTCAACACGCCCAAGATTTCGCGTATCGAGTCAGCCCGAACGGCGGCCAAGGCAGCGGATGTTGAGGCACTGCTCGACATTTACGGTGTCAGTGACTCCGACCTGCGGGCGGCCCTGCTCACCCTCACTCGTGAGGGCAGCAAGCGGGGGTGGTGGCACTCGTACAAGGGCGCTCTGTCGCCGCTCTACGAGGACTTGATCAGTCTGGAGGCGGAGGCGTCCCGGATCAGTACGTTTCAGTACGGGCTGATCCCGGGCCTGCTCCAGACCGCCGCGTACGCGAAGGAGGCGATCGGCAGCACCGCGATGACGGCCGCGATCGAGAACAGGGTGGACGCACTGGTTGAGGTGCGGCTGGCTCGGCAGGTGGTGCTGACGCGCGATGAACCGCTCGAACTGTGGGCCGTCATCCATGAGTCGGCACTCAATGCGACTTGCCTGAATCCTTCGACAATGCGTGACCAGTTGCAGCGGCTGATCGACCGCGCGTTGCTCCCGAACGTGAGCATCCAGGTGCTGCCGGACGGCACTGCTCTGCATCCCGGTGTGACGGGCCCCTTCACGATCCTCGGTTTCGCCGAGCACCGGGACCTCGACGTCGTGCACCTGGAGAGCTTGGCTGACGCCCTCTACGTGGAAGACCGGGAGCGTGTGCAAATCTATGGCCAGGGCTTCGAACGGATGCAAGCTGCGGCGCTCTCGTTCGAGGACTCCCTCGCCCTGATCGCCGAGCTGAAGGACGCGAACCATGAGTAAGGTCATCCCGAACGCTTCGACGCTGCACGTGACTTGGATGAAATCCAGCTACAGTGCGGCGCAGAGCGACTGCGTCGAGACGGCCGAGGTGGGCGCAGCCCATGTCGCCATACGTGACTCGAAACGTCCCGCTGGACCGGCTTTGGTGATCGGGCGGGCCGTGCTGCGGGACTTCGTCGACGGGCTCAGGGGTGGGGCGTACAGCCCCGCCGACCATTGGTGATCCAGCGCAGCCAAGCGCAGCCGGTGGGCGCGTCCCTCCTGGCCGAGCCCGGCCGGAACGGGGCTGCGCCGGTCACCCCCTACCCCCTCCGCCGCATCCGCACCGGCCGCCGCCTCAACACCACATAAGCCACCCCCGCCGCCACCGCGGCCCCCGCGCCCAAGCCCGTCCAGCCAAGGACGCCCATCCCGGACGAGTCCGTCTTCGCCGCCGCCGTGCCCGCCGGCTTGGGCGGGGCCGTCGGCTTCACCGCGTCCAGCGTCCCCACCGGCTTCGCCCTGCCCACCGCCGTGAAGCCCCAGTCCAGTAGCGCGCGCGTCTCCGTGTACACCTTGTCCCGCTTGTTCTCCTGGGGGTTCATCACCGTCACCAGGATCGTGTGGCCGTCGCGGGTGGCGGCCTCGGCCAGGGTGTTGCCGGCGTGGGTGGTGTAGCCGTTCTTGCCGCCGATCAGGCCCGGGTACTTGGCCACCCCGTCGATGCCCGACAGCATGCGGTTGGTGTTGGAGATGCCGAACGGCTTGCCCTTGGTGTTCGGGCCGCCCGGGAACTTCGCGTCCGCCGTCGCGCAGTACTCCTTGAAGTCCTTGTTCTTCAGGCCCGAGCGGAGGAACAAGGACAAGTCGTACGCGGACGACACCTGGCCCTCCGCGTCGTAGCCGTCGGGGCTGCGGACGTGGGTGTCCTTGGCGCCCAGCGCGTCCGCCCTCGCCTGCATGTCCGTCACGGTCTTCGGTACGCCGCCGTTCATCGACGCGAGGACGTGTACCGCGTCGTTGCCGGAGCGGAGGAACACACCACGCCACAGGTCCGCGCCCTGGTAGGTCTGGCCGGGGACGATGCCCACCGCGCTGCTGCCGTCGCCCATGCCTGTGATCTCCGTCGGCTCCACCTTGTGGCTCGTCGTGCCCGGCACCACGGGCAGCACCGTGTCCGCGAAGAGCATCTTCAGGGTGGAGGCGGGCGGCAGCGGCCAGTGGGCGTTGTTCGCGGCAAGCACCTGGCCCGTGTCCGCGTCCGAGACCATCCAGGAGAGCGCGGACAGGCCCGCGGGCAGCGCGGGGGCGCCCTCGCCGGCCTGCGGGCCCGGGCGGCCCAGCTGCTCGCCGCCCAGCGTGGACATGGACGCCGGGGGCTGCTTGGGGGCTCCGGCGCGCGGTACCCCGGGGCTCGGCTTCCCGGGCGACGGCGTGCCCGGCTTCCCTGGGTGGGCCGCCGCGGGGGCGACACCGGAGACCACCGCCGCCGCGGTGAGGGCCGCGATGGCCAGCGGGCGGCTGAACTGCACAGTTATCGGGGCGCGCATGAACGCGAACGTACCCCACGGAATGTGTAGATCCTGTTGCGGGCACTCCGCGAGTGGGCAACGGACTCCGGATGACGGTCCCCCGCCGCGTACGCGCGAGGGCGGCACCCCGGACAGTTCCGTGGCGCCGCCCCCGCCCCTCACGTACTGCTGAGGACGCGTCAGCCCTTCTGGCCGCCACCCAGATGGTGCACCCGCACCATGTTCGTGGTGCCGGGGACGCCGGGGGGCGAGCCCGCGGTGATGATCATCGTGTCGGTCTCGTTGTACCGCTTGAGCTTCAGCAGCTCCGCGTCCACGAGGTCGACCATCGCGTCCGTGTTGTCCACGTGCGGGACGACGAAGGACTCGACGCCCCAGCTCAGCGCCAGCTGGTTGCGGGTGCCGGCCTCCGTGGTGAAGGCCAGGATCGGCTGGGCCGCGCGGTAGCGCGAGAGGCGGCGGGCCGTGTCACCCGACTTGGTGAACGCGACCAGCGCCTTGCCGTCCAGGAAGTCCGCGATCTCGCAGGCCGCGCGGGCCACCGAACCGCCCTGCGTACGCGGCTTCTTGCCCGGGACGAGCGGCTGGAGGCCCTTGGAGAGGAGCTCCTCCTCGGCGGCCTCGACGATGCGGGACATCGTCTTGACCGTCTCGATCGGGTAGGCGCCGACCGAGGACTCGGCGGAGAGCATGACCGCGTCCGCGCCGTCCAGGATGGCGTTGGCCACGTCGGAGGCCTCGGCGCGGGTCGGGCGCGAGTTGGTGATCATCGACTCCATCATCTGGGTCGCCACGATCACCGGCTTGGCGTTGCGGCGGCACAGCTCGATGAGGCGCTTCTGCACCATCGGGACCCGCTCCAGCGGATACTCGACGGCGAGGTCGCCACGGGCCACCATCACACCGTCGAACGCCATGACGACGCCCTCCATGTGCTCGACGGCCTGCGGCTTCTCGACCTTGGCGATGACCGGCACGCGGCGGCCGACCTCGTCCATGACCTTGTGGACGTCCTTGACGTCGTCGGCGTCCCGGACGAAGGAGAGGGCGACCAGGTCGCAGCCCATCCTCAGGGCGAACCGCAGGTCCTCGATGTCCTTCTCGGACAGGGCCGGGACGTTCACCGCCGCGCCGGGCAGGTTGATGCCCTTGTGGTCGGAGATGACACCGCCCTCGATGACGATGGTCTTGACCTGGGGGCCCTCGACCGAGGTCACCTTGAGCTCGACGTTGCCGTCGTTGATCAGGATCGGGTCGCCCTTGGAGACGTCGCCCGGCAGCCCCTTGTAGGTGGTGCCGCAGATCGACTTGTCGCCCGGGACGTCCTCGGTGGTGATGACGAACTCGTCACCGCGCACCAGCTCGACGGGGCCCTCGGCGAAGGTCTCCAGGCGGATCTTGGGTCCCTGGAGGTCGGCGAGCACGCCCACCGCGCGGCCGGTGTCCGCGGCGGCCTTGCGGACACGGTCGTACCGTTCCTGGTGCTCTGCCTGGGATCCGTGGCTGAAGTTGAAGCGGGCCACGTTCATACCGGCCTCGATCAGAGCAGTCAGCTGCTCGTAGGAGTCGACGGCGGGGCCCAGGGTGCAGACGATTTTGGAACGGCGCATGAGGCGATCCTATCGGTTTGTTTCGCTCCGGAATATTCCGTCTGGTGGAATGTACAAATGGGCGGAGGGGCGCTCAGGCGTGGCCCGGGAACCGGTCCTTTTCAGGCGCCCGCACCGCTCGCGCCGTCACCGGACCGGACCAGCGCGTACGTCTGCGTCGCGATCTCCAGCTCCTCGTCCGTGGGTACCACCGCCACGGCCACCCGCGCGTATTCCGGCGAGATCAGCCGCGGCGCGTCGGACCGTACGGCGTTGAGCTCGCCGTCGACCGCGAGCCCCAGCTCCTCCAGACCCGTCACGGCGGCCTCGCGCACCGGCGCCGCGTTCTCGCCCACCCCGGCGGTGAAGGCGACCGCGTCCACCTTGCCCAGGACCGCGTAGTAGGCGCCGATGTACTTCTTCAGCCGGTGGATGTAGATGTCGAAGGCGAGCGCCGCGCGCTGGTCGCCCTCGTCGATCCGGCGGCGGATCTCGCGCATGTCGTTGTCGCCGCAGAGCCCGACCAGGCCGCTCTTCTTGTTGAGCAGGGTGTCGATCTCGTCCGTGGACATCCCGGCGACCCGCTCCAGGTGGAAGGTCACCGCCGGGTCGATGTCGCCCGAGCGGGTGCCCATCACCAGGCCCTCAAGCGGCGTGAGCCCCATCGAGGTGTCCACGCACACCCCGCCCCGGACCGCGGACGCCGAGGCGCCGTTGCCCAGGTGCAGCACGATGACGTTGACCTCGGAGGGGTCCTTGCCGAGCAGCTTCGCGGTCTCGCGCGAGACGTACGCGTGCGAGGTGCCGTGGAAGCCGTAGCGGCGGATGCGGTGCGCGTCGGCGGTCTCCACGTCGATCGCGTACCGGGCAGCGTGCTCCGGCATCGTGGTGTGGAAGGCGGTGTCGAAGACGGCCACCTGCGGCAGGTCCGGGCGCAGGGACTGCGCGGTGCGGATGCCCGTGATGTTCGCCGGGTTGTGCAGCGGGGCGACCGGGACGAGCCGCTCGATCTCCGCCATGACCTCCTCGGTGATGACGGTCGGCGCGCTGAACCTCAGCCCGCCGTGCACCACCCGGTGGCCGATCGCGGCGAGCTGCGGCGAGTCCAGGCCGAGCCCGTCCTTGGCGAGCTCCTCGGAGACCGCCTTCAGGGCCGCCCCGTGGTCCGCGATCGGGCCGGTCAGCTCGCGCTTGTCGCCACCGGTCAGCGGGGTGTGCACCAGGCGGGAGGTCTCCTCGCCGATCCGCTCGACCAGGCCCACCGCGAGACGCGCTGAGTCCGCCATGTCGAGCAGCTGGTACTTCACCGACGACGAGCCGGAGTTGAGCACGAGGACGCGCGACGGAGTCGGGTCGGTGCTGGTCATGCGGAGGTCTCCTGCCCCTTTGCCTGCGCCTGGGCCTGGATGGCCGTGATGGCGACGGTGTTGACGATGTCCTGGACGAGGGCGCCGCGCGAGAGGTCGTTGACCGGCTTGCGCAGACCCTGGAGCACCGGGCCCACGGCCACGGCGCCGGCCGAGCGCTGCACGGCCTTGTAGGTGTTGTTGCCGGTGTTGAGGTCCGGGAAGATCAGGACGGTGGCCTGCCCGGCCACCTCCGAGCCCGGCAGCTTGGTCGCGGCCACCGACGGCTCCACGGCCGCGTCGTACTGGATCGGGCCCTCGATCCGCAGGTCCTCGCGCGCCTCGCGGACCAGCTTGGTGGCCTCGCGGACCTTGTCGACGTCGGCGCCCGAGCCGGAGGTGCCGGTCGAGTACGAGAGCATCGCGATCCGGGGGTCCACGCCGAACTGGGCCGCGGTGGCGGCCGCCTGGACCGCGATGTCGGCCAGCTGCTCGGCGTTCGGGTCCGGGTTGACCGCGCAGTCGCCGTACACGAGCACCTTGTCGGCGAGGCACATGAAGAAGACGGACGACACGATCGAGGCGTCCGGCTTGGTCTTGATGATCTCGAAGGCGGGGCGGATGGTGGCGGCGGTGGAGTGCACCGAGCCGGAGACCATGCCGTCGGCCAGGCCCTCCTGGACCATCAGGGTGCCGAAGTAGTTGACGTCCGCGACCACGTCGTACGCGAGCTCCACCGTCACGCCCTTGTGCGCGCGCAACTCGGCGTACCGCTCGGCGAAGCGCTGGCGCAGCTCCGAGGTGTGCGGGTCGATGATCTCGCACTTGGTGACGTCGATGCCGAGGTCGGCGGCCTTCTTGCGGATGACCTCGACGTCGCCGAGCAGGGTGAGCTCGCAGACGTCGCGGCGCAGCAGGATGTCGGCGGCGCGCAGCACGCGCTCCTCGGAGCCCTCGGGGAGCACGACCCGGCGGCGGTTCGCCCGGGCCTGCTCGATGAGCTCGTGCTCGAACATCATCGGGGTGACGCGGCCGCTGCGGGCCACCGACATCCGGGCCAGCAGGTCGGCGGTGTCGGTGTGCCGCTCGAAGAGGCCGAGCGCGGTCTCCGCCTTGCGCGGGGTCGAGGCGTTCAGCTTGCCTTCGAGGGCGAAGAGTTCACCGGCCGTCGGGAAGGAGCCGCCGGTCACGGCGACCACCGGGGTGCCGGGCGCGAGCCGGTCGGCGAGCTTGAGGATGGCCTCGCCGGGCCGCTCGTCCAGGGTCAGCAGGATGCCCGCTATCGGGGGCGTCCCGGCGCTGTGCGCGGCCAGCGAGCCCACCACCAGGTCGGCGCGGTCGCCCGGGGTCACCACCAGGCAGCCCGGGGTCAGGGCGTTGAGGAAGTTCGGCAGCATCGCGCCGCCGAAGACGAAGTCGAGCGCGTCCCTGGCGAGCCCGGCGTCGTCGCCGAGCAGCACCGTTCCGCCGAGCGCCGAGGTGATCTGGGCGACGGTGGGCGCGGCGAGGGCGGGCTCGTCGGGCAGTACGTAGCAGGGCACCGGGAGCTGGGCCTTCAGCCGGTCCGCGATGGCCTCGCGGTCCTGCGGGTTCACCCGGTTGACCACCATCGCGAGCACGTCGCAGCCCAGTGCCTCGTAGGCGCGGTGGGCGTTGCGCGCCTCGGCCCGCACCGACTCGGCCGGCTGGCCCTTGCCGCCGACCACCGGGATCACGGACGCGCCGAACTCGTTGGCCAGGCGCGCGTTGAGCGACAGCTCGTCGGGGAGCTGGGTGTCGGCGAAGTCGGTGCCGAGGACCAGGACCACCTCGTAGTCGCGGGCGACCTTGTGGAAGCGCTCGACCATCTGCGAGACCAGCTCGTCGGTGCCGCGCTCGGCCTGGAGCGCGGAGGCCTCGTGGTAGTCCATGCCGTACACGGTCGCGGCGTCCTGGGACAGCCGGTAGCGGGCGCGGAGCAGGTCGAAGAGGCGGTCCGGCCCGTCGTGCACGAGGGGACGGAAGACGCCCACCCGGTCCACTTGGCGGGTCAGGAGCTCCATGACTCCCAGCTCGACGACCTGTCGGCCGTCTCCCCGGTCGATCCCGGTCACGTACACGCTGCGCGTCACGCGTGCTCTCCCCTGTCTGTGTCGTCTGTCTGTGGCGTCGTAGCTGGTGGGCGGCTCGGGCGGTGCTTGCGGCGGGCGGCTCCGGCGGACGAAAAAAATCGCGACGGGGCAGCCTCGCCCTCTTGACAATACCCCTGCGGGTGGTTAAAGCGCCCGCCGGGCGGAGGTGTGGACGAAGGTCCCGGACCCAAGGGACCAAAGGCCTCCGGCGGAGCAGCGCGGCGGCGCTGGGAGGGCGGGGGCCGTGAGGTGCGTGTGACAATCGGGGCGTCGGCCCGGTTCCTCGCGCCGGCGGGCACGGCACCACAGAGCAGGAGACTGAGTCACGATGCGCATCGGAGTCCTCACCGCGGGCGGCGACTGCCCCGGCCTGAACGCAGTGATCCGGTCGGTCGTGCACCGGGCCCTGACCGGCCACGGCGACGAGGTCATCGGCTTCGAGGACGGGTTCAAGGGCCTGCTCGACGGTCACTTCCGCCCGCTCGACCTGGACTCCGTCAGCGGCATCCTCGCGCGCGGCGGCACCATCCTCGGCTCGGCCCGCCTGGAGCGCGCCCGGCTGCGCGAGGCCGCCGAGAACTGCGCGGAGCTGGCCCGCCGTTACGGCATCGACGCGCTCATCCCGATCGGCGGCGAGGGCACGCTGACGGCGGCCCGGATGCTCTCCGACGCCGGGATGCCGGTGGTCGGCGTACCGAAGACCATCGACAACGACATCTCCGCGACCGACCGCACCTTCGGCTTCGACACGGCCGTCATGGTCGCCACCGAAGCCATCGACCGGCTGAAGACCACCGCCGAGTCGCACCAGCGCGTCATGGTCGTCGAGGTCATGGGGCGCCACGCGGGCTGGATCGCGCTGGAGTCCGGCATGGCCGGCGGCGCCCACGGCATCTGTCTGCCCGAGCGGCCCTTCGAGGTCGAAGACCTGGTCAAGATGGTCGAGGAGCGCTTCGCGCGCGGCAAGAAGTTCGCGGTGATCTGCGTCGCCGAGGGCGCGCACCCCGCCGAGGGCGCCATGCCGTACGAGAAGGGCGCGATCGACCAGTACGGTCACGAGCGGTTCGCCGGCATCGGCAACCGGCTGGCCATCGAGCTGGAGCGGCGCCTGGGCAAGGAGGCCCGCCCGGTCATCCTCGGCCACGTCCAGCGCGGCGGCGTGCCCACCGCGTACGACCGCGTCCTCGCCACCCGGTTCGGCTGGCACGCGGTGGAGGCGGTGCACCGGGGCGACTTCGGCAACATGACGGCGCTGCGCGGCACGGACGTGGTGATGGCGCCGCTGGCGTCGGCGGTCACCGAGCTGAAGACGGTCCCGGCGGAGCGGATGTTCGAGGCCGAGTCGGTCTTCTGAGCCGGTGCCGGGCGGGCCGGAAGGCCCGCCTCCGGCAGGTCGGACGAGCCGATCCGCCCCGGGACCGCTCAGGGCTGGGCCAGGGCCCAGAAGTGGTCGACTATCCGGTCCAGGAACTCGCGGCCCGCGTCGCCCGCCGTCGACTCGGCGGTGGAGCCGCTCGACCCCCAGCTCATCGTCGACACCATCCGGCCCTGGTAGTCGGTGTGCAGCTGCTCCAGGACGTCCTGGAGGTGGTGGCGCGGAAGCGGCAGGAGCTTGGACGCCGGGCGGACGTACGCCTGCCAGCGCGTGGTGACCGCGCTGCGCAGCAGCTCCGCCAGGTCCTCGTGCTGCCCGGTCGCCGTGACGTACTCGCGCAGCGACAGGCCGAGCGCCTCCGCCAGCGCCTCGGACTGGCGCTCGTTGCCGCGCCACCGGCCCGCCTCCTCCATCCGGAGGTACGCCCCAGCGTCGAGTCCCACGCGCCGGGCCAGGTCCTCCGGGCTGAGCCCGCGCGCCATCCGGTGCTCGCGCAGGGTGGCGGCCGCGGCCATCAGATCGCCGGGCGAGCACCACAGCACTCCCGCCAGCGCGGTCAGCTCACGGGCGTCGGGCGTTTCGAAGCCCCGTTCCCAGGAGGACACGGTCTCGGGGGAGACCCGCAGCCCGTACTGGGCGTACAGGCCGTAGGCGACATGGCCGGGCGCCATGCCCAGCGCCTCGCGCAGACGGCGCATGGCGGGGGCGTTGAACGGCGGGGTGGGGTGCACGCGCACACCGTAGGTGCACAGGGTGACGGCTGACCACGGTGTGTTCACCCAAATCTGTCAACTCGTAGGAATGTACGTCTCCGCTTATCGGTGACGGGTCGTCGGTGACGGCTTCTCGCGCGACGGATTCCGACGTCTCACCCCTTGACCGCCCCGCCCAGCGCGAAGCCGCCGCCGAGGCGGTGGGCGATGACCACGTAGAGCAGCAGCACCGGCGTCGAATAGAGGATGGAGAACGCCGCCAGCTCGCCGTAGGCCACCGAGCCGTAGTTGCCGAAGAAGGTGAAGATCGAGACCGAGGCGGGCAGCCGGTCCGGCGAGAGCAGCAGCATGAAGGGGACGAAGAAGTTCCCCCACAGCATGATGAAGGTGTAGATGGTCACCACCGTCACGCCCGGCCCCATCAGCGGCAGCACCACCCGCCACAGCGTCTGCGGCATCGACGCCCCGTCCGTCCACGCCGCCTCCTCCAGGACCCTGGGCACGCCGTCCATGAAGTTCTTCATCAGCCAGATGGCGAACGGGAGCTGCGCGGTGGCCAGGAACAGGGCCGTGCCGTACACCGTGTCGATCAGGTCGACCTGCACGAAGAGCCCGTACACCGGGACCATCACCGCCGTGATCGGCAGACACGTGGTGAACAGGACGGTCAGGAGGTACGGGCGGGTCAGCCGGGAGCGGTAGCGGGAGAGCGGATAGGCGGCGAGCACCGCGCACACCACCGTCAGGACGGTCGCGCCGCCGCACAGCACCAGGCTGTTCAGCATCGGCGTGAAGGTGATCTCGTCGGTCCACACGGCGGAGAAGTTGTCCAGGGTGGGGGAGCCCGGCACCCGGGCCCGCAGGTCCGCGTCCGTGTCGAGCGAGGAGAGCAGCAGCCACAGCAGCGGCAGCGCGAACGCGGCGGCGACCGCGAACAGCGCGGCGTCGGCGGCCAGCCGCTCCCGGGTCCGGCGGCGCGGCCCGCGTCGGGGCACGCGCCGGGGCACGCGTCCGGGCACCGTGCGTCGGGGCACCCTCACACCTCCACCTTCATCAGCCGCAGATAGACGACGGAGAACAGCGCCCCCACCAGGAGCAGCAGCAGCGCCACCGCAGTCCCGTACCCGATCAGGCTCTTCAGGAACGCCTGGTCGTACATGAACACCGGGAGCGTCTGGCTGCGCCGGCCCGGGCCGCCCCGGGTCATCGCCCAGATCAGCCCGAACACGGAGAGCGTCTGGAGGGTGTTGAGCATCAGGTTGGTGCCGATGGAGCGGCGGATCATCGGCAGCGTGATGTGCCACAGACGGCGAAGCCCGCTCGCGCCGTCCACCTCCGCCGCCTCGGTGATCTCCTGCGGGATCTCGGCGAGCGCGGCCGAGTAGATCAGCATGGAGAAGGCGGTGCCACGCCAGACGTTGGCGAAGGAGACCGCCAGGATGGGGAGGCTGAACAGCCAGTTCTGGGTGGGCAGATGGAGCCAGTGGAGGATGGCGTCGAGGGTGCCCTCGCGGCGGAAGAAGGCGTACAGCAGGAACGCCGCGACGATCTCCGGCAGCACCCAGGCCGCGATCACCAGCGTCCCGGTGAGCGTGCGCACCGGCCGTGAGGCGCGCCGCATCAGGGCGGCCAGGGCGAGGCCCAGGGTGTTCTGCCCCAGGATCGAGGAGACCACGGTGAACACCACCGTCAGCCACACCGCGTTGCGGAAGCCGGGGTCGGCGAACGCCCGCCGGAAGTTGTCGAACCCGACGAAGCTGGTGCCGGACGAGCCGGTCAGCTGCATGTCGGTGAAGGCGATGTAGACGCAGTAGCCGATGGGTCCGGCGAGGAAGATCAGCAGGAGGAGGGTGGCAGGGGCGAGCGGCAGCCAGCGGACCGGCCGGGCCCTCACCGGGTCACCGCCCCCTCGGCGATCGTCCGCAGCTGCCCGTCGTACGCCTTGGCCGCCTTCTCCGTCGACGAGTCGCCCGTGGTCACCGCCTCCATCGCCTCCCCGATCGCGGAGGAGACCTGCGGATAGACCGGCAGGGCCGGGCGGTAGTGGGTGTACTTCACCAGGCCGGTGAAGAAGTCGATGCCCGGCATGGACTTCAGATACGCGGGGTCCTTCGCCACGTCGTCGCGCACCGCGATCTGCGCGTCCGCCACATCCCACTTCACCGCGTTGGCCGGGGTCTGCATCTGCTTGAGGAACTCCCAGGCCAGCTCCGGGTGCCCGGCCTTCTGCGGGATCGCCCAGGTCCAGCCGCCGGAGAGGGAGACCCGGCCGGGCGCCTGCCCGTCCTTGGTCGGCATCGCGGCCTGGCCGAGCACGGCCGGCCAGTCGGGCCACTCCTTCGCGCCCTTGGCTCCCCAGAACTGGCCCAGCCACGAGCCGTCCAGCGCGATCGCGAGCTTGCCCTCGGGCAGCCACTCGGTGGCGACGCGGGTGTTCACATTGGGGTCGAGCGCGTCGGAGACGTCCGGGCCGAGCTTCTCCCCGTACACCGTCCGTACGAAGTCCAGCGCGTCCTCGAAGCCCTGCGAGCCGGTGACCCACTTCTTGGCGGCCGGGTCGTACAGCGGGTTCTCGCCGGTTCCGTACAGCAGCATCTCGAAGCCCTGCATCACCGCTGCCTCGCCGACCGCCTTGCCGGTCAGGACGTTGAGCGGGATGACGCCGGGGACCTTCTTCCTGACCGTGCGGGCGGCGTCGAGGATGTCCGCCCAGTTCCGGGGCTGCCAGTCGGCGGGCAGGCCCGCCTTGGCGAAGAGCTGCTTGTTGAACCACAGGCCCCGGGTGTCGGTGCCGTCCGGGACGCCGTACGTCCTGCCGTCCTCCGCCTTGGCGGCCGCCTTCGCCGTCGGGACGAAGCGGCTCCAGGCGTCCCACTGCGCCAACTGGTCGTCCAGCGGTCTCAGGTACCCGGCCTTGATGTCGGAGTTGATGCGGAAGGTGTCCTCGTAGACCAGGTCCGGCGCGGTCTTCGCCGAGCGCATCATCTGCTGGGCCTTGGTGGCGTAGTCGTTGTCCGGGGCCTGGATGGGGACGAGTTTGACCTTCTTGCCGGGGTGGTCCTTCTCGAACTGCTCCTTCACCGACTCCAGGAAGGCGTCCTTGAAGCGCACCTTGTTGTCGGTGGAGCGGTTGTAGGCGACCTTGACGGTGGCGGAGTCACCGCCGGAGCCGCCGCCGCAGGCGGCGAGCGAACCGGCGGCGAGCGCGGTGGCGAGGACCAGCGGGGCAACGGCGTTGGGGCGCACGGCACGACCTCCTCGGGCCACGAACGGCTGCCCGGTGAACGTAAAGCCGCCCCGGGGCAAGGTCAATGGGGCCCGTCGGCCGCCGTGATCGTCTGACGGATCGTCAAGTCACTTGTCAGCGGCGGGAGTCGACCCAGCGGTACTGGAGCTCCGGGCGGCCGATCTGCCCGTACTGCGGGGTCCGCTCGGCGCGGCCCGTGGTGACCAGATGCTCCAGATAGCGGCGTGCGGTGATGCGCGAGATGCCGACGGTCTCGGCGGCGGCCGACGCGGTGACGCCCGTCGGCGAGGACCGCAGGGTACGGGTCACCGCCTGGAGCGTGGGCGCGCTGAGCCCCTTCGGCAGGGCCGCGGGCTGCGGGGCGCGCAGGGTGGACAGCGCCCGGTCGACCTCCTCCTGACCACTGGCCTCCCCGGCGGTCGCGCGGAACTCGGCGTACCGCACCAGCCGGTCGCGCAGGGTGGCGAAGGTGAAGGGCTTCAGGACGTACTGGACGACGCCGAGCGACACGCCCTCGCGCACCATCGTCAGATCGCGGGCCGAGGTCACCGCGATGACGTCCGCGCCGTGCCCGGCGGCCCGCAGCGAGCGGACCAGCTGGAGGCCGTGCCCGTCCGGCAGATAGAGGTCGAGCAGGAGCAGGTCGACCTCGACGCGGTCGAGCACCCGCAGCGCCTCGGCCCGCGAGTGGGCGGCCCCGGCCACCGTGAAGCCGGGCACCCGGCCGACGTACAGCTGGTGCGCGTCGGCGGCGACCGGGTCGTCCTCGACGACCAGCACTCTGATGGGCCCGCCGGCGGACCCTCCGGCGGCCGTCATACCGCCACCGCCCCGCTGCGCAGCGGCAGCCGTACGGTGAACTCGGCTCCCCCGTAGGGCCCTTGCGTCAGCTCCACGCTTCCACCGTGCCGCGCGGCCGTCATACGCACGAGCGCCAGGCCGATGCCGCGCCCCGGGCTCTTGGTCGACCAGCCGCGCTCGAAGACGGCGTCCACGGCGGCCGGATCGACCCCTTGCCCGCTGTCCGCGACCCGCACCACCAGCTCCTGGTCCTCGGTGGTGAGGGTGACCGCGACCCGGGCGCCGGCGCTGCCCTGCGCCGCGTCCACCGCGTTGTCCACCAGGTTGCCCAGGACCGTGACCAGGTCGCGGGGTGGCAGGGTGGGCGGCAGCAGCCCGTCCTCGATGGCGCTGCCCTCGGTCAGCGTCAGCTCGACGCCGTGCTCGTTGGCCTGGGCGGCCTTGCCGAGCAGCAGCGCGGCGAGCACCGGCTCGCCGACCGCCGTGACGACCTGGTCGGTGAGGGCCTGGGCGAGCTCCAGCTCGGCGGTCGCGAACTCCACGGCCTCCCCGGTCCGGCCCAGCTCGATCAGCGAGACCACCGCGTGCAGCCGGTTGGCGGCCTCGTGCGCCTGCGCCCGCAGCGCCTGGGTGAACCCGCGCTCGGAGTCCAGCTCGCCCGCCAGCGACTGGAGTTCGGTGTGGTCGCGCAGGGTCACCACGGTGCCCCGGCGGCCGCCGCTGGAGACCGGGCGGGTGTTGACCACCACGATCCGGTCGGCCGTCATATGGACCTCGTCCGCCCTCGGCTCGCTCGCGAGCAGCGCCCCCGCGAGCGGCGCGGGCAGCCCGAGCCCGGCCACCGACCGGCCCACCGCGTCCTCGCCGAGCCCGAGCAGCTCCCGGCCGCCGTCGTTGATCAGCGCGATCCGGCGCTGCCCGTCCAGCATCAGCAGTCCCTCGCGCACCGCGTGCAGCGCGGCCTGGTGGTAGTCGTGCATCCGGCTCAGCTCGGCCGCGTTCATCCCGTGGGTGTGCCGCCGCAGCCGCGCGTTGATCACGTACGTGCCGAGCCCGCCGAACGCCAGCACCCCGGAGGCGACCGCGAGCAGCGCGGCCACCTGCTTGCGCACCTGCTCGCTGATCTTGTCGATGGTGATGCCCGCGCTGACCAGGGCGGTGATCCGGCCGTGGTCGCGCACCGGCGAGACGACCCGCACGGACGGCCCGAGCACGCCCATGTGCGTCTCGCTGAACGTCTCGCCGCGCAGCGCGGGCCGGATGTCGCCGAGGTACTTGCGGCCGATCTCGCCGGGCACCGGATGCGTCCAGCGGGTCCCGTCCGGCGCGAGGATCACCACGAAGTCGACGCCCGAGGTGTGCCGCAGGGTCTCCGCGTACGGCTGGAGGACCGCCGTCGGGTCCGGGGAGCGGACCGCCTCCACCACCGAGGGCGAGGTGGCGACGGCGGTCGCGATCGCGGTGGTCTGGCGCCGGGCGGTCTCCTCCGCCTGGGCCCGGTCCTGGACGTACGAGTAGAGCGCGCAGCCCGCCACGATCGCCGCGACCAGCACCACCTGCATGGCGAAGAGCTGGCCCGCGAGACTGCGGGGACGGGGTATGCGCATGCCGGACAGTGTGCACCCGCGCAGGTCACCGTTCGGACAAGCGGCGTGAACGAAATGCACGCAAGGGTGACCGGCGTCACAGCCTGATGGATAGTCGCGGGGATCCATCGAGCCATCGGGACACAGACGCACGTACGCGGGACGCGTACGGAATCAGCAGGAGGCACCCCGTGACCGCAGCAGCCGCCCGGCGGGACCGCTCCCAAGGCCTCAAGGGCCAGGGAGGTACCCCCACGCATTACCTGTATCTCGCCGTGATCGCCGCGGTGCTCATCGGCATCACCGTCGGCTTCGCCGCCCCCGGGGTGGCCGTCGAGCTGAAGCCCATCGGCACCGGCTTCGTGAACCTGATCAAGATGATGATCTCGCCGATCATCTTCTGCACGATCGTGCTCGGCGTCGGATCGGTCCGCAAGGCCGCCAAGGTCGGCGCGGTCGGCGGACTCGCGCTCGGCTACTTCATGGTGATGTCGACCGTGGCGCTCGCCATCGGCCTGGTCGTCGGCAACATCCTGGAGCCCGGCTCCGGCCTGCACCTCACCGAGGCGGCCCGGCACGCGGGCGCCAAGCAGGCGGCGGGGGCCAGCGAGTCCACCGCCGACTTCCTGCTCGGGATCATCCCCAAGACGATGGTCTCCGCCTTCACCGAGGGCCAGGTCCTGCAGACCCTGCTCATCGCCCTGCTCGTCGGCTTTGCGCTCCAGGCCATGGGCTCCGCCGGCGAGCCGGTGCTGCGCGGTATCGGCCACATCCAGAAGCTGGTCTTCCGGATCCTGTCGATGGTGATGTGGGCGGCGCCGGTGGGCGCGTTCGGCGCCATCGCGGCGGTGGTCGGCGAGACCGGCACGGACGCGCTGAAGTCACTGGCCGTCATCATGATCGGCTTCTACATCACCTGTGCGCTCTTCGTCTTCGTGGTCCTCGGTACGCTGCTGCGCCTGCTGACCGGGGTGAACATCTTCCGGCTGCTGAAGTACCTGGGCCGCGAGTTCCTGCTGATCCTCTCCACCTCGTCCTCCGAGACGGCGCTGCCGCGGCTGATCGCCAAGATGGAGCACCTGGGCGTGAGCCGGTCGGTGGCGGGCATCACCGTGCCCACGGGCTACTCGTTCAACCTGGACGGCACCGCGATCTACCTCACGATGTCCTCGCTCTTCATCGCCAACGCGATGGGCAGCCCGCTCGGCGCCGGCCAGCAGATCTCGCTGCTCCTGTTCATGATCGTCGCCTCCAAGGGTGCGGCCGGAGTGACCGGCGCGGGTCTGGCGACCCTGGCCGGCGGCCTCCAGTCGCACCGCCCCGAACTCGTCGACGGCGTCGGCCTGATCGTCGGCATCGACCGCTTCATGAGCGAGGCCCGGGCGCTGACCAACTTCGCGGGCAACGCCGTCGCCACGATCCTGGTGGGCACCTGGACCAAGGAGATCGACATGGCGCGGGTCGAGGAGGTCCTGGCGGGGCGGGTCCCGTTCGACGAGGTGACGTTCGCGACGAGCGACGCGCACGGACCGGCCGAACCGGCGCCCGCGCCGCAGAAGCAGGAGGTCGCGCCGGCCAAGGGCGCCCCCGCCCCGGAGGTTCCCGAGGCGCGGGAACCCGCCACCCCCTGAACGCGTCCGGACAGGTGTCCACTACCGTGCGGGGCGTCCGTCCGGAAGCGGGTGGCGGGGAAAGCGAGCGGAATGAAGATCGACTGGGACCGGCGCACCTGTGCGCGCCGGGGGCATGTGACGTACGAGCCGAGCGAGGCGGAGCTGCGCCAGCGGCTGCGCGCCCACACCGGGCTCGGCGAGGCCTGGCGCTGTCTGCGCTGCGGCGACTTCGCCCTCGGCGCCCCGCACGGCTCGGGGCCCGCCGAGGACGCGCCGCTGGTGCCGCGCGGCAAGGTACTGCGGGATCTGTTCATCCTGCGGTTCCTGGCCGTGGAGCGGCTGGTGCGCGGGGTGTTCATCGTCCTGGTGGCGGCCGCGGTGTGGAAGTTCAGCAACAGCCAGGACGCGGTGCGCCGGCTCTTCGACGAGAACCTGGACCTCCTGCGCCCGGTGTTCCGGCACTTCCACTACGACCTCGACCACTCGCCCGTCGTGGGCACCATCCAGAAGTCCTTCGGCTACAAGCACTCCACGCTGGTGGCGGTGGCGGCGGCACTGCTCGTGTACGCGCTGATCGAGATCGTCGAGGCCGTCGGGCTGTGGCGGGCCGAGCGCTGGGCGGAGTACCTGACCGTGGTCGCCACGGCGGCGTTCCTGCCGCTGGAGATCTACGAGCTCACCGAGAAGATCAGCTATCTCAAGATCGTCACGCTCGGGCTCAATGTCCTCGCCGTGCTCTACATCCTGCTCTCCAAGCGCCTGTTCGGCCTGCGCGGAGGGCGGGCAGCCTTTGAGGCGGAGAGGCACAGCGCGTCGCTGATGGAAGTCGAGGCGACGGCAGGTCTCGTGGTGGGGACGAAGTGAAGGGAACCGGAACGATGAGCAAGAAGTTCGCAGTGGTACTCGCCCTGATCCTGGGCACGGCCCTGGTCGCCCCGGCGGCGGCCGAGGCGGCGCCGAGCGCGGTGGTGCGGACGGTGTCGGCGCAGCCGGCGTCCGACGCGCTCGCGCCCGCCGCCGCACCGGCGGCGCACCAGACGGCCGGCCACGCTTCCCATGTGACGCTCGCCAAGCCGAAGAAGAAGAAAAAGAAGAAGAGCTTCCTCAAGAAGCTGGGCATCTTCCTCCTGGTGATCTTCCTGCTCTTCGTGGCGCTGGTCGTCCTGGTGATCTGGCTGATCGTCCGCAAGATCCGCAGGCGGCGCACGGCCTGACGCACGCGCCCCTCACGGCAGCAGCGCCAGCTCCTGCCCGGTGAGGACCAGATCGGCGGCCGCCGCCGAGTCCCGTACGGACTCGGGGCGGCTGCCGCCCGGAATGGGGATCACGTTCGGTGCGCGGTCGAGCAGCCAGGCCAGGGCGATCTGCTGCGGGCTGACGCCACGGGCGTCGGCGACCGCGTGGAACCCGGCGTACGAGGAGTCGGCGGCCATGCCCGAAGCCCCGTCGAGCGAACTGCGGGAGATGCCGCCGAGCGGACTCCACGGCAGGAACGCGATCCCCAGCTCGGCAGTGAGCCGCAGCTCGGGCTCGGCGTCGCGGACGGCCGGGGAGTAGCGGTTCTGCACCGCCACCAGCCGGTCCCCGAGGATCTCCTCGGCCTGCCGGATCTGGTGCGCGTCGGCGTTGGAGATCCCGGCGAGCCGGACCGTACCGTCGTCGAGGAGCTCGCGCAGGGCGCCGAGCGAGTCCGCGTACGGGATCGCCGGGTCCGGCTTGTGCAGCTGGTAGAGGCCGATCGCCTCGGTGCCGAGCCGCCGCAGCGACTCCTTCGCGGCCCGCTTCAGCTGCTCCGGCCGCCCGTCGACGCTCCAGTCCCCGTCGCCGGTGCGCCCGCGCCCGCCCTTGGTGGCGACGAGGACGCCGTCCGTGTCGCCGCCGTACGAGGCGAGGGCGCGGGCGAGGAGCAGCTCGTTGTGACCTGGCTCGCCGCCGGGGGCGTAGTACGAGTCGGCGGTGTCGAGCAGGGTCATCCCCGCGTCGAGCGCCGCGTGGACGGTGGCGAGGGCGCGCGCCTCGTCGGGCCGACCTTCGATGGACAGGGGCATGGCGCCGTACCCGATGGCGCCGACCTTCACGTCCCCAAGTGCGCGGTACCGCATGTCAGTTGCTCCCCTTGAGCGTCTCGGCCACGGAGGCCGTGAGCCAGTCCTTGGTGTGCGAGAAGGTGAACCCGAGCTGTTCGGCGCGGCTGTTGTCCATGCCGTACGAGCGCCGGAAGGAGAACGGCGAGACCTCCCCGACCTCCACCGCCCGGTACCGTGCGGGCCCGCCGCCGATCGCGGCCACGATGTCCTCGGTGGTGAGCGGACCGTGCGAGGCGGCGTTCACGGGCCCGGTGAAGTCCTGCCCCGCCGTCCAGAAGAGGAAGTCGGCGATCTCGTCGACGTTGATGTACGTGGCGGGGTGGTTGGGGGTTGGTACGGCGAGGGGTTCGCTGTCGCGGAGACGGTCCGCGTAGTGGCTGACGCGCCCGGTGAAGTCGTCGGCGCCGCCGAGGACGTGGGCGACGCGGACGGAGACGTACGGGAAGCCGGGCGCGGCGGCGAACACGGCTTCGGCCTGCCGCTTGCCTTCCCCGTAATGGGATGCGAGGAAGTCGCCCTCCTCCCAGGGGAGTTCAAGGTCGACGGTGATGCCGAGGGGGTCGACGGCGACTTCCCGCACCGGCTGGGCCGAGTCCTCGTACTCGTACACCTCCACCGTCGACGTCATCACGTACCGGCGGGTGCGGTGGGCGAAGACGCGGCGGGCGGCGGCGGCCTGGCGCGGGGTGTAGCAGACCTGGTCGAAGACCACGTCGAACGTCCGGTCGCCGAGGGCGGCTTCGAGGGCGGCCTCGTCGTCGCGGTCGGCGACGAGGTGGACGGTGCCGGGCGCGGGTGGTGAGGATCCCCGGTTCAGTACGGTGACGTGGTCACCGGCGGTGACGAGCCGGGCGATGAGCCGCTTGCCGAAGTAACGGTTGCCGCCGATGACCAGCACGTTTCGGGTGTTCTGCGTCATGTCGTTTGCCATGTACACAGTGTTACGTGGACGGGCGGCGTCCTGAAGGGGGAAACATGGGAGAACTGTCCGCTGTACCGAAGGAACCACGGAGTTCAAGGGCGTTGACCCACGATTCCTCACCGGCCTTCGATCAGGTGGACCGGCAGCTCCTCGAACTGGTCCAGTCGGAGGGCCGGATCAAGCTGAGCGAGCTGGGCCGGAGGGTGCGGCTGAGCCCCGCCGCCGTCACGGAACGGCTGCGGCGGCTGGAGGCGAGCGGGGCGATCACGGGGTACGGGGCGCGGGTCGACCCGGCGCGGCTCGGCTACGGCATCCAGGCGTTCATCCGGGTCAACCCGCACGGTGGCTACACCCTGAAGCACCCCAGGACGCTGGAGCTGATGGAGCGCGAGGAGATCCGGGAGGTCCACCACGTGGTGGGCGAGGACTGCTGGATCATCAAGGTCGCGGTCGCGGACACGGTCCACCTGGAGGAGGTGCTGGGGGAGGTGTCGGCGCTGGGGCGGACCACGACGTCGATCGTGCTGTCGTCCCCGGTGAGCGGGAAACCGCTGCTGCCGCCGGAGTGACGGGGTGGGCGCTGTGTCGGTCACGACGTCACCCGTCGGCCTGCCGGTGACGCGGCGTGACCGGCCCCGGCTCGCAGGACTTCGGCGACCTTCTCGGCCAGGCCGGCGGGGATCATGCCGACCTCGACCCACGGCGTTCCTCGGCCGCTCACGACGGGCCGTAGCCGCTCCCGGGAGCGTTCCGATGCCCCGACGGCCCCGAGCGCGCCCCTGAGCGCGTCGGCGGCCTCCGCAGCTCGGTCCCAGCCACCCCTCCACTGCGGCATCTCCATGTCGGACACCTACTCGCCGTCCCTTCGTACGCTTCGGTCCGGCGAGCCTCTCGCCGGTCACGACGAGTGGGAGCTTCTCGGCTGACGCCATCGCATGGGCGGAGAGGCACAACGAAACCGGAGTCGCCCCCTTTCGTCGTGCTCTGGCCCGAGAGCCACTTGGAGACGCTCCTTGCTCGAAGGCCCCGCCTCGTCGCTTCGCACGGCCTGCGGTGACGGCAGTCAGGATCGCCTGCCGCAGGCACCCCGACAGCACGCTCCCCCGAACGCGGTCGCCGGCAAAATGCTTGCCTTGACGTCCGCGTCAAGGATTACCGTCGCCGCATGCGAATCGGCGAGTTGGCCGCGCGGGCCGGGACCACCACCCGGGCGCTGCGCTACTACGAGGCGCGCGGGCTGCTGACCGCGCGCCGGGCGGAGAACGGGTACCGCGCGTACGACGAGGACGACCTGCGACTGCTCACCCAGATCCGGACCCTGCAGGACTTCGGGTTCGAGCTGGAGGAGACGAGGCCGTTCGTGGAGTGCCTGCGGGCGGGCCACCCGGCGGGGGACACCTGCCCCGCGTCGCTCGCCGTGTACCGGCGCAAGCTGGCCGAGCTCGACGGGCTCATCGGGCAGCTCCAGTCCGTACGCGACCAGGTCGGGGCGCAGCTGGCCCGGGCCGAGACGGCCCGCGCCGAGCTGGAGGCCGGTTCGCTGGTGCCCGGGGTCCCCGGGTGCGAAATGACGGGTATCGAGGAGGGTTTGGGATGAGCGTGCAGGCTGTGGGGGTGGACATCGTGACGGATGCGACCTTCGACGTGGAGGTGCTGGCGGCGGATCTGCCGGTGCTGGTGGAGTTCACCGCAGAGTGGTGCGGGCCGTGCCGGCAGCTCGCGCCGGTGCTGAGCCAGATCGCCTTCGAGGAGGGCGACCGGCTCAAGGTGGTGCAGCTGGACGTGGACAAGGACCCGGAGACGACCGTGAAGTACGGCGTGCTGTCGATGCCGACGCTGATGGTGTTCCGCGCGGGCGAGCCGGTGAAGGCGATGGTGGGCGCGCGCCCCAAGCGCCGTCTGATGCAGGAGCTCGAAGACGTGCTGTAGAAAGTGCGGGAGAAACCAAAAAGCCCCGGTCCGATATTGCGGCCGGGGTTTTTCTCTGCGTATAGTGAGTTCTTCGTGTGCGTTCTCTTGGAAACACACGAAAAGCCCTTACAGAAAGCACTGTATCGCGTCAGGAGCGGAATTGTCAACCGAGGAAATTCGGAAAGAACAGCAATTCATCGACGGGCTCTACGCGCGCCTCGAAGACCTGCGCGAGCAGGCCGAGGTGTCGGTGCGGCGCGCCCTGGCGCAGGTCGGCACCGGTCTCCAGGCGCGGCTCGAACGCGATGTGCTGGTGGCCGAGCAGTCCGGGCTGCTCAGCGCGCTCGACGGCGGTGAGAACGGGCTCTGCTTCGGCCGGCTCGACTTTTCCGACGGGCGCGCCCACCACATCGGCCGCATCGGAATCCGCCGTGACGACCGGGAACGTACGCCCCTGGTGATCGACTGGCGGGCCGATGTGGCGCGCCCGTTCTATCTCGCCACCGGGTACACCCCGATGGGGCTGCGCCGCAGGCGGCACCTCACCACCCAGGGGCGCACGGTCACCGCGCTGCACGACGAGATCCTCGACCTCACGGACGCGGCCCGCACCGGGCACGAGGGTGCGGACGCCGACGCCGTGCTGCTCGCGGCGCTGGACGCGGCCCGCACCGGCCGGATGCACGACATCGTGCAGACCATCCAGGCCGAGCAGGACAAAATCATCCGCGCCCCGCGGCGCGGCGTCCTGGTCGTCGAGGGCGGGCCCGGCACCGGCAAGACGGCGGTCGCGCTGCACCGGGCGGCGTATCTGCTCTATGCCTACCGCGAACAGCTGGCCCGGCGTGCCGTGCTGATCGTCGGCCCCAACCCGGCGTTCCTCGGCTATATCGGGGAGGTGCTGCCCGCGCTCGGCGAGACCGGCGTGCTGCTCGCCACCATGGGCGAGCTCTTCCCCGGTGTGCACGCCACCGGCACCGACACCCCGGCCGCCGCCGAGGTCAAGGGCCGGAGCGAGATGGCCGACGTGCTGGCGAAAGCAGTGCGCGACCGGCAGACCGTGCCGCACACCGCCGCCGAGATCGACCACGAGGGGTACGGGACGCTCAGCCTCGACCGGGCCATGGCCGAGGACGCCCGCTGGCGCGCCCGCGAGTCCGGGCTGCCGCACAACCTGGCCCGCCCGCACTTCGCCTTCCACGTCATCGACGCGCTCACCGCGCAGCTCGCGGAACGGATCGGCGCGGATGTGTTCGGCGGTGACAACCTGCTCGGCCCCGACGACCTCGCCCAGCTCGGCAAGGAGATCGCCACCAGCCGCGAGGTGCACGCCGCCATCGACGAGTTCTGGCCCGTGCTCACCCCGCAGGGGTTCGTCGCGGACTACCTGGCCGACCCCGTCCATCTGCCGGAATCCGACGCGGAGTTGATCCGCCGCGAGGGCGGTGACTGGACGGCGGCCGACGTGCCGCTGCTCGACGAGGCCGCCGAACTGCTCGGCGAGGACGACTCGGCCGCCCGCGCCGCCGCCGAGGCCGAGCGCCAGGACCGGATCGCGTACGCACAGGGCGTCCTCGACCTCTCCGCGGGCTCGGAGAGCTTCGAGTTCGAGGACGAGGAGTCCGAGGTGCTCGCGGCGCACAACATCATCGACGCCGAGAGGTTCGCGGACCGCCACGAGGAGAGCGACCACCGCAGCGCCGCCGAGCGCGCCGCCGCCGACCGCACCTGGGCGTTCGGCCACATCATCGTGGACGAGGCGCAGGAGCTCTCCGCGATGGCCTGGCGGCTGCTGATGCGCCGCTGTCCGACCCGCTCGCTCACCCTGGTCGGGGACCCCGCCCAGACCGCCGACGCGGCGGGCGTCGGCTCCTGGCGGCGGATCCTGGAGCCGTACGTGGAGGACCGCTGGGAGCATGTGCGGCTCGGGGTCAACTACCGTACGCCCGCCGAGATCATGGAGGTGGCGGCGCAGGTCTGCCGCGCGGTGGACCCGTCGTTCGAGCCGCCGAGCTCGGTACGGGCCACGGGGGTGCGGCCGTGGGCGCGTGAGGCGGCGCCGCACGCCCTCGCGCAGGCCGTCGCCGACGCGGTGAAGGCGGAGACCCCCGGGGCGGGGCGCCTCGCGGTCGTCGCGCCCCGCACCCTCCACCCCGCGCTGCACGCCGCGCTCCCGGAGGTCCCGCCGGGCGAGCCCGATCTGACCCGCCCGGTCGTCCTGCTCGACCCGCGTCAGGCCAAGGGGCTGGAGTTCGACACGGTCCTGGTGGTGGAGCCGGCCGAGTACGGGGTCAGCGACCTGTACGTGGCGCTGACCCGGGCCACCCAGCGGCTCGGTGTGCTGTACTCGGCGCCCCTGCCGAAGGCGCTGGCAGAGGCGCTGGACGGCTGATTCACACCGGCCGCAGCCACACCGTGGCCAGCGGCGGCAGGGTCAGCTGGATGCTGACCGGCTGCCCGTCGGCCGGCGTGGAGTCCGGCTTGAGGGGGTCCTCGTTGCGGATGTCGCCGCCGCCGTAGCGCGCGGCGTCCGTGTTGAGGACCTCCGCCCAGGCGGGGACGGTGTCGGGGACGCCGAGCCGGTAGTCGTGGCGGACCACCGGGGAGAAGTGGGAGACGGCGAGCAGCGGGGCGCCGGAGGCGTCGTGGCGCAGGAAGGCGAAGACGTTGTCCTCCGCCGCGTCGCCCGCCACCCAGGCGAAGCCGCCCGGGTCGGTGTCCCGCTGCCACAGCGGCGGGGCGTCGCGGTAGACCGTGTTGAGGTCGCGGACCAGGTCCCGTACGCCCCGGTGGTCCGGCTCGGCCGAGTACGACGGGTCGAGCAGCCACCAGTCGGGGCCGTGTGCCTCCGACCACTCCGCCCCCTGGGCGAACTCCTGTCCCATGAAGAGGAGTTGCTTGCCCGGGTGCGCCCACATGAAGCCCAGATAGGCGCGGTGGGTGGCTCGCCGCTGCCACCAGTCGCCGGGCATCTTGGAGACCAGCGAGCGCTTGCCGTGGACGACCTCGTCGTGGGAGATCGGCAGGACGTAGTTCTCGCTGTACGCGTACACCATCGAGAACGTCATCTCGTGGTGGTGGTACTTGCGGTGGACCGGCTCGTGGGCCGCGTAGCCCAGCGAGTCGTGCATCCAGCCCATGTTCCACTTCAGGCCGAAGCCGAGCCCGCCGAAGCCGCCGGGGCCCACGTGGTGGGTCGCGCGTGTCACACCGTCCCATGCCGTGGACTCCTCGGCGATGGTGATCACGCCCGGGCAGCGGCGGTAGACCGTGGCGTTCATCTCCTGGAGGAAGGCCACCGCGTCAAGGTTCTCCCGGCCGCCGTGCTCGTTGGGCGCCCACTCGCCCTCCTCGCGCGAGTAGTCCAGGTAGAGCATCGAGGCGACGGCGTCCACCCGCAGCCCGTCGACGTGGAACTCCTCGCACCAGTACGTGGCGTTGGCCACCAGGAAGTTGCGGACCTCCTTGCGGCCGTAGTCGAATTCGAGGGTGCCCCAGTCGGGGTGCTCGGAGCGCGCCGGGTCCTCGTGCTCGTACAGGGTGCGCCCGTCGAAGCGGGCCAGCGCCCAGTCGTCCTTCGGGAAGTGCGCGGGCACCCAGTCGACGATCACCCCGATGCCGGCCCGGTGCAGCGCGTCCACCAGGAAGCGGAAGTCGTCCGGGGTGCCCATCCGGGCGGTGGGTGCGTAGAAGCCGGTCACCTGGTAGCCCCAGGAGCCACCGAAGGGGTGCTCGGCCACCGGCAGGAACTCGACGTGGGTGAAGCCCAGGTCGCGTACGTACGCCGGGAGCTGCTCAGCCAGTTGACGGTATGTCAGACGCGGTCGCCAGGACGGCAGATGCACCTCGTACACCGAGAACGGGGACTCGTGGACCGGCCGGTCGCCCCGCGCCGCCATCCACAGCTCGTCCTGCCACACGTGGTGCGACTCGGTCACGATCGACGCGGTCGCCGGCGGCACCTCGGTGCGCCGGGCCATCGGGTCGGCCCGCAGGGTGTGCGAGCCGTCGGGGCGGGTGATGTCGAACTTGTAGAGCGCGCCGTCGCCGACGCCCGGCAGGAAGAGCTCCCACACACCGGTGGAGCCGAGCGAGCGCATCGGGTACGCGGTGCCGTCCCAGTAGCAGAAGTCGCCGGTGACGCGGACGCCGAGGGCGTTGGGGGCCCAGACGGTGAACCGGGTGCCGGGCACGCCCTGGTGGGTCATCGGGCGCGCGCCCAGCGCCGTCCACAGCTCCTCGTGGCGGCCCTCGCCGATCAGATGCAGATCGAGGTCGCCGAGCGCGGGCAGGAAGCGGTACGGGTCCTCGGCCTCGATCTCGTTGTCGTCGTAGGTGATGAGCAGCGAGTACTCGGGGACCTGGCGCAGCGGCAGCACCCCGCAGAACAGGCCGTCGCCCTCGTCGTGCAGCTCGGCGCGGAGCCCCTTGGCCAGGACGGTCACGGCCTGCGCGTACGGGCGCAGCACCCGGAACACGACGCCGCCGCGCACGGAGTGCGCGCCGAGCAGTGCGTGCGGGTCGTGGTGCGCCCCGGAGAGCAGCCGGGCGCGGTCGTCGGCGGCGAGCGGCCGCGCGGCCCGGACGCCGTGGCTCCCGCCGCGCTTCGGCTTCGACGGCGCGGCGGCGCGGGCGGGCCGGGAGGGATCGGGGTTCTGCGGGCGGTCGCCGGTGGGCGGGCGGGCGGTCACGGGTACGGCCTCCTCGGGGGGTGGTGCGGGGGTCGGGGTCAGTCCTGGGCCAGTCGGCGGACCGCCGCCATCGGGACGGCGAGCCAGTCGGGGCGGTGGCGGGCCTCGTAGAGCACCTCGTACACCGCCTTGTCGGTCTCGTACGCCCGCAGCAGCTCGGGCTCGTCGCGCGGGTCGGTGCCCGCGGTCACCGCGTAGCCCGTGCAGTACGCGTCCCGGCAGGACTCGGCCCACTCGGGGCGCCACGGCGGCTGGGTGCGGGCGGCGTAGTCGAAGGAACGCAGCATCCCGGCGACATCGCGGACCGGCGGCTGCGGGCGGCGGCGCTCGGCCAGCGGCCGGGCGGGCTCGCCCTCGAAGTCGATGACCGCCCAGTCGCCGCCGGCGGTCCGCAGGGTCTGGCCCAGGTGCAGATCGCCGTGGACGCGCTGGGCCGGCCGGGACCCGGCCACCCGGGTCACCGCGTCGAACGCGGCGCGCAGCCCGGGCACATGGGGCAGCAGCGTCGGCACCGCCTGCGCCGCCACCTCCAGGCGCTCGCGCATCGCGGCCGCGAGCAGCTCGGTCTGGGCGCGGCCGAGCGTGACCACCGGCAGCGCGGCGGCGAGCGCGGTGTGCACCTCGGCGGTGGCCCGGCCGAGCGCGTGCGCCTCCCGGGTGAAGTCGCGCCGGTCGGCGAGTGCGCGCAGCGCCAACTGCCAGCCGTCCTGGGAGCCGCGCAGGAAAGGCTGGAGCACGGCGAGCGTGGCGTGCTCGGGCCGCTCGGTCTGGATCCAGGCCGCGGGCGCGGGCACCCGGGGGCACCCGTACCGGGCCAGGACCAGCGGAAGCTCCAGGTCCGGGTTGATCCCGAAGTGGATCCGGCGGAACACCTTGAGGATGAACGTATCTCCGTACACCAGCGAGGAGTTGGACTGCTCGGCGGCGAGGAGGCGGGGCGTGAGCCCGGCGGGGACGGGGATGCCCGCGTCGCAGCCGAAGCGCAGCGGGCCGAGCCGCCCCGGCGTGCGCAGCCGTTCCAGGAGCAGCGCGGCGACCTGCGGGTCCTGGAGCGCGTCGTACACGGTGAGCCCGGTCAGCGGTCCGGCGGTGGCGTGGCCGACGAGCGCGGGGGCGAGCGGCGGCGGCAGCATCTTCCGTACGCCGAGCAGCAGCTGGTAGACGTCAGAGGGCTCGGGGGCGGCGCCGGGCTGTTCGGCCCGTACGAGCAGGTGCAGACAGCCCGGGAGCAGCTCGGTGACCGAGGCCAGCGAGAAGCCGGTGACCGGGCGGCCCTTGCCCGCGAACCAGCGCTGTCTGGGGAGCCATTCGTGCAGCAGCGGCGCCAGCGAGGGCAGCAGCGCGACAGGAGTCAGGGTGGGTGCGGCCTTGGGCATGGCAGCGCGTCCTTTCCCCGGGCTCACAGCAGGATGTGCGCAGAGTGTCCCGGATTGCGGCATTAGCTGTCCGGCGGCGCGCGGAGCGTCCGGTGTGCCACTGGGAGCGGTCCGGAGCGTCGCTGAGGAGAGTGCCCCGGGCGGGCCGTAGGAAACCGGCCCGCCCGGGGCCGCCCGGAGGCGCCCCTCGGCGGGGTGGAACTAGCCGATCACGATGCAGTCCTTGCGCAGCCGGAACCAGTAGAAGCCGTGACCCGCCAGGGTCAGCAAGTACGGCCACTGGCCGATGGCCGGGAAGCGCACCCCGCCGATCAGCTCCACCGGATGGCGTCCGGCGAAGGCCCGCAGATCGAGTTCGGTGGGCTGGGCGAACCGCGAGAAGTTGTTCACGCAGAGCACCAGGTCGTCCTTGTCCTCCCGGAGGAACGCGAGGACCGCCGGGTTCGAGGACTGGAGTTCGGTGTACGAGCCGAGTCCGAAGGCCGGGTTCTGCTTGCGGATCTCGATCATCCGCCGGGTCCAGTGAAGCAGCGACGAAGGCGAGGCCATGGCGGCCTCGACGTTGGTCACCTGGTAGCCGTAGACCGGATCCATGATCGTGGGCAGGAAAAGCCGTCCCGGATCACAGGACGAGAAGCCCGCGTTGCGGTCGGGCGTCCACTGCATCGGGGTGCGCACCGCGTCCCGGTCGCCCAGCCAGATGTTGTCGCCCATCCCGATCTCGTCCCCGTAGTAGAGGATCGGCGAGCCGGGCAGGGAGAACAGCAGGGCGGTGAACAGCTCGATCTGGTTGCGGTCGTTGTCCAGCAGGGAGGCGAGCCGGCGCCGGATGCCGATGTTGGCGCGCATCCGGGGGTCCTTGGCGTACTCCGCGTACATGTAGTCGCGCTCTTCGTCCGTGACCATTTCGAGGGTCAGCTCGTCGTGGTTGCGCAGGAAGATGCCCCACTGGCAGGTCTTGGGGATGGCCGGGGTCTTGGCGAGCACCTCGGAGACCGGGTAACGGCTCTCGCGGCGCACGGCCATGAAGATGCGCGGCATCACGGGGAAGTGGAACGCCATGTGGCACTCGTCGCCGCCCGCCGCGTAGTCGCCGAAGTAGTCGACGACGTCCTCCGGCCACTGGTTGGCCTCGGCGAGCAGCACGGTGTCCGGGTAGCTCGCGTCGATCTCGGCGCGCACCCGCTTGAGGAACTCATGGGTGGCGGGCAGGTTCTCGCAGTTGGTGCCCTCCTCCTGGTAGAGGTACGGGACGGCGTCCAGGCGGAAGCCGTCGATCCCCAGGTCCAGCCAGAACCGCAGCGCGGCCAGGATCTCGTCCTGGACGGCCGGGTTCTCGTAGTTGAGGTCGGGCTGGTGGGAGAAGAAGCGGTGCCAGTAGTACTGCTTGCGGATGGGGTCGAAGGTCCAGTTGGAGGTCTCGGTGTCGACGAAGATGATCCGGGCGTCCTGGAACTGCTTGTCGTTGTCGGCCCAGACGTAGTAGTCGCCGTACGGGCCCGCGGGGTCCTTGCGCGACTCCTGGAACCACGGGTGCTGGTCGCTGGTGTGGTTCATCACGAAGTCGATGATCACGCGCATGCCGCGCTGGTGGGCGGCGTCCACGAACTCCACGAAGTCGGCGAGGTCGCCGAACTCCGGGAGCACCGCGGTGTAGTCCGAGACGTCGTAACCGCCGTCCCGCAGCGGGGACTTGAAGAAGGGCGGCAGCCAGAGGCAGTCCACCCCCAGCCACTGCAGGTAGTCGAGTTTGGCGGTGATGCCCTTCAGATCCCCTACGCCGTCGCCGTTGCTGTCCTGGAAGGACCGCACGAGCACCTCGTAGAAGACGGCCCGCTTGAACCATTCGGGGTCGCGGTCCTTGGCGGGAGTGTCCTCGAAGGTGTCGTGGACGGGCTCGTTGACGATCATGGTGTGGGTGACCCTCCGATCGGCGGGGACGGTCGCAGGACCAGCACGTGCGCGGGCGCGCGGCCCGGCTCTAGGCGCACGTAGTTGGTCCTGCCCCAGTGGTAGGTCTCACCGGTGAGCTCGTCGCGCACCGGGACGGACTCGTGCCACGAAAGGCCGAGTTCCGGCATGTCCAACGAGACCGTGGCCTCCTGGGTGTGGTGGGGGTCGAGGTTGGCGACCACCAGAACGGTGTTCGACCCCGAGCGCTTGCTGTACGCGAGCACCGCGTCGTTGTCGGTGTGGTGGAAGCGCAGCGAGCGCAGCTGCCGCAGCGCCGGGTGGCGGCGGCGGATCCGGTTGAGCGAGGTCAGCAGCGGGGCCAGCGAGCGGCCCTCGCGCTCGGCCGCCTCCCAGTCCCGGGGCCGCAGCTCGTACTTCTCCGAGTTCAGGTACTCCTCGCTGCCGCCGTGCAGCGCCGTGTTCTCGCAGAGCTCGTAGCCCGCGTACACACCCCAGCTGGGCGAGAGCGTCGCGGCGAGCACCGCGCGCACCTCGAAGGCGGGGCGGCCGCCGTGCTGGAGGTAGGCGTGCAGGATGTCCGGCGTGTTCACGAAGAAGTTGGGGCGCATGTACGCGGCCGCCTCGCCGGTCAGCTCGGTGAGGTAGTCGGTCAGCTCCTGCTTGGTGGTGCGCCAGGTGAAGTACGTGTACGACTGCTGGAAGCCGATCCGGGCCAGTGTGTGCATCATCGCGGGCCGGGTGAACGCCTCGGCCAGGAACACCACGTCCGGGTCGGTCCCGTTGACCTCGGCGAGCACCTGCTCCCAGAACACCGCCGGCTTGGTGTGCGGGTTGTCGACGCGGAAGATCCGCACCCCGTGGTCCATCCAGAACCGCAGGAGCCGCACGGTCTCGGCGACCAGGCCCGGCATGTCCCGGTCGAAGGCGAGCGGGTAGATGTCCTGGTACTTCTTGGGCGGGTTCTCGGCGTAAGCGATGGTGCCGTCGGCCCGGTGGTGGAACCAGTCGGGGTGCTTGTCCACCCAGGGGTGGTCCGGTGAGCACTGGAGCGCGAAGTCGAGGGCGACCTCCATGCGCAGATCGCGGGCCGTGCGTACGAAGTCGTCGAAGTCGTCGAGGGTGCCGAGGTCGGGGTGGATCGCGTCGTGCCCGCCGTCCGGCGAGCCGATGGCCCAGGGCACGCCCACGTCGCCGGGGGCGGCCGACAGACTGTTGTTGGGGCCCTTGCGGAACGTGGTGCCGATGGGGTGCACGGGCGGCAGATAGACCACGTCGAAACCCATCGCGGCGACCGCGGGCAGCCGCTCGGCGGCGCTCCGGAACGTGCCGCTCACCGGCGGCTTCCCGGCCTGCACCACCGCACCCTCGGAGCGCGGGAACAGCTCGTACCAGGAACCGAAGAGCGCCCGCTCGCGCTCGACCAGGAGCGACAGCGGCTCCGAGGCGCTGAGCAGTTCGCGCAGCGGGTACCGGGCGAGGGCCGCGTCGGCCCCGGGGGTCAGGGCCGCGGCCAGCCGGGCGGCCGGCGGGCGGGAGCCGTCGCGCAGCGCGTCCACCGCGGCGAGCACCGCCTCGCGGCCCTTGGTCTTCGGCACCCCGCGCGCGGCCCGCTCGTACAGCGCCGCGCCCTCCGCGAGGACGAGCTCGGTGTCCAGACCCGCCGGGATCTTGATCCCGGCGTGCCGGCGCCAGGTGGCCACCGGGTCGCTCCACGCCTCGACCGTATACGACCAGCGCCCTTCGGCCGCCGGAGTGACCTCGGCGCCCCAGCGGTCGCTGCCGGGCGCCAGCTCGCGCATCGGCGTCCACGGCCCGGGCCGCCCGCGCGGGTCGCGCAGGACCACGTTGGCGGCCACCGAGTCATGGCCTTCGCGGAAGACGGTGGCGGTGACCATGAAGGTCTCGCCCGCCACCGCCTTCGCCGGCCTTCTGCCGCAGTCGACGGCGGGGCGGACGTCCAGGACGGGGATACGGCCGATGGGCAGATTCACGGGCTCACCTGGTGGCTGGTGGGTGCGGGGCGTGGCGGAGTCTGCTCTTTGTAACTGCTCCGTTGGCGTTTGACGGGCTGCGGGCATGGCCGCTCCTGTCCGCGTTCACTCGGGTGGCGGTTAGCGGTTGCACAGACGGCGTCCTACCGATGGAGCCTTCCACAGGCTCCGAGTGGGCATTCCGGTGGTTTGTTAACTACCTGGGCGTAACGGTTCAGACAAGGAAACGGCCCCGTCTTTCGGCGGGACCGCACCAGAATTTGCCTACCCACAAGTTCAGTTGGCCCGGTACGGGTGAACCTCCCGGTGGCGGCCCGCACGGTCAGGGCCGCGCCCGTCTCGGCCGGATCCGCCGCCGGGTGCCCGTCGTCCGTGTTCCACGCCGAGGCGGCGCCCACACCCGGGGCGAACAGATCGTGTCGCTCCCATGCCGCGGTCCCCCTCCCCGGCCTCGGCCGGCCGGCGCCCTTCGCAGCCTCCCGCCCCCGGGGGACGCCCACAAGGGCGCACGCCGGGGGCGGTCGCTTCCGTGCGCCGTGGTGGTGCGGGGCGTCCGCCCACTACCTTCGAGGGTGAAGGACAGTCGAACAGAGCTGTACGTCCACCCTGTTGCGTACATCCCCTGCGAAGGTGGAACACGTGAAGGCAATCCGTCGATTCACCGTCCGCCCCGTCCTCCCCGAGCCCCTGCGGCCGCTGAGCGAGCTGGCCCGCAATCTGCGCTGGTCCTGGCATCCCGAGACCCGCGAACTCTTCCAGTCCGTCGACCCCGAGGGATGGCGGGCGGCCGGAGAGGATCCCGTGCGCCTGCTGGGGTCGGTCTCCGCCGCCCGGCTCGCCGCGCTGGCCGAGGACCGCCGCTTCGTCCGTTCCCTGACCGCCTGCGCCGACGACCTCGCCGACTATCTGGGCGGGCGGCGGTGGTACCAGCAGCAGCCCGAGGGGCTGCCGCACGCCATCGCCTACTTCTCGCCGGAGTTCGGGATCACCGCCGCCCTGCCGCAGTACTCGGGCGGGCTCGGCATCCTGGCCGGCGACCATCTGAAGTCCGCGAGCGACCTCGGCGTGCCGCTGATCGGCGTCGGGCTCCTCTACCGGCACGGCTACTTCCGCCAGTCGCTCTCGCGCGACGGCTGGCAGCAGGAGCACTATCCCGTGCTCGACCCCAATGAGCTGCCGCTCGCGCTGCTGAGGGAGGCCGACGGCGAGCCCGCCCGGATCTCGCTGCACCTGCCCGGCGGCCGCGCGCTGCGCGCGGTGGTCTGGATCGCCCGGGTCGGCCGGGTCCCGCTGCTGATGCTCGACTCGGACGTGGAGGGGAACGGCCCGGGCGAACGCGACATCACCGACCGGCTGTACGGCGGCGGCAGCGAGCACCGGCTGCTCCAGGAGATGCTGCTCGGCATCGGCGGGGTGCGGGCGGTGCGCGCGTACTGCCGGATCACCGGGCACCCCGCCCCCGAGGTCTTCCACACCAACGAGGGCCACGCGGGCTTCCTCGGCCTGGAACGCATCCGCGAACTCGCCGGTGAGGGGCTGGAGTTCGACGCGGCCCTGGAGTCGGTGCGGGCCGGGACCGTCTTCACCACCCACACCCCGGTCCCCGCCGGGATCGACCGCTTCGACCGCGAGCTGGTCGCCCACCACCTCGGCGACGACGGCGAACTGCAGGGCGTCGACGTCTCGAAGATCCTCCAGCTCGGTATGGAGACCTACCCCGGCGGCGAGCCCAACCTCTTCAACATGGCCGTGATGGGGCTGCGCCTGGCCCAGCGCGCCAACGGCGTCTCCACCCTGCACGGCGAGGTCAGCCGGGAGATGTTCGCGGGCCTGTGGCCCGGGTTCGACCCCTCGGAGGTGCCGATCACCTCCGTCACCAACGGGGTGCACGCGCCGACCTGGGTGGCGCCCGAGGTGTTCCGGCTCGGCGCCAGGCAGATCGGTGCCGGGCGCTCCGAGGACGCGCTGACCGTGGGCGGCTCGCCGCGCTGGGACGCGGTCGCCGACATCTCCGACACGGAGATCTGGGAGCTCCGGCGAGAGCTGCGCGAACAGCTGGTCCTCGAAGTGCGCGAGCGGCTGTACGCGTCGTGGCGCACCCGCGGGGCCGGCACGGCCGAGCTCGGCTGGGTGGACGGGGTGCTCGACCCCGACGTCCTCACCATCGGCTTCGCCCGCCGCGTCCCCTCGTACAAGCGGCTGACCCTGATGCTCCGCGACCGGGACCGGCTGATGGAGCTGCTGCTCCATCCGACCCGGCCGGTGCAGATCGTGGTGGCGGGCAAGGCGCACCCCGCCGACGACAGCGGCAAGCGCCTCGTCCAGGAACTGGTGCGGTTCGCCGACGACCCCCGGGTGCGCCACCGCATCGTCTTCCTGCCCGACTACGGGATGGCGATGGCCAAGAAGCTCTACCCGGGCTGCGACGTGTGGCTCAACAATCCGCTGCGGCCCCTTGAGGCGTGCGGGACCAGCGGGATGAAGGCCGCGCTGAACGGGTGCCTCAACCTGTCGGTCCTGGACGGCTGGTGGGACGAGTGGTTCGAGCCGGACTTCGGCTGGGCCATCCCGACCGCCGACGGCTCCGCCACCGACGAGGACCGCAGGGACGAGCTGGAGTCGACCGCCCTGTACGACCTGATCGAGGACAGGGTGGCGCCGCGCTTCTACGACCGGGGCGCGGGCGGGCTGCCCGGCCGCTGGATCGAGATGGTCCGCGAGACCCTGGCCTCGCTCGGCCCGAAGGTGCTGGCGGGGCGGATGGTGCGCGAGTACGTGGAGCGGCTGTACGCGCCCGCGGCCCACGCCCACCGCGACCTCGGCCCGGACACGGCCCGGGAGCTGGCGGCCTGGAAGGCCCGGGTGCGGGCGGCCTGGCCGCAGGTGACCGTCGACCATGTGGAGGCGGTGGCCGCGACGGCGCCGAACGGTCACGCGGAGCTCGGCTCCACGCTCTCCCTGCGGGTGCGGGCCGGGCTCGGCGGGCTCCAGCCGGACGATGTGGAGGTGCAGGCGGTCGCCGGGCGGGTGGACGCCGCCGACACGCTCGCGGAGGCCCGTACGGTCGCGCTGAAGCCCGCGGGCGGCCCGGACCTGGAGGGGCGCTGGGTGTACGAGGGCCCGCTCGCCCTGGACCGGACCGGCCCCTACGGCTACACGGTCCGCGCCCTGCCGGCCCACCGGCTCCTGGCCGACGGCGCCGATCTCGGCCTGGTCGCGCTGCCGACCGAGGCGACGGGGGAGGGGGCGGGGGTGCTGATGCGCTGAGGGCCGATGGGTTGTACCGTACGTCGGCCGCTGCCATGCGCCCCGTACGGAACTGCGAGGTCCGATTGTGAACCCTGCCGAGAATGCCGCCGCTCGTCCCATACGTCCGTATGGGGCCTGGGTGGCGCGCACGGGCCTCGCGCTGCTGCCCTTCGCGACCCTGGGGCTGCTGTGCCCGGTGCCGTCGCTGGTGATCGCCATCAAGCGGCACCGGAGCGCGGACTGGGTCGCCTTCGCGGTCTTCTGCGCGGTGTGGGTGTCCTGGGTGCTCCAGCTGGCCACCACCCCGGACACCACGCACGGTATGAAGTTCGCGGCCGACGTGCTGCTCATCGGGCTGTCGACGGCCGGGGCGGCCGCGCACGCCTGGAAGGCGTGGCCGGCGGCCCGGCGGTCCCCGAACGAGAACGGCAAGAGCGCGTGAAGCAGGTCAAGCAGGTACGTAAGGCCCAGGCGGCGAAGGCCGCCCGGGAGGAGCAGGAAAAGCAGGACAGATACGCGCGCTACCGGGTGCGGTTCGCCCGGCTCACGGCGCTGGCGCGGGTGCACCGGCGCCGGATCTGGATCGCCGCCGGCGCGGCGGTGGCCGTCGCGGTCGCCGCGGTGCTCGTCTCGGTACTGGGCGGGGACGACAAGCCGGGGCCGCCGGATCCGCGGGCCCGCCAGTACAAGAACGTCGACGCCTGTCTGCTGACCGGGGACAAGGGCGTCACCGAGGGCACGGAGGGTGCGCCGGTGTGGGCGGGGATGCAGGACGCCTCGAAGGCCACCCACGCGCGCGTCAACTTCGTCCCGGTGACGGGCGAGCAGACCGCCGCCAACGCCACTCCGTTCGTCAACAGCCTCCTCCAGCGCTCCTGCGACGTGGTCGTGGCGGTCGGCGAGGCTCCGGTGGCGGCGGCCGAGGCGGCGGCGAAGGCCCACCCCAAGGTGCGTTTCGTGGTGGTCGGCTCAGAGGCCGAGGCGGCCAATGTGACGGCCGTGAAGCCGGGTGACGGAGTGCGGGCCGATGTCGCCCGGGCCGTCGAGCAGGGAGTCAATACACCCGGATAGCCCGGATTTTGTTGTTCCGCACCGCATGAACATGGCAAAGAAATGTCAAAGGATCATGGGGCGGAAGCAACCGCTGTAAAGCCGTGGGGCACGATCGCGAGGCTTTGTCTTCTGTAAGCCTCGCGTAAGTAAAGGCTGTCTCAATGCGCGCTCGATGGGCCCGAACGTCCCGTCTGTTGTTCCCGCCCGGTAGTACCGGGCGCCGCAGGGCCAGGAGGACCGCTCTCCTGGTCCTGCTGGCTTTCTCCTTCATGCTGACGACGGAGACCGCGGAAGCCACCGGGGCCACGCTGCCCCGTCTGTCCATGCCCAAGTGGTCCCTGTCGGGTCTGTGGGAGTGGGCCAACAAGTCCCCGCTCGACACCCCGGACCAGCAGAGCGGCACCGCGCGCGGCAAGAGCCACACCGCCGCCGCCAAGCAGACCCGGGCCAAGGGCGGCAACGGCCACCGGCCCGGCAAGGGCAAGGGCGAGCTCGGCGCGTACGAGCGGCCGCAGGACAAGGCCGAGCCGGTGAAGACCGGCAAGGCGGCCGGGAACGCCAAGAGCTTCGACGCGCGCACCAGCCGGCGCGACGCCAAGAAGTCGACGGCGACCTCGGACTTCTACACCAACGCCGACGGCTCCACGACGGTGCGCCACTACACCGGCCGCTCCAACTTCAAGGGCGCCGACGGCAGCTGGAAGCAGATCGACACCGAGCTGCGCGAGGAGAAGGGCGGCCGCCTCGTCGAGAACGCCAACTCGCTCGACGTCGCCTTCGCCCCCGACGCGGTCACCCCCGACCTCGCCTCGGTCGACTTCGGCTCCGGGCGGGCACTCTCGTACGGGCTGCACGGCGCCGCCAGGAGCGAGCCGGTGGTCGACGGCGACTCCACGGCCACGTACGACAACGTTCTCAAGGACACCGACCTCAAGCTGTCGCCGCTGACCGAGGGCTTCAAGGAGCGCATCGTCCTGCGCTCCAAGGCGGCGCCCAACACCTGGCTCTTCCCGCTGAAGACCAAGGGGCTCACCCCGGAGATCGCGGCCAACGGCGACGTGGTGTTCACCGACGCCGACGGCAAGGTGACCGCGACCGTCCCGCACGCCTTCATGGAGGACTCGAAGGTCGACCCGCGCTCGGGCGACGCCGCCCAGTCCCGCGCGGTCACCTATGAGCTCACCACGCTGGACGGCGCCCCCGCGCTGCGGATGACCGCCGACCGGGCCTGGCTGGACGACCCGAAGCGGGTCTTCCCGGTCACCGTCGACCCGACGGTGACGGCCAGCAACTCGACGTACACCCAGAACACCATCGGCGGGGACCACTCCACCGAGAACATGATCAAGGTGGGGTCGTACGACTCCGGCACCAACAAGGCGAACTCGTTCCTGCAGTTCTCCTCGCTCGGCACCACGCTGGCCGGCCAGAAGGTCACCGCGGCGACCCTGAACGTCTACGCGGTCTGGTCCTCGACCTGCACCGCCGAGCCGTTCAACGTCCACCCGGTCACCAAGGCCTGGACGCCCTCCACGGTCACCAGCTACCCCGGCCCGACCTACGGCGCGGCGATCGGCTCGGCGACGCCGGCGCCCGGCGCGTCCTGCACCAACTCCTCCAGCTCCACGAGCGTCGGCGTGAAGATGCCCGTCCCGCTCAACACCGGCTGGTTCAACACGGTCGCGGGCGGCGGTGCCAACTACGGCCTCGCGATGACCGCGATCACCAGTGACATGCTGCACTGGAAGAAGTTCCACTCGGACAACTCCACCACCGCGGGCTTCCGCCCGGCGCTCGACCTCACCTACACGGCCAATGCGGCCCCGCAGGTCAACGCCCAGTACCCGCCGGAGAACTTCCAGGCCAACACCCTGAGCCCGGAGCTCACGGTGTACGCCAGCGACGCCGACCACGGGCCGAGCGCGCTCTCGTACTCCTTCGACGTCTTCGACGCCGACTCCACCAGCCAGACCCCGGTGGTCAGCTCCGGCACCCTGACCAAGGGCGCCTGGGCGATCCCGGCGGGCAAGCTGAAGTGGAGCAAGAACTACCTCTGGTTCGCCACCGTCAGCGACGGCACCAACTCGGTGTCGTACGACAGCCGGTTCACCACCGCCGTGCCGCAGCCGCCGGTGACCTCGGGGCTCTCCCAGAACACCGACGGCCACGAGTTCGACCCCAGCGACGGCAACTACACCACCGACGACACCGACGCTGACGTCGAGGTCACCGGGCCCTCGCTCTCCATCGAGCGCTCCTACAACAGCCTCGACCCGCGCCAGGACAGCGCGTTCGGCGCGGGCTGGGCGACCATCGCGGACATGAAGGCCGCCGAGGTCAAGGACAGCTCCGGCGCGGTCACCAGCGTGGTCATCACCTACCCCGGCGGTGAGCAGGTCGCCTTTGGCCGCAACAGCGACGGCACCTTCGTCCCGCCGCTGGGCCGGTACGCCCGCTTCCAGGCAGTCACCGGCGGCTACACGCTGGTCGACAAGGACTTCACCACCTACAGCTTCACCCAGACCACGGCGAAGGCCGGGGTCTACGCGATCAAGACCATCACGGACTTCGCGAACCGTGGGGAAACGTTCCTCTACACCAACAACCAGCTGACCAAGATCACGAACACCACGTCCAACCGTTCGCTGACCCTCAGCTGGCAGACCCCCGCGGGCGCCACCGCCGCGCACGTCAACACGGTCGCCACCGACGCGTCGACCGCGGGCGACTCGGCCACCGCGCAGACCTGGCAGTACAGCTACACCGGTGACCAGCTCACCAAGGTCTGCCCGCCCGCCGACTGGTCCAAGTGCATCACCTACGGGTACGCCACCGGCAACCACTACCGCACCACGGTCCTGGACGAGGACCCGTTCGCGTACTGGCGGCTCGGCGAGGCGGCCGGTGACGGCGTCGCCAAGGACGCGGTCGACCTCAACCAGGGCAAGTACAACGGCATCTACCACAACGTGACCACCGGTGGTACGGGCGTGCTCGCCGGGTCCACCCAGCCGGCCGCCACGTTCAACGGCACCAGCAGTTACGTGGAGATACCCAGCGCCCCGGGCGCGACCCCGTCGTACGCGACGGTCTCGCTCTGGTTCAAGACCTCCCAGGCGGGGGGTGTCCTCTTCTACTACGGCGACAAGCCGCTGAGCGACCCGGACCCGGTGGGCACCACGACCCACAACACCCCGGCGGTCTACGTCGGCACCGACGGCAAGCTGCACGGCTGCTTCGCCTCGTCGCCCGGCTGCAACACCACGATCGTCTCCACCGCCGCCGTCAACGACAACAAGTGGCACCAGGCCGTCCTCACCGGCGCCGCCACCACCATGTCGCTCTACCTCGACGGCGTCGCCCAGGGCACCAAGGCCGGCACCATCAACGACTGGGCGCAGCCCTACCTCACCCTCGGCGCCGGGGTGAACACCGACGGCTGGCCGAACATGAACGCGGCCGACCCGCTCGGCCACTTCAGCGGCCAGCTCGCCGAGGCGGCGATCTACTCCGAGCCGCTGAGCCAGGACGTCATCACCGCCCAGTACCAGGCGGCGACCCGTCCGGCCGGACTGCTCAACAAGATCACCACGCCGAACGGCAAGAACCAGAGCGCCGTCACCTACTCCACCGCCGACGACATGGTCACCCAGGCCGTCGACGGCGACGGCGGCACCTGGAAGCTCAACCCGGCCACCGTGACCGGCTCCTCGCAGGTCTACCGCTCGGCCGTGATGGGCGCCGCCCCCTCCGGGTACTGGCGCCTCGGTGACGTCCAGGGCGCGCCGCAGGCCGCCAACGAGGTGCACACCGGCTTCGGTACGTACAACACGGTCACCCAGGGCGCCGAGGGTCCGTTCGGTCCCGACGACGCGACGGCGGTCGACTTCGACGGCGCCACCTCCTTCGCCGAGCTGCCGTACGCCCCGCTGCACCGCTCCGGCAACCGGGCGATCGAGCTGTGGTTCCGCACCGCGAAGCCCGGTGTGATCGCCGCCGACCAGGCCCGGGTCCCCAATGACCCGGCGGGCGCGGGGGCCGCCTACTCGCCGCTGATGTACGTGGGCGCGGACGGCAAGCTGCGCGGCCACTGGTGGAGCGCCACCGGCAGCGGCACGACCGACTTCGGCTCCAAGTCGACGGTCACCGACAACACCTGGCACCACGCGGTCCTCTCCGCCTCCGGCACCACCCAGACGCTGTACCTGGACGGCGAGAAGCAGGCCGACTACACCGGCGCCGCCGGTGACCAGACGACCACCCGCACCTTCATCGGCGCGGGCTTCACCAAGGGCTGGATCAGCTCGCCCTCCGACGTCAGCTACTTCGACGGCTCGATCGCCGAGGCCGCCTTCTACGCGGAGCCGCTGACCGCGGACGAGGTCGGCCGCCACTACGCGGCCGCCAAGGCGTCCTCGGGCACCGCCCCGGTCCGCACGGTCAAGCTGACCGACCCGACCGACAAGACGCTGACGTACGTGTACGACGCGGAGCTCGGCAACCGCCTGCTCGCGGCGACCGACACCAACGGGCAGCGCACCACGTACGGCTACGACACGTCCGGCTTCCTGCACACCGTCACGGACGCCAACGGCAACCGCTCGGTGACCGGCCACGACGTACGCGGCAACACGGTCTCCACGACCACCTGCCAGAACACGGCGGCCAACACCTGCGCCACCGAGTACTACACCTTCTACCCGGACGCGACCACGCTGTTCCCGGTGATGGACCCGCGCAACGACCTGGTGCTCACCGAGCGCGACGGCCGTTCCTCGGGCCCCACGGACAACACGTACCTCACCAGCTACACCTATGACACGGGCGGAAACGTCACTTCGGTGACCACCCCGCCGGTGCCGGGCTCGCCCGCGGGCCGTACGGCGTCCACCGTGTACACCACCGCGACCACCGTCGCGGCCGAGGGCGGCACCAACTACGCCCCGGCCGGACTCGTCGCCGAGGTGCGCACACCCGGTGGCCGCAGCACCAAGTACACCTACTTCAAGAACGGCGACCTGGCGCAGATCACCGACGCCAACGGCGCCTCGGTGAAGTACACGTACGACAACCTGGGCCGCCAGATCACCAAGACGGAGGTCTCCGACTCCTACCCGGCGGGTCTGACGACCACGCTGGCATACGACAAGGACGACCAGGTCGTCTCGGAGATCAGCCCCAAGGTCACCAACCGGGTCACCGGCGCCGTCCACCAGGCGAAGTCGACGACCGTCTTCGACCCGGACGGCAACGTCCAGTCCCAGACGGTCGCGGACACCACCGGCGGCGACACCGACCGGGTCACCTCGATGACGTACGACGCGTACAACCGGGTCGCGACCCGGACGGACCCGGGCGGCGACGTCACGGCGTTCGAGTACGACGTCTACGGCAACAAGGTCAAGGAGACGGACCCGGTCGGGAACGTCAACGAGTACACCTTCGACGCCGAGGGCCGTCCGCTCACCACCAGCCTGCTCAACTACACCGGCGACCCGAACAGCCCGTCCTCGCCCACCAAGCTGGTGCAGGAGTCGCGGGCGTACGACCCGGCGGGCCGGCTCGCGTCGATCACCGACGCGATGGGCTGGGTCACCGAGTACACCTACACCGACGACGGCCTGTCCGCGTCCGTGGTGCGCAGGGACCCGCAGAACAACAAGGCGTTCACCGAGCAGGCGAACACCTATGACGCGGCCGGGAACCTGACCAAGCAGGTGACCAACGACGGCACCACGACCACCTCGTTCACGGTGGACGCGGCGGACCGTACGACGTCGACGACGATGGACCCGGGCGGGCTCGCCCGTAGCACCAAGGTCTCGTACGACCCCGATGACAACGTGGTGTCGGAGACGGACTACGACCCGACCGGCGACACCAGCACCACCGACACGCGCTACGACGCGCTCGGCAACGTCACCGGCAACACCGTCCACGACGGCACCACCGCGCCGGTGGGCCGCTGGAAGCTGAACGAGACCAGCGGCACGCTCGCGGCCGACTCCTCGGGCGGCAACAACAAGGTCACCTTCGGCAGTGGCGTCACCCGCTCCACCGAGCAGGGCGGCAGCGCGGTCTTCGACGGCACTGCCAACGCGTACGGCCAGGGCACCGGCCCGGCCGTCAACACCAACGGCAGCTTCTCCGTCTCGACCTGGGTGAAGCTGGCCGACACCACCGCCAACCACACGTTCGTCTCCCAGGACGGCACCGCCGACCACGGCTTCCAGCTGTACTACTCGACGGCGTACGGCTGGTCGTTCAACCGGACCTCCGGCGACGTGGCGGCCCCGACCCTGGCCCGTGCCACCTCCGGCACGGCGGCGGTGACGGCCAACACCTGGACGCATCTGACGGGTGTCTACGACGCCACGGCCGGAGAGATCCGGCTGTACGTCAACGGCGCGCTGAAGGCGACCACCCCGTACAGCGGCTCCTGGGAGGCCACCGGCCCGCTCCAGATCGGCCGCCGCATGTCGGGCGGGACGCAGGGCGAGTACCACAAGGGCTCCCTCGCGGACGTCCAGGTCTACGGCGAGGCGCTCACCGCGTCGCAGATCTCCGGCGTCTACGGCAAGACCCTGCCCGCGGCGGGCAGTTCGGTGCGCTCCACCAGCTGGAAGCTGGACCAGCGCGGCATGCCCGTGTCGATGACCGACGCCAACGGCGCGACCACCGACTACGGCTACGACGAGTCGGGCCAGCAGACCAGCGTCACCGAGCCGGCGGTCAACGCCGAGCAGAACGGCGGCACTCCGGCCTCCGTCCGCCCGATCTCGCTCACCGGCTACAACACGTACGGCGAGCAGACCGAGTCCTCGGACCCGCTCGGCAACGTCACGGTCACGGCCTACGACGGCGAGGGCCAGGAGGCGTCGACGACGCTCCCCGACTACACCCCGCCGGGTGCCTCGACGCCGATCAAGGCGGTGTCCTGGAACGAGTACAACCACCTCGGCCAGGTCTCCGCGGAGGTCGACCCGCTGGGCAACCGCACCGAGTACACCTACACCCAGCTCGGCGACCTCGCCTCGGTGAAGGAGCCGGGCGGCGACACCACCAAGTACACCTTCGACACCAACGGCGACCAGCTCTCGGCGACCCGCCCGAACGGCGCCCGCCAGGAGTCGACCTTCGACTACCTGGGCCGCGAGGTCACCAACACGGACATAGTCCGCCAGCCGACGCAGCGCGCGTTCACGGCGATCAACTACTACGACGCGCCGGGGCAGCAGCTGTCCCGGACCGTGAGCCCGGCGGGTGTCACGCAGTCGTACGCCTACAACGCGCTCGGCGAGGTCACGTCCACCACGGACGGGGCGAACAACACGACGCGGTTCACGTACGACATGGACGGGCAGATGCTGACGTCCACGGATCCGGACGGGACGAGCACCAAGAACACGTACGACGGGTTCGGCCAGCTGGTCTCGATGAGCGATCTGGACGCGACCGGGAAGGTGCTGCGGACCACCAGCTCCACATATGACCGGATGGGCGCCCCGTCGACGCTCACCGACTTCCGGGGACACACGACCTCGCTCACCGTGGACGCCACCGGCATGGTGACCAAGGCGGTGCAGCCGGTCTCCGCGACGGAGTCGATCACCACGACCTTCGGCTACGACACGGCGGGCAACCAGACCCGGTTCACCGACGGGCGAGGGAACCCGTTCATCACCACGTACAACACGTGGGGCATGGCGGAGTCGGCGATCGAGCCGTCCACACCGGCGGCTCCGGCCCCGGCCGACCGCACCTTCACCACCGTGTACAACGCCAATGGCGACGTGGTGGAGGAGCGTTCGCCCGGCGGCGTGAAGATCGTCGACGAGTACGACGCCAAGGGTCGGCTCAGCCGTCAGACGGGTACGGGCGCCGAGGCCGCCACGGTCGACCACACCTATTCCTACGACTCGGACGACCGCGTCATCTCGGTGACGGGGACCGACGCGGACACGGGGAAGGACACGTTCGGGTACGACGACCGCGGCATGATGCTGTCGGCCGGCGGCCCGTCCGGCACCAGCTCCTTCGCGTACAACGGGGACGGCGCCGTCACCTCCCGGACGGACGCCTCCGGTACCTCGACGTACGGCTACGACACCGCTGGACGCCTGTCCACGGTCAACGACGGCGCCACCGGCTCCACGCTGACCTACGGCTACGACGTCAACAGCAACGTCAAGTCGATCGACTACGGCACCGGCAAGGCCAAGCGCACCTTCGGCTACGACGCCCTGGAGCAGCTCAAGTCGGACACCCTGACCTCCCCGACCGGCAAGACGCTGGCCTCGGTGGGTTACGGGTACGACGAGAACGGCAACGAGACGTCGAAGGCGACGACCGGGGTCGCGGGCGCGTCCGCCAACACGTACACCTACGACTGGGCGAACCGCCTGTCGTCCTGGAACAACGGGACGGCGACGGAGAGCTACGGCTACGACGCCTCCGGCAACCGGACGCGCGTGGGCGGCGACACCTACACCTACGACGCCCGCAACCAGCTCAGCTCGGACGGGCACAACAGCTACACCTACACGCCTCGCGGCACGCTGAGTTCGATGACGGACGACGCGGGCAAGCAGACCGTGATGAAGTCGGACGCCTTCAACCGCGTCATCAACGAAGGGGACCGCACCTACAGCTACGACGGCCTGGACCGGGTGCTCGCCGCGTCCGATCCGGGATCCGGTCCGCTGTTCACCTTCCAGTACAGCGGGGCGGGCAACGAGGTCGCCTCCGACGGCACCGCGACCTACAGCCGCAACGCCGACGGAACGCTTCTCGGCGTCAAGGCGGGCACGCAGTCGGTGCTCGCGATGACGGACCTGCACGACGACGTCATCGGGCAGTTCACCGCCGACGGAGAGGCGCTGGCGGGCTCGACCTCGTACTCGCCCTTCGGCAAGGTCGCGCAGAGCGCCGGGATGGTCGGCCACCTCGGCTACCAGTCGGGCTGGACCGACCCGGAGACGGCCAAGGTCAACATGGCGGCGCGCTGGTACTCGCCGCAGACCGGCCAGTTCAACAGCCGGGACACGGCGGACGTGGACGGGCTGCCGGCATCGGTCGGCGCGAACAAGTTCGCCTATGCCAACGCCAACCCGCTGACCATGACCGACCCCACCGGTCACTGGAGCCTCGGCGGAGCCTGGAAGAAGTTCAAGAAGAAGGTCAAGCACGTAGCCAAGTCCGCTTGGCACAAGACCAAGAAGGCCGTCAAGCACGTCGCCAAGGCCGTCAAGAAGGCCGCGAAGAAGATCAAGCACGCGGTCAAGAAGGCGGTCAAGCGGGTCAAGCACGCGGTCCGCAAGGCCGTGCACTACGTGCACGACGCCGTCAAAAAGGTCAAGAGATACGTCAAGCGGACCTACAAGCGCGTCAAGCACTACGTCCACAAGGTCGCCAAGGCCGTCAAGCACGCGGTGAAGCGGGTCGCCAAGGCGGTCAAGCACGTCGCCCACAAGGTGGTCAAGGCCGCCAAGAAGGTCGGCAGAGCGGTCAAGAAGGCCGTCAAGGCCACCGCCAACTATGTGAAGCAACACGCGGCGACCATCGTGCCCATCGTGGCCGGCATCGCTGCCGCGGTGGCGTGCACGGCCCTGACGGCGGGAGTCGGCGCGGTCGCCTGCGCCGTCGGCGCCGGAGCGCTGATCAATTCGCTTGGCTACGCCATGAGCGATGGTCCGCACACGCTGGGCGGCTTCCTCGGAGCCGCGGCGGTCGGCGCGGCCACCGGTCTGATCGGCGCGGGCGCGGGCGCGGTCGCCGGGCGGGCGCTCGGCACCGCGGTCGGTGCCGTGGCCCGTGGCGCGGCCACGGGAGCCGCGGCCGGGGCGGCCGAGAGCGCTGCGTACTACGGTGTCTCCTGCTCCAGCAGCGAGGAGGGCTGCAGCGTCAGCGGCGCGGCGAAGGCCACCGCGGCCGGTGCGGCATTCGGCGGTGTCTTCGGAGCCGCGGCCGGCAAGTACGGGCCCAAGCCGAAGCCCACGGCGGAGACCGACGGGGTGCCGTCGCGGGGCCGGGGCGGCAGCTGCCCGACCCGGCACAGCTTCGTCGGCTCGACTCCCGTGCTGGTGGGCCCCGGCGTCTCGAAGATGATCTCCGAGATCAAGGTCGGGGACTACGTCCTCACGGCAGAGCCCGGCAAGAAGGGCACGGAGAAGCACCGCGTCAAGGAAGTGATCGTCACCAAGACCGACCGCGACTACGTCGATGTGACGGTCGCGACCAAGTCGGGCGCGAAGACGATCCAGACCACGCAGCACCACCAGTTCTACGAGGCCACCCGGAACTCCTGGACCCAGGCGGGCGACCTCAAGACCGGTCAGCGGCTGCAGCTGGACACGGGTGAGACGACGAAGATCGTCGGCGTCAAGCCGTACAAGGCGACCCGGATCACCTACGACCTCAGCATCGAGGGCCTGCACACCTACCACGTGATGGCCGGCGGTGAGGGGTTCCTCGTCCACAACCAGGACGGTCCGGCGTCCATCCCGCAGGTGGACAACGCGCGGCTGCAGAAGACGGTGGACGCGCTCTACCACGGCATCGGCAACGAGAGCCTCGTCGGTGACGGATCGGCGATGGCCGCGGCCAACCACGAGTTCCTGGGCGGCGACGGAGTCGAGGGCAAGAACCACCTGGGCAGCACCGCCCAGTACCGGAGCGCGCTCAACAACTTCCTCACCAAGGACGTCATCAAGCCGAAGGGCGGAAAGAAGGAGACCGTGGTGCGGACCGCCAGGGACATCCAGGTCGCGAAGAGCCTCATCAATGCTATTGATGATGCCCATCAAGGCCAGTACGAAGGCGCGCACAACTACCCGGGACTGAGTTGCTGATGACGAGGGACGTACAACTGGTGAAGGACCTGGTCGCCCGGGTCCCCGCCTTCGAGGATCACTACGAGAGCCATGTGTTCAACGAGGACGGCGTGCTGCCGCACGTCTTCTTCTGGGACGTGACCCAGGCGACCGTGGACTCCTTCCTCGGGAACGGGGACGAGCCGGACTGGCGCAGCACGCTGGAGTTCCTTGAGGAGCAGAGCGCGCTGGGCGTACCGGAGATCGACGAGGTCATCGTGACGTCGTTCCTCAACTCCCTGCCGTTCCCGGGCAAACCGGGGCATGAGCTGGTGGAGCACCTCGGCCCGGTCCTGGCCGCGAAGTTCGCACGGGTCCGCCCCGCGGGCTGAGCGGTACACCAAGGGAGGCCCCCTCACAGGGGCCTCCCGGACCGCGCACCACAAACGCACGGTGCCCGGACCCCTTGTGGGGGCCCGGGCACCTTTTTCACGTCCTAGTCAGCCGCCTGACCGTTCAGAACGTGAGCTTGAAGTTGTCGATGTAGCCGGTGTCGTACCGCGCCTTGTCCTGGACCTTCAGCTTCCAGGTGCCGTTGGCGACCTCGGAGGAGGCGTTGACGGTGTACGTGGTGTCGAGGTTGGCCGTCGAGCCGCCGGTCCCGGTGGTCTTCAGCGAGTACACCGAACCGTCGGGCGCCACCAGGTCGATCTGGAGGTCACCGATGTAGGTGTGGACGATCTTCACGCCGACCTTGAGGGTGCTGGGCGCGTTGCCGGTGACACCGGTGACGGCGACCGACGAGGTGACCGCCGCTCCCGGGGAGTCCGGGATGTTGACGTTGGTGCCGCTCTCGAAGACCTTGCCGCCCGGGTCGCCACCGCCGCCGTGGCGGGCGCCGACCGCGATGGCCGCCCACGCGTCGGTGATGTTGTTGACCTCGGCGCTGCCCGCACCGTAGAGCTCGGTCGCCGCGGCGATGGTGCCGTCGCGGGCGCCCTTGTAGTCGGTGCTCGAGTTGAACTTGGTGGTGAGCGCCTTGTACCAGATCAGCTGGGCCTTGTCGCGGCCGATGCCGGTGACCGGCAGGCCGTCGGAGGTCGGCGAGTTGTAGGTCACGCCGTTGATGACCTTGGTGCCGCTGCCCTCGGAGGCCAGGTAGAACCAGTGGTTCGCCGGGCCGGAGGAGTAGTGGACGTCCAGGTTGCCGAGGCCGGAGTACCAGCTGTCCTTGGAGCCGCCGTCCTTGCTCGGCTTGTCCATGTAGCGCAGCGGGGTGCCGTCGCCGTTGATGTTGATCTTCTCGCCGATGAGGTAGTCGCCGACGTCGGACGCGTTGTTGGCGTAGAACTCCACCGCGGTGCCGAAGATGTCCGAGGTCGCCTCGTTGAGGCCGCCGGACTCGCCGCTGTACTCCAGGCCCGCCGTGTTGGAGGTGACGCCGTGCGTCATCTCGTGGCCGGCCACGTCCAGCGAGGTCAGCGGGTCGTTGTTGCCCGTGCCGTCGCCGTACGTCATGCAGAAGCAGCTGTCGTCCCAGAACGCGTTGACGTACGCGTTGCCGTAGTGGACGCGGGAGTACGCGCCGACGCCGTCGCCGCGGATGCCGCTGCGGCCGAAGACGTTCTTGTAGAAGTCCCAGGTCTCCCCGGCGCCGTAGGCGGCGTCGGCGCCCGCGGTGGCGGCGTTGGAGTTGGTGCCGTCGCCCCAGGTGTCGTTGGTCTGGGAGAACAGCGTGCCGGTGCCGGAGGAGCCGTGGTTCAGGTTGTACGTCTTGTGGCCGCCGCGCCCGCCGTCGGTCAGCGTGTAGTTCGAGCCCGACTGCGTGGTGCCGAGGGTGACCTGGCCGCTGTAGTGGGTGTTGCCGACACCGGTCTCGATGCCCTGCCACTGGTACAGCTTCGCGCCGGTCGCCGCGTCGGTGATGACGTGCAGCTGGTTCGGGGTGCCGTCGTCCTGCAGACCGCCGACGACCGTCTCGTACGCGAGGGTCGGCGTGCCCTTGGCCATCCAGACGACCTTGCGCGGGGCGCGGTCGGCGGTGGCCTTCTTGGCGCCCTTGTCGGCGGCGGCCGCGAGGGCCTGCTTCTGCGCGCCGGCCGGGCCCTGCTTGGCCGTGGTGGCGATGTTCTTCAGCTGGGCGCCGTTCGCCTTGATGACGCCCTGGGTCCGGCCGCCGGCGGCCGTGTCGACGACGAGGTCGCCGCCGAGGACCGGGAGCCCGGCGTAGGTGCGCTCGTACCGCGTGTGCTGGGTGCCGTTCTGGTCCTTGATCACATCGCGGACGACGAGCTTCTCCTGCGCGCCGAGGCCGAGGGTCTTGGCGGTCTCCGCCGTCTTGTCGCCGGCCTGGCGTATGAGCTCGGCCCGCTGCGAGGGCGAGAGCTTGGCGGGCAGAGCGCCCGGGTTGCGTACGGCCTGCGCCTTGAGGGCGTTGGCGGACGCGGAGTTGTCGGGGCGTGCGCTGGCGCTACCTGCCTGGACTCCGACGGTGAGCATGGCGGCTGCGGAGAGCAGGGCGGCGGTGGCGGTGGCACGACGACGGTGCGTGGATCTCACGCGAACTCCTTCTGCGAGGGGGGTACCGGCGGCTGGGTAGGGCCGTCCGGGCGGAGCATGCGGAGCGGTGATTCTTGGATCGGGGAGAGAGTGCCAGCAGTGGCCGACCGCTGTCAGGAGCGCGTCAAGAAGTTGGCCGGAAATCGTTCGTTGTACGAAGGACGCCGTTCGTTAAGCGGACGTTTCCTTTGTCAACACCGTGTGTCCAGTGAGCAGTTGGGTGCGTCGCGATCGACGGGAGTGTCCGGATACGCACCCTGTCCCACCAGCAAGAAAGGCGTCCGGAGCGGTAGCGGAAACCGCTTGCGACAATGGCCGCAATGCGACTCCGCACTTGTCGCTCCGGAGCCCCGCCCGGCGTCCGCCAGGCGGACAGTGGGACGGATGGGGCGACGAGTCGGTTCCCGTCGCCCCGCCCCTTCCGGCTATGCCAGGCTCTCCCGCCACGCCCGGTGCAGATCCGCGAACCGGCCGGTTCCCGCGATGAGTTCGGCGGGCGAGCCGTCCTCGACGACGCGCCCGTGCTCCATCACCAGCACCCGGTCCGCGATCTCCACGGTCGACAGCCGGTGGGCGATGACGACGGCGGTACGGCCGTGCAGCACCGTGTGCATCGCGCGCTGGACCGCCCGCTCGCCCGGGATGTCGAGCGACGAGGTCGCCTCGTCGAGGATCAGCACCGCCGGGTCCGCGAGCAGCGCGCGGGCGAAGGCGACCAGCTGGCGCTGGCCCGCCGAGATGCGCCCGCCCCGCTTGCGCACGTCCGTGTCGTAGCCGTCCGGCAGCCGTGCGATGAAGTCGTGCGCGCCGATCGCCTTCGCGGCCCGCTCGATCTCCTCGCGGGTCGCCTCCGGGCGGCCGATGGCGATGTTGTCGGCGACCGTGCCGGAGAAGAGGAACGCCTCCTGGGTGACCATCACGACCCCGCGCCGCAGCTCGGGCACGGCCAGCTCGCGCAGATCGACGCCGTCGAGCAGGACCCGGCCCGGTTGGGGCGTCCCCTGCTCGGAGCTTGTCGGAGAGCTTGGGGAAGGGTCGTAGAAGCGGGCGAGCAGCTTGGCGAGGGTGGACTTGCCGGCGCCGGTCGAGCCGACCACGGCCACGGTCTGCCCGGCCGGGATCGTCAGGTCGAAGCGGGGGAGCACCTCGCCGCCCGTACGGTACGAGAACCCGACGCCGTCGAACTCGACGCGCCGCCCCGGGAGTTCACCGGACCGCTCCGGCAGCGGCACCGGATGTGCGGGCTCGGGCACGGTCGGCGTCTGGGCGAGCAGCCCGGCGATCTTCCCGAGGGACGAGACGGCCGCCTCGTACGAGTTGAGGAACATCCCGAGCCGGTCGATCGGGTCGTACAGCCGCCGTAGATACAGCACCGCGGCGGCGAGCACGCCCAGCGCGAGGGTGCCGTCGGCGACCCGGGAGGCACCCCACAGCACCATCGCGGCGACGGCGGTGTTGGCCACCAGGCGCGAACCCACCACGTACTGGGCCATTTCGAGGATCGCGTCGCCGTTGGTGCGCTCGTGGTGGCGGTTGAGCCTGCGGAACTCCTCGTCGTTGGCGCGCTCGCGGCGGAACGCCTGGACCGGCCGGATGCCGTTGAGGGTCTCCGCGAACTTGACGATCACGGCCGCGATCGCCGTCGAGCGGGCGTCGAACGCGCGCGAAGCACGGCGCCGGTAGCGGCGGATCAGCAGGTGCAGCGGCGCGTACGAGGCGACGGCGAGCGCGCCGATGCCCCAGTCGAGCCAGAGCAGCATCGCGCAGATGTACACGGCGGAGAGCACCACGCCGATGAGCTCCTGGAGCCCCTCGTTGAAGAGTTCGCGCAGCGACTCCACGTCGGAGGTGGAACGGGAGATGAGCCGGCCCGAGGTGTACCGCTCGTGGAAGTCGACGCTCAGCGCCTGCGCGTGCCGGAAGATCCGCCCACGCAGATCGAGCAGCACGTCCTGGCCGACGCGGGTGGACGCGCTGATGAACGCGTACTGCAGCAGCCCGGCCCCCAGGGCGCAGACGAGGTACCCGGAGCCGACGGCGATGAGGGGTCCGTATTCGTGCTTGCGGAATGCGGGCACGCCCCGGTCGATGGCGTACGCGACGAGCATCGGCCCCGCCTGCACGGCGGCCTGCTGCAACAGGATGAGCAGCGCGGTGACGACGACGCGGCGCCGCATGGGGCGCAACAGGTCGAAGAGGAGGGCGCGGGTGGCGCCGGCGGGGGAGGGGAGGGCGTCGCGATCGAAGGGATCGGTAGGGGGCGGCGGCCCCTCTGCCCCCTTTGCCTTTTCTGGCCCCTCCGGCTCCTCCGGATCGGCCTGGCGCTCCGCACCCATGGTGGTCGTCATCGGTCCTCCCCCTGATCCCCCGCGCCGGACATCAGCCAGGCGTACTCGGCGTTGCTGCGCAGCAGTTCCTGATGGGTGCCGACGGCGGCGACGCGGCCGGCGGAGAGCAGCGCGACCCGGTCGGCGAGCATCACCGTCGACGGGCGGTGGGCGACGACCAGCGCGGTGGTCTCCCGCAGGACGTCGCGCAGGGCCGCCTCGACGCGGGCCTCGGTGTGTACGTCGAGGGCGGAGAGCGGGTCGTCGAGCACCAGGAACCTGGGCCGCCCGACGACCGCCCGCGCGAGGGCGAGCCGCTGGCGCTGCCCGCCGGAGAGGCTGAGCCCCTGCTCGCCGACCTGGGTGTCGACGCCGTACGGGAGCTCCCGTACGAACCCGGCCTGCGCGACGTCCAGCGCGCGGTCGAGGTCTTCGGGCCCGCCGCCGCCCATCAGGACGTTCTCGCCCACGGAGGCGGAGAAGAGGGTGGGCTCCTCGAACGCCACGGCGACGAGCTCGCGGAGCCGCTCGCGGGGCATGGTGGTGATGTCGACCCCGTCGAGCGTGATGCGCCCACCGGTCGCGTCGTACAGGCGCGGCACGAGCGAGGTGAGCGTCGTCTTCCCGGACCCGGTCCCACCCACGATGGCCATGGTCTCGCCGCTCCGGATGTGGAGATCGATCTCGGAGAGGAGGGGTGGGGTGTCGGCGGGGGCGTCGGGGTAGCGGAAGGCGACGCGGTGGAATCTGATGCCGAGGTGGTGGGGCGCGGGTTCGTCTGCGGGTCGTGTGTGGTTGCTCGCGCAGTTCCCCGCGGAGCCCTCCGGGGGGTTGCGGTGTCTGTCCGCGGGTTGTGTGTGGCTGGTCGCACAGTTCCCCGCACCCCTTGAAGCGCCTCCAGCCCCTCCGGCGTCGGAGGAGCGGGGTTCGGGGCGGAGCCCCGTAGCGGGGTGCAGGGGCCGCAGGCCCCGCTCGGGGTCCGGGGGCGTAGGCCCCGGGAGATCACCCTCGTCCCCACCCACCCCCGGAGGGTTTGGGGAACGGGCGGGGTGGGGGCCCTCATCCAGGACCTCGAAGAACCGCTCTGTCGCCGTCCCCGCCTCCTGGCTCATCGCCAGCAGGAACCCGATCGAGTCCACCGGCCACCGCAGCGCCAGGGCCGTGGACAGGAACGCCACCAGCGTCCCGGCCGACAGGTCACCGTCGGCCACCCGCACGGTCCCCAGCACCAGCGCCGCCCCGATGGCGAGTTCGGGTATCGCCGTGATCACGCCCCACAGCGCCGCGAGCAGCCGCGCCTTGTGCAGTTCGGTGCCCCGCAGCCCCCGCGCCAGCTCCCCGAACGCCCGCGCCTGGCTGCGATGGCGCCCGAACCCCTTGATGATCCGGATGCCGAGCACGCTCTCCTCGACCAGCGTCGTCAGATCGCCCACCTGGTCCTGCGCCCGCCGCGCCGCCACCGAGTAACGCGACTCGAAGAGCGAACACAGTGCCACCAGCGGCACCACGGGAAGGATCAGCACCAGCCCCAGCGTCCACTCCTGCGAGAGCAGGATGATGAAACCCACCAGGATGGTCACCCCGTTGACCAGCAAGAACGTCAGCGGGAACGCCAGGAACATCCGTACCAGGCTCAGATCCGTCGTCCCCCGCGACAGCAACTGGCCCGACGGCCACCGGTCGTGGAAGGACACCGGCAGCCGTTGCACATGCCGGTACAGATCCGCCCGCATCGCCGCCTCGACCCCCGCGAGCGGCCGCGCCACCAGCCACCGCCGCAGGCCGAAGAGGAGCGCCTCCGCGATCCCGAGCAGCAGCAGGACGAGCGCGCCCAGCCAGACCCCGCCGGGGTCGCCGTCGCTGACCGGGCCGTCGACGATCCACTTCAGTACGAGCGGGATCACCAGACCCAGGCAGGACGCGACGACGGCGACTAACGCCGCGCTGAACAGGCGAGTTCGGACGGGTCGTACGTACGGCCAGAGCCTGAGCAGCGTACGGACCGTCGACTGGTTCTTGGTGGGTGCATGTATGTCTGGCATCAATCATCGAGCCTAAACTTCACCACCGACAACGCCCACCGGCTTTTTGACCGAGTGCCTCGTCTGCGGGTCGGTGGGGGCTGGTCGCGCAGTGCCCCGCGCCCCTTGGGCAACTCCGGCCCGGCCAAGTCCAGCCGTTCCGGCGTTTGAGGCGGGGCGGGGCGGGGTGGGGGATCTCACCCCGTAACCCGCAGCACCTGTAGCGACCGCGCCCCCACTCCCACCTCCACCCCACCCCGGTGCACCCGCCCCGGCACCCCCGCCTGGTCCTCCACCGCCGTGTCCACCAGCACCTCGTACCCCTCCCCCCACGGCGCCCCCGGCACCACGAACCCCGTCGGGCGGCTGTCGGCGTGGAGGACGATCAGGAAGCTGTCGTCCACCACGGGCGTGCCCCGGGCGTCCCGGCCGGGGATGTCGCGGCCCGACAGGTACAGGCCGAGCGTGGCCGTCGGCGCGTACCAGTCCCGCTCGGTCATCTCCGTCCCGCGCGCGGTGAACCACGCCAGGTCCCGCAGCCCGTCCGCCCCCTGCGCCCGGCCGGAGAAGAACGCGCGGCGGCGCAGCACCGGGTGGCGGTGGCGCAGCGCGACCAGGCGGCGGGCCAGTTCGAGCAGCCCGCGGGGGCCCGGCTGTTCCAGGAGGGACCAGTCGATCCACCCCACCTCGCCGTCCTGGCAGTACGCGTTGTTGTTGCCGCCCTGGGTGCGCCCCATCTCGTCCCCGGCCACCAGCATCGGCACCCCGGTGGAGACCAGGAGCGTCGTCAGCAGGTTGCGCAGCTGGCGGCGGCGCAGGGCGTTGACCCGGGGGTCGTCCGTCTCGCCCTCCACTCCGCAGTTCCAGGACCGGTTGTCGTCCGTCCCGTCCCGGTTGCCCTCCCCGTTCGCCTCGTTGTGTTTGCGCTCGTACGAGACCAGGTCGCGCAGCGTGAAGCCGTCGTGGGCCGTGACGAAGTTGATCGACGCGTACGGGCGGCGGCCGCCCCACGCGTACAGGTCGCTCGACCCCGACAGGCGGTAGCCCAGGTCGCGCACATCGGGCAGCGCGCCGCGCCAGAAGTCCCGCACCGCGTCCCGGTAGCGGTCGTTCCACTCCGTCCACAGCGGCGGGAAGGCGCCGACCTGGTACCCGCCGCGCCCCACGTCCCACGGCTCCGCGATCAGCTTGACCCGGCGCAGCACCGGGTCCTGGGCGATGACGGCCAGGAAGGGGGAGAGCATGTCGACGTCGTGCATCGAGCGGGCGAGCGCCGCCGCCAGGTCGAAGCGGAAGCCGTCCACCCCCATCTCCGTCACCCAGTACCGCAGCGAGTCCGTGATCAGCCGCAGCACCTGGGGCTGCACCACGTGCAGTGTGTTGCCGCAGCCCGTGTAGTCCGCGTACCGGCGCGCGTCCGACTGGAGGCGGTAGTACCCCTTGTTGTCGATGCCGCGCAGCGACAGCGTCGGGCCGCGCTCGCCCGCCTCCGCCGTGTGGTTGTAGACCACGTCGAGGATGACCTCGATGCCCGCCGTGTGCAGCGCCCGCACCATCCGCTTGAACTCGCCGACCTGCTGGCCCGCCGTCCCCGAGGCCGAGTACGCCGCGTGCGGCGCGAAGTAGCCGACCGAGTTGTAGCCCCAGTAGTTGCGCAGGCCCCGGCGCAGCAGATGGTCCTCGTGGGCGAACTGGTGCACCGGGAGCAGTTCGACCGCTGTCACCCCCAGCCGTACGAGATGGTCGAGCGCCGCCGGGTGCGCGAGCCCCGCGTATGTGCCGCGCAGCTCCTCCGGGATCCCGGGGTGCAGTTTGGTGAAGCCGCGCACGTGCAGCTCGTAGATGACCGAGTCGGCCCACGGCGTCTTCGGGCGGCGGTCGTCCGACCAGTCGTCGTCATCGTGGACGACGACCCCCTTGGGGACGTACGGCGCCGAGTCCCGGTCGTCGCGGACGGTGTCGGCCACCTGCTGCTGCGGCCAGTCGCGTACATGTCCGTACACCTGCGGCGGCAGCCTGAAGTCTCCGTCGACCGCGCGCGCGTAAGGATCGAGCAGCAGCTTCGACGGGTTCCAGCGGGCCCCCGTCCAAGGGTCCCAGCGGCCGTGCACCCGGTAGCCGTACCGCTGCCCGGGCCGTACGCCCGGCACGAAGCCGTGCCAGATCTCATGGGTGAGCTCGACCAGGGCGAGCCGGGTCTCGGTGCCCGCCGCGTCGAACAGGCACAGCTCCACCGACTCCGCCCCGCCCGCCCACAGCGCGAAGTTGGTGCCCGCCACCCCGTCCGGCCCCACCCGGAACCGGGCCCCCAGCGGGGTCGGCGCACCCGGCCAGACCGGTGGCCGCAGCCCGCCGGGGCCGCCCCGCCGGCCGTGGCCGTTCAGTTCCCGGTGCCCTTCCCCGTGCGGAGCCGGTCGCCCCACCCCCCGCTCTGCCTCCTGCTCTGCTGCGCTCGACACCCCTCGGCCTCCCGCGGCTCGGCGCCTGGACGGAGCGCGGCGTCCCGGCCGCGGCTCCCCACGCGTGTTCTCGCAGGCTTTCTTCCCGTTACCCGGCTCGTACTCACGTTTCCCCCGGCGGGGCGCGGTCGTTGAGCCGTCGTGAGATTCGTACTGAAGCGGGCAGGGGCGAGCACCGCGGCCGCCCTGACATGGGCGGGACTGACAGCGGCGCTGGTGGCCGGGCTGGCCGGATGCAGCGGGGGCCATCTGGACATCGGCGGGGTCGACGGGGTCAAGGACGTCGTCGCGGGCAAGGCGCGGTCGCCCCGGGACGTGATCCTGGTGACCCCCGACGACGGGGCCAAGGGAGTCAAGGCGGACGGGAGGATCGGAGTGCGGGTGCCCGGCGGGCGCCTGGAGCGGGTCAGGGTGATGAAGGCCGAGGACGCCCAGCCCGAGGAGGTGCCGGGCCGGATCAGCGAGGACGGACTCTCCTGGGAGCCGACCCAGGGCGCGGCGGGGCGGCTCGAACTGGCCGCCAAGTACACGGTGGACGCGGTGGCGCTCGACGGCCACGGCCACCGCCAGGCCCGGCACACCAGCTTCACCACGCTGGTGCCCGAGCACCGGTTCATCGGCTACTTCAAGCCGGAGAACCGCTCGACGGTCGGCGTCGGCATGATCGTCTCGTTCAACTTCAACCAGGCGATCCAGAACCGGGCGGCCGTGGAGCGCGCCATCAGGGTCACCTCGAAGCCGGCGGTCGAGGTGGTGGGCCACTGGTTCGGCAAGGAGCGCCTGGACTTCCGGCCCAGGAAGTACTGGAAGCCGGGCACCAAGGTCACCGTGGACATGCGGCTGCGCGACGTCCCCGGCGCCCCGGGGGTGTACGGCATCCAGGAGAAGCGGATCGGCTTCACCATCGGGCGCGACCAGGAGTCCCTGGTGGACGCCGACGCGCACACGATGGAGGTGCGCCGGGGCGGCGGGCTGGTCAGTACGGTCCCGATCTCGGCGGGGGCGCCGAAGAACACCACGTACAACGGCAAGATGGTCGTCACCGAGATGTTCGACGTGACAAGGATGAACAGCCGTACGGTCGGCTTCGGCGGGGAGTACGACATCCCCGACGTGCCGCACGCCATCCGGCTGACCGCCTCCGGGACCTTCCTGCACGGCAACTACTGGGCGACGTCGGGCACCTTCGGCTCCAGCAACACCAGCCACGGCTGTGTGGGCCTGCGCGATGTGAAGGGCGGCAGCCCGGACACCCCGGCGGGCTGGTTCTTCGACCGCACGCTCGTCGGGGACGTGGTGGAAGTCATCAACTCCCGCGACAAAACGGTCGCGCCCGACAACGGTCTCGGCGGCTGGAACCTCGGCTGGGCGAAGTGGAGGGCGGGCTCGGCCCTCTGACCCTCCCTCGCCGGCCGGCCCGGCCCGTACACACCCCCGGTGACGTCGTGATGTCGCCACAGCGAACGCACGGGACCATTGGCACCGAACGGTGACATTCGCGTGGCGGTGCGTGTGCGTCCGGTGTGATTACCTAGGCAATCGTGTGCGCGCGAGGATGCGCGCGGGGGTGTTTTCACAGTGCGGGCCGTGGCTTGATCCAGGCCGTGCGAGGGGAGAGAACTGTCGTGAACGGGCAGCACATATCGGGGGCTCCGAAGAGAGCGGCGGGGCGGCGGCGCGGCACGCCGGGTCTGCTGGCTCTGCTGCTGGGGGCGCTGCTTCTGCTGGTCTCCGCGTGCGGGGGCGGCGACGACTCCGCCGGCGGCGGTGACGGCAAGGGCAAGGGCGGCGCCGGCAAGGCGGCCGAGGACACCAAGGCCTCGGCCGCGGTCGTGACCGTCGCGCCCAAGGACGGCGCCGGCGACGTGGCGACGAGCGGCGCGCTGAAGATATCCGCGGCCCAGGGCAAGCTCACCGCCGTCGCGGTCGCGGACACCAAGGGCAACGCGGTGGCCGGGAAGATCTCCGCCGACGGAGCCGCCTGGGCCCCGGACCAGCACCTCGCCTCCGCCACCAAGTACAAGGTCCACGCGGTCGCCAAGGACGACCAGGGCCGCGAGTCCGCCAAGGACACGACCTTCACCACGCTCGTCCCCAAGAACACCTTCATCGGCACCTACGCCCCCGAGGACGGCGACACCGTCGGCGTCGGCATGCCGGTGTCGATCAACTTCAGCCGCGGCATCACCAACCCGCAGGCCGTCGAGAAGGCCATCAAGGTGACGGCCGAGCCGTCGGTGCCGGTCGAGGGCCACTGGTTCGGCAACGACCGCCTGGACTTCCGCCCGGAGAAGTACTGGGCGGCGGGCACCAAGGTGACCGTCAAGTTCAACCTCGACGGCGTCGAGGGCCGGCCCGGCGTCTACGGCAAGCAGACCCGTACGGTGAAGTTCACCGTCGGCCGCTCGCAGGTCGCCACGGTGGACGCGGCCGCCCACACCATGACCGTCGTGCGTGACGGCAAGACCCTCAAGACCATCCCGATCAGCGCGGGTTCCCCGGCGAACACCACGTACAACGGCCAGATGGTGATCAGCGAGAAGTACCAGGTGACCCGGATGAACGGCGCCACCGTGGGCTTCGGCGGCGAGTACGACATCAAGGACGTGCCGCACGCGATGCGGCTGTCCAGCTCGGGCACCTTCATCCACGGCAACTACTGGGGCGACCCGTCGGTGTTCGGCAACACCAACACCAGCCACGGCTGTGTGGGCCTGCGGGACGCGCGCGGCGCGGGCGACTCCTCGACCCCGGCGGCCTGGTTCTACGACCGCTCGCTCATCGGTGACGTGGTCATCGTGAAGAACTCCAAGGACAAGCAGATCCAGCCGGACAACGGCCTCAACGGCTGGAACATGTCCTGGGCGGAGTGGACGAAGTAGGACGCGCCTGAAGAGATCTCAAGAGATCCGAAGGGAACGGACCCGGTCGCTGTGACGCACAGCACCGGGTCCGTCGCCGTTGACGGCAACCAGGGCCTGTCCGGCGGATCTTGTCCGGGACGCGGGGTCCTGGCACGCCCTCCCCCAAGGCCTCAAGGGCCAGGGGGGACCTGGGACCCCCAGCGGCGTTGTCGTCGGTTGCCGACTTTTCCAAGGGAAGCACCAGGACCCCGCTCACCGGGACCGAAAGGCGCAGGCACCTCGCGGGCGACCAGATCCGCCGGACAGGCCCTAACCTGCTGCCATGACTGTGACCCTCGAAGTCTCCGAAGGCGTCGGTACCCTCCGCCTGGACCGCCCCCCGATGAACGCCCTGGACATCGCGATCCAGGACCGGCTGCGCGAGCTCGCCGAGGAGGCGACCCGCCGCGACGACGTACGGGCCGTGGTGATCTACGGCGGCGAGAAGGTGTTCGCGGCGGGCGCGGACATCAAGGAGATGCAGGCGATGGACCACACCGCGATGGTGGTGCGGTCCCGGGCGCTCCAGGAGTCGTTCACCGCCGTCGCGCGCATCCCCAAGCCCGTCGTCGCCGCCGTCACCGGATACGCGCTCGGCGGCGGCTGCGAGCTCGCGCTCTGTGCCGACATCCGGATCGCCGCCGACAACGCCAAGCTGGGCCAGCCCGAGATCCTGCTCGGCCTGATCCCGGGCGCGGGCGGCACCCAGCGGTTGTCCCGGCTGATCGGCCCGGCCAAGGCCAAGGACCTCATCTTCACCGGCCGGATGGTCAGGGCCGACGAGGCGCTGACGCTCGGTCTGGTGGACCGGGTGGTCGCGGCGGAGAAGGTGTACGAGGAGGCGCACGCCTGGGCGGCGAAGCTCGCCCAGGGCCCGGCGCTCGCGCTGCGCGCCGCCAAGGAGTCCATCGACGCGGGTCTGGAGACGGACATCGAGACCGGGCTCGCCATCGAACGGAACTGGTTCGCGGGCCTGTTCGCGACCGAGGACCGCGAGCGCGGGATGCGCAGCTTCGTCGAGGAGGGCCCGGGCAAGGCCAAGTTCCTCTGAGTCGCGCGCGGTTGAAGGCCGGTCGTACACCCTGAGGGTGGATTAGCCTGGCCTTAACGGAGCCTTAAGTACGACGGGATCCGAACGCTTGGTGATCGGCTGGTCGCGGTCCGTCATCGCAGCTCGTGGGCGGTACGGGAGTGATCCGCCGCCCTCGGTACATGTTGAACGAGCTCCCCGGAACCTCTGGTTCCGGGGGCCGTTTTCCCCGGGAACGGCCCCGGAGTCCGTCCCGGGCGGCCATGATGGGGGCATGGCGGGGCTGGAGGGTGTGGAGCAACCGCGGCAGCGCGGTAGCGCGACCGCGGCTCGGTGGACGCCGGCCGTCGAGGACGAACGGGCGCTCAAGGCGCTGGAGTTGTTCGGCAACCCGACGGAGGAAGAGGTACGGCTGCCGTCCCGGCCCGAGTCCGCGGCGACCGCGCGCCGGCTCGCCCAGTGCGTGATACTGCGCCAGTGGGCGCTCTCCCCGGCCCTCGCCGAGCACGCGATCCTGCTCGTCTCCGAACTGGTCGGCAACGCGGTGCGGCATACCGGTGCCCGCGCCTTCGGGCTGCGGATGATGCGGCGCCGGGGCTGGATCAGGATCGAGGTGCGCGACCCTTCGCGCGGGCTGCCCTGTCTGATGCCGGTCCACGAGATGGACACCAGCGGGCGCGGGCTCTTCCTCGTCGACAAGCTCTCCGACCGCTGGGGCGTGGACCTGTTGCCGCGCGGCAAGACCACCTGGTTCGAGATGCGGGTCGCCGACCGCTGACCCCAGCCCGTGCCGAGCTCCCCGGGGCGGCCCCCGGATGCGCCGAAGCCCCCGTGCGTGCCGGATGCGGCCTGCCTGCGGGGGCTTCTGCGGAGCGCCGCCGTGGACCGGAGGGGGTGTGATCCACGGCGACTGAAGACGACCGAGCTCGGGTCAATGAGGGGTCGTGTCCCCGACTATGGCAGACGGGGGGCCTTCACGCCAAAAGTCCTTACTCGGACAAATATCCTCATATCCCCATAGTTTAGCTATGAATCGTAGGTGAGTTAGAGCACCCACCTTGTAAATGGTGAATAAGTATGGGTATCGCTGAGTGATTCAGCGAACCGGCCCGTCCGGCGAATGGCGCGTCCCGGCGACCCGCAAAGGTCCTGAAATGGGTCAATCATTACCTTCCGCCCGTCGGCGCACTTAAATGTCCATGTGCTCAATCCATCTCCCCGTGGGGTCGACCGCCGCAGCGCACTGCGTGCCGGGGCGGGGGCGGCCGTCGCGGGGGCCTTCGCGGCCGGCTGCACGGACGACGAGGGTGGCGCCGGACCGCCGCCCGCCGCAGCCACGCCCACCGCCTCCGCCGCCTCCGCCCGCCCCGGGACCACGCGCGCCGCCCCGGCCCCCCGCGCCTTCCCGGCGCAGCCGGCCCAGATCGTGAACGGACCCCGCGACCGGCCGAAGGTCGCGCTCACCTTCCACGGCCAGGGCGACCCCAAGGTGGCCACCGCCGTCCTCGCCGAGGCCGAGCGGGCCGGTGCCAAGGTCACCGTCCTGGCCGTCGGAACCTGGCTCGACGAACACCCGCAGATGGCCCGCCGCATCCTCGACGGCGGCCACGACCTCGGCAACCACACCCAGCGCCACATCGACATCTCCGCGCTCGCGGAGAGGGACGCGTACGCCGAGATCACCGGCTGCGCGGACCGGCTGCGCCGGATCACCGGCTCCGTCGGGACCTGGTTCCGGCCCTCCCGTACCCAGTACGCGACGCCGCTCGTTCAAAGACTGGCGCGGCGGGCGGGGTACCCGCACGTCCTCTCGTACGACGTCGACTCGCTCGACTTCACCTCGCCCGGCGCCTCGGCCGTGACGCGCAATGTCACCGGGCGGATCCGCAACGGATCCGTGGTGAGTCTGCACTTCGGCTACGCGGACACGGTCGCCGCGCTGCCGGTCCTCCTCGCCGACCTCGACCGCCGCGGACTGCGCGCGGTGACCACCACGGAGTTGCTGACCTGATGCCGACCCCCACCAAGAGGACCGCCGCGCTGCTGTGCGGCCTCCTGCTCGCCGCGCTCGCCGGATGCGGCTCGTCCGCGGACAAGGGAGGGAGCGAGGCCCTGGGCACCAAAGGCGCCGCGCAGCCCGTGCCGAAGAAGGCCGCGCCGCAGGGCCTGCCCGGGATGCCGCCGGTCCTGGACCCCAAGGACGCCTACGCCGCGGACCGCCCGGGCGCGCTCCAGCCGGCCGTGAAGAACTTCCTCGAACGCGTCTATGTGCCCAACACCAACTCCAACACCGTGTCGGTGATCGACCCCAAGACGTACAAGGTCATCGAGACCATCCCGGTCGGGCACCAGCCCCAGCACGTCGTCCCCTCCTGGGACATGAAGACCCTGTGGGTCAACAACGACCTGGGGGACAGCCTCACCGCCATCGACCCGGCGACCGGCAAGACGGGCCGCACGGTCAAGGTCTCCGACCCGTACAACCTCTACTTCACGCCCGACGGCAAGTACGCGGTCGTGATGGCGTCGATGGACCGCGAGCTGGTGTTCCGTGAGCCCGTCAACATGAACCGGGTCAAGACCGTCCCGGTCCACTGTGCGGGCGTCAACCACGCCGACTTCTCGATGGACGGCCGCTATTTCATCGTCACCTGCGAGTTCTCCGGCGAGCTGCTCAAGGTCGACACGGAGAAGATGCAGGTCATCGCCCATCAGAAGCTGCCGTTCGAGGGGGCGATGCCGCAGGACGTGAAGATGTCCCCGGACGGCAAGACCTTCTACATCGCCGACATGATGGCCCACGGCATGTGGATCCTGGACGGCGACCGGTTCAGCACGCCGACGCTGCTGCCCACCGGCAAGGGCTGCCACGGCCTGTACGTCAGCCGCGACTCCAAGGAGATGTACATCTCCAACCGGGGCGAGGGCACGATCTCCATCTTCGACTTCGCCCAGAACAAGCTGACCAAGAAGTGGCAGCTGCCGGACGGCGGCAGCCCCGACATGGGCGGGGTCTCGGCGGACGGCAAGGTCCTGTGGCTGTCCGGCCGTTACGACGCCGAGGTGTACGCGATCGACACCACCACCGGCCGTGAGCTCGCCCGCATCCCGGTCGGCTCGGGCCCGCACGGCCTCGCGGTCTACCCGCAGCCGGGCCGCTACTCGCTGGGCCACACCGGCATCTTCCGCTGAGCCCGTAGGCGCCGCTGCCCCCGGGGAGGACATCCCCGGGGGCAGCCGCGTCTCACCAGAGGACCGGCAGCCGTTCCGGCAGGCGCTTGATGAAACCGGTGCGCCACACCAGCTGTTGCGGCGGGACCGCCAGACGCAGCCCCGGGAGCCGCTCCACCAGCGCGCTGAGGGCGATCTCCGCGTGCGCCCGGCCCAGGCCCGTGGCCGGGCAGAAGTGACGGCCCGCGCCGAACGAGAGGTGCGGGTTGACCTCGCGGTCCAGGTCGAGCCGCTCGGGGTCGGTGAAGACCTCCGGGTCGAAGTTGGCGCCCTCGACCAGGACGAGCACCAACTCGCCCTTCCTGACCAGGACGTCACCGACCCGGGCGTCCTCGGTGGCCAGCCTCGGCAGGCCGTCCCCGATGGAGAGGTTCCAGCGCAGCAGCTCGTCCACCGCCCGGCCCATCCGGTCCGGGTGCGCCCGCAAGTACTCGATCAGCTCCGGGTGCTGGAGCAGCGCGAGCACCGCGAGGACCAGGAACGCGGACGTGGAGACGGCGCCCGCGCCGAAGAGCGAGACCGCGACCGTCGCCAGCATCTCGTCGGTGAGGTGCGCGGACTCCTCCTCCGTACGCAGCTCCGCGAGGCGGCCGAGCAGACCCGCGCGCCGGTCCTCCGGCGCGTTGAGCCGGTCGACCATGTACCCGAGGTCCTTGTACCAGTTCAGGCGGGAGCCGTCGAAGGCGTTCGGGCTGGTCATGAACGCGATGTCCAGACCGCTCATCAGCCGCCGCCAGTCCGCGAACGGCACCCCGACCACCTTGCAGTGCAGAGCCGCCGAGAAGGGGTCGGCGAACCCCGCCCGGAAGTCCGCCGGCGGTCCCTCGGCGAGCAGCCCGTCGATGAACTCGTCCGCCCGCTCCCGCAGCCACTCCCGCAGGCCGTCGGTGCGCGGGTTGAGCGCCTTCATCACGGCGCCGCGCAGCCCGGCGCTGTTGATGTTCCCCATGTTGTTGACGACCTCGGGCGGGATCGTCAGCGCGTACTGGCGCGGGGCGTCCGGGGCCGCGGTGTCCTTGAGACTGAACCGGTCGTCCTCCAGGACGCGTTTGGCCAGCGCGTAACTGCTCACCAGCCAGGCGGTGTCGCCGGTCATGGTGCGCACCCGGGCCACCGGCTCCTTGGCGCGCAGGACGGCGCACTCCTCGGGGAGCACGTCACCGCGCCGGCCGAGCGGGAAGTGGAGCAGCCGGTCGGTGCTGCTGGTGGTCGTGCTGGTGGTGTTGGTGGTCGTACTGGTGGTGGTCGTGCGGCTCATGCGGCGACTCCTTCCGGGCGGACGGCCTGCGGGCGTACGACCGCGTACGCCTGGTTGCGGGAGGCGCGCAGACCGCCGCCCTTGGCGTAGAGGAGTTCGGTGAGCGGGATCAGCACGTGATAGCTGGACACCGAGGACGGGACCTGGAGGATTCCCGGGGTGTCGAGGAAGAACGGGAGCTCCGCGGCGATGTAGTCGAGGCAGGCGGCGGTCTGCGCCGGGCTCACCGGGGCGCCGTCGGCCTTCCCGGCCAGGAACGCGGCGGCCATCTCCTCGCAGCCGGTGCGGAATTCGCGGTCGGTCGCGAGGAAGTGCCGCACCCGGCGGTGCAACAGGTCGTACACCGGGTTCCCCTCGAACTCCGAGAGCGCGTGCACGCCGACCGGGAGCCCGGGGCGGCCGGCCTCCTCGACGCCCCGCACGATCCTTCTGCGGACCGCCTTCAGCTCCTTGGCGGCCCGCCTGCGCGCGTGCTCGTCGTCATGGCCGAGCGTCGCGAACATCCGGTCCACATGGCGGTCGGCGTAGACGAGGTCGACCCGGTCGAAGCGGGTGGAGGCCCAGCGGACGAGACCGGCGATGCGGTCGGCGCTGAAATAGCTGTTTCCCGGACTCACCCCGATGAGGACGTGGTCCCCCTCGTCCCAGATGAACCGACAGGTCCGGGTGAACGGCTGGAAGGTAAAGGTGGTGGTTGCTTCAGTGGTGGCAGTCACTCCTGAATCGCCCCAGCGCCGCGAGTCCCTGGGAGCCCTGTGCTCCCGGTGTGGCGGCGACGACAAGAAGTTATCGTCCGGTGGCGGAGTGTAGGGAAGAGGGTCCCGGACTTCTGGCGGGAATTCGCCCCCGCGAAATGCCGTGGCCGATGTTTGCGCCCGCCCCCCGGCGGTCGGGCGGCTCAGTGCGCGACGAGCAGCGCTTCCGAGCCGACGGGGCGGTACCCCGCCGCCTGGAACGTCCGTACGCTGCGGGCGTTGCCCGGCGACTGCTGCGCCCAGATCACCGGCTCCGGCGCCAGATGCCGCGCCGCCAGCGCGAGCTGTACGCCCAGACCGCGCCCCCGCGCGCCCTCGTCCACCTCGATCGCCGCCTCCCAGCGGCCCGCCACGCCCCGCCCGAGGACCAGCACCCCGCCGTACGTCGCCCACACCCGGACCTCGTCGCGGAACTTCAGTGCCCGCGCCACCCGGGGGTGGTCGGGGTCCGCCAGCTCGGTCAGCGCGAGCGGCGGCTCACCGGGCAGGGCGGGCGCGCAGGTGAGGAGGTCGACGCAGTTCATCCGACGGCCGGTACGGGCCATCAGCGCGGCCAGGAATCCCGGATTCATCGAGGCGCCCAGCGGATCGGCGTCGGTGGCGGCCAGGGTGGCGCGGATCCACTCCGGGTCCTCGTCCAGGAAGACCACCGAGTGCGCGGTGAAGGCGAGCACGCCCGCGTCACGCGGGTTCGGCTGGGGAACGACGGTCGTCGCCCCGTCCGCCGGCGGGAAGTGCCCGCGCGCGGCGGCGGCCAGTATGTCGCCCAGTTCCTGCCCCATGCCCCTGCCACCTCTCCTGACCATCTGTGCTGCCCCCCATGATCGCCCACGGGCGGGGCCGGGCGCCGTACGGGGAGGGCGCCGGGCCGGTTAGTCTGACCCCCGTCAAAAACGCACCAAGATAGGGGTGGACCCAGTGGCGGACATCGAAGAGGCCCGCAAGGCGTTCGCGCGACTCGACGTCGACGGCAACGGCGAGGTGACGGCGACCGAGTACAAGCAGGTCATGGCCCAGCTGGGCGACTTCCACGTCACCGAGACCGTGGCCCAGGCCATCATCAGGGCCAAGGACGCCAACAGCGACGGCAAGCTCTCCTTCGAGGAGTTCTGGGCGTCCCTCAACAAGTGACCCCGAGCCCGTCCGCCGGCCCGCGGTGACGCGGCCCGGCGGACGGAGCCGTCAGCACTCGATGATGTTGACGGCCAGACCGCCGCGCGCGGTCTCCTTGTACTTCACGGACATGTCGGCGCCGGTCTCCTTCATGGTCTTGATGACCTTGTCCAGGGACACCTTGTGGCTGCCGTCGCCGCGCATCGCCATCTTCGCGGCGGTCACGGCCTTCACGGCCGCCATGCCGTTGCGCTCGATGCACGGGATCTGGACCAGACCGCCGACCGGGTCGCAGGTCAGTCCCAGGTTGTGCTCCATGCCGATCTCCGCGGCGTTCTCGACCTGCTCGGGGGTGCCGCCGAGGACCTCGGCAAGCGCGCCCGCGGCCATCGAGCAGGCGGAGCCGACCTCGCCCTGGCAGCCGACCTCGGCGCCGGAGATCGAGGCGTTCTCCTTGAACAGCATGCCGATGGCGCCGGCGGCCAGCAGGAAGCGGACCACGCCCTCGTCGTCCGCGCCGGGCACGAAGTTCATGTAGTAGTGCAGCACGGCCGGGATGATGCCCGCGGCGCCGTTGGTGGGCGCGGTGACCACGCGGCCGCCCGCCGCGTTCTCCTCGTTCACCGCCATCGCGTACAGCGTCGCCCACTCCATCGCGTGCGCGTCCGGGTTGCCCTCGGCGCGCAGCTGGCGGGCGGTGGTCGCGGCCCGTCGGCGGACCTTGAGGCCGCCCGGCAGGATGCCCTCGCGGGACATGCCGCGCGAGACGCACGCCTGCATCACGCGCCAGATCTCCAGGAGACCGGTACGGATCTCGTCCTCGGTGCGCCAGGCCTTCTCGTTCTCCAGCATCATCGCGGAGATCGACAGGCCCGTCTCCTTGGCGAGCCGCAGCAGCTCGTCACCGGTGCGGAAGGGGTACTTCAGGACCGTGTCGTCGGGCACGATCGGGTTCTCGCCCGCCACCGCGTCCTCGTCGACGACGAACCCGCCGCCCACCGAGTAGTACGTCTTCTCCAGGACCAGGGCGCCCTCGCGGTCGTACGCGAAGATCGTCATGCCGTTGGCGTGGTACGGCAGCGCCTTGCGGCGGTGCAGGATCAGATCCTCGTCGAAGTCGAAGGGGATCTCGTGGGCGCCGAGCAGGTTGATCCGGCCCGCCGACTTGATCAGCTCCACCTGCTCGTCGGCGCTCTCCACGTCGACCGTGCGCGGCGAGTTGCCCTCCAGGCCGAGCAGCACGGCCTTGGGGGTGCCGTGGCCGTGGCCGGTGGCGCCGAGCGAGCCGTACAGCTCGGCGCGTATCGAGGCCGTGTGGGCCAGCAGACCCTCGTTCTTCAGCCGCCGCGCGAACATCCGGGCAGCGCGCATCGGGCCGACCGTGTGGGAGCTGGACGGGCCGATGCCGATCGAGAACAGGTCGAAGACCGAGATGGCCACGGGAGGACTCCTTGTGGGTTGGTAGACGCCGTTGTCTGCCGGGGTGGTGCGGAACGAGCAGGAAAACGGGCGGTGCAAGGGTTCGGGGCACCGCACTCACTGTCCAGTGTGCGCGGTGCCCCGAAGGTTCGTACGAATAAAAGGGTACGAAATTACTTCAGGCCGGGGTACAGGGGGTGCTTCGCGGCCAGGGCGGAGACCCGGGCGGCGAGAGCGTCCTTGTCGAAGTCCGGCTTCAGGGTCTCGGCGATGATGTCGGCGACCTCGCGGAAGTCGTCGGCGCCGAAACCGCGGGTGGCCAGTGCCGGCGTGCCGATCCGCAGGCCCGAGGTGACCATCGGGGGGCGCGGGTCGTTCGGGATGGCGTTCCGGTTGACCGTGATGCCGACCTCGTGGAGGCGGTCCTCGGCCTGCTGGCCGTCGAGCTCGGAGTTCCGCAGGTCCACGAGGACCAGGTGGACGTCCGTGCCGCCGGACAGGACCGAGACGCCGACCTCGGTCACGTCGTCCTGGATCAGGCGCTCGGCGATGATCCTGGCGCCCTCCAGGGTGCGCTCCTGGCGCTCCTTGAACTCGGGCGAGGCCGCCACCTTGAAGGAGACCGCCTTGGCCGCGATCACGTGCTCAAGCGGGCCGCCCTGCTGACCGGGGAAGACCGCCGAGTTGATCTTCTTGGCGAGCTCCTGCGTCGACAGGATGACACCGCCGCGCGGACCGCCGAGGGTCTTGTGCGTGGTGGTGGTCACGACGTGGGCGTGCGGCACCGGGTTGGGGTGCAGGCCCGCGGCGACCAGGCCCGCGAAGTGGGCCATGTCGACCATCAGGTACGCGCCGACCTCGTCCGCGATGCGGCGGAACGCGGCGAAGTCCAGCTGGCGCGGGTACGCGGACCAGCCGGCCACGATCAGCTGCGGCTTGGACTCCTTGGCCAGGCGCTCGACCTCGGCCATGTCGACCTGTCCGGTCTCGTCGACGTGGTACGGGACCACGTTGTAGAGCTTGCCGGAGAAGTTGATCTTCATGCCGTGGGTCAGGTGACCGCCGTGGGCCAGGTTCAGGCCCATGATCGTGTCGCCCGGCTTGAGCAGCGCGAACATCGCGGCCGCGTTCGCCTGCGCGCCCGAGTGCGGCTGCACGTTGGCGTGCTCGGCGCCGAAGAGCGCCTTGATGCGGTCGATCGCGATCTGCTCGACCACGTCGACGTGCTCGCAGCCGCCGTAGTAGCGGCGCCCCGGGTAGCCCTCGGCGTACTTGTTGGTGAGGACCGAGCCCTGGGCCTCCATGACCGCGACCGGAGCGAAGTTCTCCGAGGCGATCATTTCGAGGGTGGACTGCTGACGGTGGAGCTCGGCGTCGACGGCGGCGGCGACGTCCGGGTCCAGCTCATGGAGGGACTGGTTCAGAAGCGACATCAGAAGATCCCTGGAGTGGTAGGTCAGCTGGCGAAGTCGGTGTACTCGTCGGCGGAGAGCAGGTCGCCCGGCTCGTCCGTGACGCGCACCTTGAACAGCCAGCCGCCCTCGAACGGGGCGGAGTTCACCAGCGACGGGTCGTCGACGACGTCCTGGTTGGCGGCGACGACCTCGCCCGTGACCGGGGAGTAGAGGTCGCTGACCGACTTGGTCGACTCCAGCTCGCCGCAGGTCTCGCCCGCGGTCACCGTGTCACCGACCTCCGGGAGCTGGACGAACACCACGTCACCGAGCGCGTTGGCCGCGTGCTCCGTGATGCCGACCGTCGAGACGCCGTCCTCGGCGCCCGACAGCCACTCGTGCTCCTTGCTGTAGCGCAGCTGCTGGGGGTTGCTCATGGCCTGAATTCTCCTGTACGAGGGGGAGTGGTGGTGAACAGATGAGTCGTGCGGTGCGTGTGCGAGGGGTCACTTCTGGCGCTTGTAGAACGGCAGCGCCACGACCTCGTACGGCTCATGCGTACCGCGAATGTCGACGCCGACGCCGGAGGTGCCCGGTGCGGCGTGCGCGGCGTCCACGTACGCCATGGCGATCGGCTTGCCCAGCGTCGGCGACGGGGCGCCCGAGGTGACCTCGCCGACCACCTCGCCGCCCGCCACCACGGAGAATCCGGCGCGCGGCACCCGGCGGCCCTCGGCGATCAGCCCGACCAGCTTGCGCGGGGCCTTGGCGGCGGCGCGCTCGGCGGCGGCCTCCAGGGCCTCGCGGCCCACGAAGTCGCCCTCCTTCTCGAACTTCACGACCCGGCCGAGCCCCGCGTCGAACGGGGTGAGCGCGGTGGTCAGCTCGTGCCCGTACAGCGGCATGCCCGCCTCCAGGCGCAGCGTGTCGCGGCAGGACAGACCGCACGGCACCAGGCCCGCGTCCTTGCCCGCGTCGGTGAGCGCGCGCCACAGCTGCTCGGCGTCGGCCGGGGCCACGAAGAGCTCGAAACCGTCCTCGCCGGTGTAGCCCGTACGGGCGATCAGCGCCGGGACACCGGCCACGGTGCCGGGCAGGCCCGCGTAGTACTTCAGGCCGTCCAGGTCGGCGTCGGTAAGCGACTTCAGGATGCCGGGGGACTCGGGGCCCTGGATGGCCAGCAGCGCGTACGCGTCGCGGTCGTCGCGGACCTCGGCGTCGAAGGCGGCCGCGCGCTCGGTGATCGCGTCCAGCACGACCTGGGCGTTGCCGGCGTTGGCGACGACCATGTACTCGTCCTCGCCGAGGCGGTAGACGATCAGGTCGTCGACGATGCCGCCGTCCTCCTGGCAGATCATCGTGTAGCGGGCGCGGCCCACGCCGATGGTGCTCATGTTGCCGACCAGCGCGTAGTCCAGCGCCTTGACGGCGTCCGGGCCGGTGACGGTGATCTCGCCCATGTGGGAGAGGTCGAAGAGACCGGCCCGGGTACGGACGGCGTTGTGCTCGTCGCGCTCGCTGCCGTACCGCAGCGGCATGTCCCAGCCGGCGAAGTCGGTCATGGTCGCGCCCAGCGAACGGTGAGTTGCGTCAAGGGCGGTGAGACGGGGATTGCTCATGAGGGTGTGGCTCCCAGGGCATGACGGCGAGGACGATCCTCCCCATCTGTCATCGGAACCTGAGAGGTTCGCCGGGAGACCCGGCTTGCACCTTGGGTGGAGCCGCTCCGTCTGAGAACGTGCGGCCCGCTTTTCAGATCTGCCTCATCCACGCGGTACGGGGCCTGAGAGATTCAAGGGAGGGACTTGCTCCTTCGGCGCCCCGCGATCCTCCCGGCCTTCTGGGGCCTTGGGGGAACTGCCGGGGACTCTCCCGCGTGGATTCAAGCGGCCGGTATGCAGTTTGGCGCGCACATCATTGCACGCCTCCCACGGGCATCACATCACCTGAGTCTCATTACCATCCTTTTACGCGCATGGGGAAAGGGTCGTCCGACCCGGCAGGGGGGAGCACCGATGACGGTTCACACGGCGGCGGCGCAGGCGGAGGCCCCGGTTCCGGCGGTACGGGACCTGCGCGGCCGGGACGGTCGCTCACCGCACACGCTCCGGTTCGCCGAGGGGGACGTGGTGGTGGTCTCCGGCCTGCCCGGCAGCGGCAAGACGACCCTGCTGCGCCGGGCCGTCACCGGCGTCGGCATCGACTCGCAGGACACCCGCCGCGCCTGGGAGGCCAGGATGGGCGGCGTGCCGTACGCGCTGTACCGCCCGGTGGTGCGGGTCGCCCACTTCCTGCGGATGCACCGGGCGCTGCGGTCGGGCGGGGGCCTGGCCGTCCACGACTGCGGCACCCACGCCTGGGTGCGCTGGTCGCTGGCGAAGGGTGCGGCGCGGGAAGGCCGCTCGCTGCACCTCGTGCTCCTCGACGTCACCCCGGAGACCGCCCTGGCGGGCCAGGTGGCCCGCGGCCGCAAGGTCTCCTCGTACGCCTTCGCCCGCCACGCGAGGGCGGTGCCCCGCCTGATAGCGGCGGTGGCGGAGGGCCGCCTGCCCCGGGGGGTCGCATCGGCGGTCCTGCTGGACAGGCCGGCGGCGGAAACGGTGATCCGGATCGCTTTCGGGGAGAGGGCCGCCCGCCGCTAAGGTTCAGATGGCGGGGACCCGCACCCCCTGATCTTCAGGGGCGAGGGGAACTGCGCGACCAGCCACGCACGGCCCGCAGTCGAACCGGGGGAGAAGGACGGCACATGGACTACCCGCAGCATGCGGTTCCGCACCCCCAGGGCGGCGGAGGCTGGCCGGGCAACGAGCTGGAGGAGGCACTGTCCGCCTCGCTCGGCGTCCCGGGCGCGGGCCCCCGCCTGATAGAGGTCCTGGGACGCAACCCCGTCTGGATCCCCCTCCCCAACGGCGGCAGCCGGGACAGCGCCGACCTCGACCTCCCCACCATGGAGATCGCCGGCTCCCCCTACGTCCCCGTCTACAGCTCCGAGCAGCAGTTCCTCCAGTGCGTCGGCCCGCACATGTCGTTCGCCGTCGCGCCCGCCGTGGAGTTCGCCCGCGGGCTGCCGCCGCAGCTGGGCATCGCGCTGAACCCGGAGGGCGCGGTCGGCGTACCGCTGCCGCCGCCCGCCGTGGCCGAGCTGTGCCGCACCGGGCGCACCGCCCTGGACGGGCCCGCCTCCGGCGCCCGGGTACGGCTCTTCGAGCCGGACTGGCAGGAGGACCCGGTCGACTTCCTGACCGCCGCGGCCGAGGAGTTCGACGCCACCGGCGTGGTGCGCACCGCCCGCCGCGCGCTCGCCTCCATCGAGGGCGACGACCCGACGCTCTTCATCGGCGTGGAGTTCTCCACCTGGGACGGGGCCGGGCGCAACGCCCCCATGGAGGCGCTGGGCCGCGCGCTGGGCCGGGCCCCGGTCGGCTGGCCGGTGAACCTGGTGCTGCTCGACGTGGCCCAGGACCCGGTGGGCGAGTGGATGCGGGAGCGCGTGCGCCCCTTCTACACGCGGGCCACCCCCTAGTCCTCCCGCATAAGCTGGTTTCATAATCCGTAGATCCCCACGGCCGCACGCCTGTGCACCGGCGGCGCGGGGGAACGAAGAGGGGCGGGACCCAGGGTGAGTGCGTCAGGCACCGCGGCGGCCGGGCAGGTCGAGCACATGCTGCGCCAGGTGACCCCCGGACGCTACGACGCGTACGAGGCGCTGCTGCACGCCCTCGCCGACCCCTCGTCCGGCCGGTTGTGGATGCTGCTCTGGCACGGCCGGCCCGGCGCCTCCGACGCGCAGTACGGGAACATGGAGGTCGACGGGGTGGCGTACGCACCCTGTGTGACCTCCGCGCAGGAGCTCTCCGCCAGTGGCTGGAACCGGGACCACGAGATGGTCACCGGCCGTGACGTCGCCCGCGCCCTCTACCCCGACCGGTACGGGATCTGGCTCAACCCGCACGCCCCCGGCGGCGGGGTCGGCATCCCCTGGCCGGATCTGCGCCGGATCGCCACCGGCCTCGACCGGATGCCCGCAGGCCCGCTGCGGATCACCGAACCGGCCGTGGAGATCCCGCAGTTCTACGCCCTGCTCACCCAGCACGCGCACCGCACCCCGGCCGTCCGGGCGCTGCGCCGCGCCTGGGTGCAGCCCGCGCTCGGCACGCCGTATCTGGCCATCGGCCTCGACCTCTACGACACCGGGCCGCAGTCCGTCGACGCGGTGCGCGCGATGATGCAGCAGGCCGTCTCCGCCGTGCCCGAGGGGCTGCCGGTCTCCACGGTCGCCCTGTCCGACGAGTACGACCCGGTCGGGATGTGGCTGCGCGCCAACGGGCGCCCCTTCTACGACCGCGAGGCGCACGCCGCCCCGGCAGCCCCCGCGGGCGGGTACGGATACCCCCCGGCGGCCCCGCGCGCATATTGACGTCACACGCGTCACCTACGCAACACGGATCAAATCCCTCCTCATCGGTCACGCCATGTCCCGGTTGCCCGGACTTCTTCACCCAATTCGGCAGCTCATAAAGGCAGTTGGGTGACATGACCGATCTGGTCGGTTAGTGCACGACTGATCCGCTCAGACGATCACGACGTCCGGATAACGGAAGACACCTGACCGCATCACGTTTAGGCAACCATTCACCGTCAGGTCTGGCGGGTGATCGCGAACGCGTTGAAGACTCCCGGCTAACAAGGGCCGGTTGGCCCGTCGCAGATCACCGCACCACCTGATGGAACAAGCCGCCACAGCGGCTGGTACGGGCCGGCCATCCGCCGGCCGGGAGGGGTCAGAGGCACTGTGACCGCACCGCTCGAGACCACCGGATCGGCTGCCGAGGTGCCGCCGGAGGCAGTACTCACGGGGGCCAAGCAGAGCCAGATCGAGGGCCGTTCGCTCGGACAGATCGCCTGGACGCGCTTCAAGCGCGACAAACTCGCGGTCGCCGGTGGCGTCGTCGTCGTCCTGCTCGTCCTGCTCGCCGTTCTTTCCAAGCCCATCCAGTGGGCGTTCGGGATGGACCCGAACGAGTTCCACCAGGACCTGATCGACCCGGCCCTGCTGGCACCCAAGGGAGCTTGGGGCGGCATGAGTTGGGAGCACCCACTGGGTGTCGACCCGCAGTACGGGCGCGACATCCTGTCCCGGATCATCGAGGGCTCCTGGGTGTCGCTGCTCGTCGCGGGCGGCGCCACCATGCTCTCCGTGGTCATCGGCGTGATCATGGGCGTTACGGCAGGCTTCTACGGAGGCTGGGCGGACACCTTGATCAGCCGGGCGATGGACGTCTTCCTGGCGTTCCCGCTGCTGCTCTTCGCCATCTCGATCTCCGCGTCCCTCCAGGACGGGGCGTTCGGACTGACCGGGCTGCCACTGAGGATCAGCGTGCTGATCTTCGTGATCGGCTTCTTCAGCTGGCCGTACATGGGGCGTATCGTCCGGGCCCAGACGCTCAGCCTGCGCGAACGCGAGTTCGTCGAGGCCGCCAAGAGCCTCGGCGCCCGCGGTCCGTTCATCCTGATCCGGGAGCTGCTGCCGAACCTGGTCGCACCGATCCTGGTCTACGCGACGCTCCTGATCCCCACGAACATCCTGTTCGAGGCAGGACTCAGCTTCCTCGGCGTCGGCATCTCGCCGCCGCAGGCATCGTGGGGCGGAATGCTCTCCACTGCGACCGACCTCTACGAGGCGGACCCGCAGTACATGATCGTGCCGGGCCTGGCGATCTTCGTCACCGTCCTGGCGTTCAACCTGCTGGGCGACGGGCTGCGAGACGCCCTCGACCCGCGAGGAAAGTAAGCACGCGGCACCTGCCACACAACGACACATCTGCCGCAACCATCCATAGAGGGGGCATTCCTCAGGTGAAGACGAGAAAAGCGACCATTCTGATCGCTACCGCCGTGGCGCTGACACTGGGGGCCACCGCGTGCAACGACTCCAAGGACGACAAGGGTGGCAGCAGCGGCGGCAAGTCCGTCACTGACGCCGGGCTCAGCCAGATCGTGAACAAGTCCGACAAGAAGGGTGGCACCGCCACCTACGCCATGTCGGACGTGCCGGACTCGCTGGACCCGGGCAACACGTACTACGGCTGGGTGCAGAACTTCTCCCGCCTGTACGGCCGTACGCTCACCACGTTCAAGCCGGCCGCCGGCAAGGACGGCCTGACCGTGGTCCCGGACCTCGCGGAGTCGCTCGGCAAGCCCAGCGCCGACGCGAAGACCTGGACGTACACCCTGCGCAAGGGCCTGAAGTTCGAGGACGGCACGCCGATCACCTCGAAGGACGTCAAGTACGCCGTCGAGCGGTCGAACTTCGCCCCCGAGGCCCTGTCCAACGGCCCGACGTACTTCAAGTCGCACCTGGTCGACGGTGACAAGTACGAGGGTCCGTACAAGAACAAGGACCCCAAGGGCATCGCGTCGATCGAGACGCCGGACGACAACACCATCGTCTTCAAGCTGAAGGACGCCTTCGCGGACTTCGACTACCTGGCGACGTTCTCGCAGACGGCCCCCGTGCCGGCGGCGAAGGACAAGGGTGCGACCTACGTCCAGCACATCGTCTCCTCCGGCCCGTACAAGTTCGAGTCGTACGAGGAGGGCAAGGGCGCGACCCTCGTCCGCAACCCGCAGTGGGACCAGAAGACCGACCCGGTCCGCCCGGCCCTGCCGGACAAGATCAGCATCCGCTTCAAGGTCAACGCGGTCACGGTCGACAACGACCTGCTCGCCGACAACCTGACCGTCGACGCGGCCGGCACCGGTGTCTCCCCGCAGACCCAGCCGAAGGTCCTCACCAGCCCGAAGTACAAGTCGCAGACGGACGGTTCGTACGCCGGCGCCACCTCGTACATCGGTCTGAGCACGAAGGTCGCCCCCTTCGACAACGTCCACTGCCGCAAGGCCGTCCAGTGGGGCATCGACAAGGCGTCGATCCAGGCCGCCGCGGGTGGCGCGCCCAAGGGTGACGTCGCCTCGACGCTGCTGCCGCCGTCGGTCAACGGCTACGCCAAGTTCAACCTGTACGAGACCCCGGGCGACAAGGGCGACGAGGCCAAGGCCAAGGACGAGCTCAAGCAGTGCGGTCAGCCGAACGGCTTCTCGACCAACCTGACGGCCCGCTCCGACCGCCCGTCCGAGATGGCGATGGCCACCGCGGTCCAGGCGTCGCTGAAGAAGCTCAACATCAACGCCGAGATCAAGTCCTTCCCCGCGGGCAAGTACTTCCAGAACTTCGCCGGCAACCCGCAGTACGTGCACGACCACAAGCTCGGCATGATCATGACCGCGTGGGGTGCCGACTGGCCGACCGGCTTCGGCTTCCTGGACCAGATCATCAACGGCTCGGCCATCAAGCCGTCCGGTGGCAACAACGTCCAGGAGCTGAACGACCCGGCGATCAACAAGGCGCTCAACGACGCCATCGCCAACACGGACAAGGCCGCCCGTGAGAAGGCCTGGGGTGACATCGACAAGATGGTCGCCGACAACGCCTCCGCCGTGCCGCTGATCTACCGCAAGAACCTGCTGTTCCGCCCGGCGTCGGCCACCAACGTCACGGTCACCCAGGCGTACCTCGGTATGTACGACTACCTGCTGATGGGTTCCTCCAAGTAAGCGGCTGAGCCCCCGAGTTCTTTGAAAGGCAGGTGAAGGCTCCGGTGCCCGCCGGGTCGGGAAACCCCCGGCCTGGCGGGCACCGGCTGCCGGACAGCTGTGGCTGCGTACATCATCCGACGCGCTTTCGGCGCGGTGGTCCTGCTGCTGATCGTCAGCGCGGTCACCTTCGCGATTTACTTCCTGGTGCCCCGGCTGGCCGGCCAGACGATGGATCAGCTGGCCGCCCAGTACGTGGGCAAGGACGCCAATGCCGGTGCGATTGCCGCGGTGAAGAAGAACCTCGGGTTCGATCAACCGCTCTACACCCAGTACTGGCACTTCATCAAGCAGATCTTCGTCGGCGCGACCTACAAGTTCGGTCCCGACGCCTCGGTCTGCAACGCCCCCTGCTTCGGCTACTCGTTCAAGAACCACGTCGAGGTCTGGCCGCAGCTGACCCAGCGCATCCCGGTCACCTTCTCGCTCGCCATCGGTGCGGCCGTCATCTGGCTGATCTCCGGTGTCGCGGTCGGTGTCGTCTCCGCCCTGAAGCGGGGATCCTTCCTGGACCGCTTCTTCATGGGTGTCGCCCTCGCCGGCGTCTCCCTCCCGATCTTCTTCACGGGCATGCTCTTCCTGGGGCTCTTCACCGTCCAATGGCCCATCTGGTCGGGCGTGAACTATGTGGCGTTCACGGACAACCCGGCCGACTGGGCGTGGAACCTGCTGATCCCCTGGTGCAGCCTCGCCTTCCTCTACTCCGCGCTCTACGCCCGGCTCACCCGGGCCGGAATGCTGGAGACCATGGGTGAGGACTACATCCGCACCGCCCGCGCCAAGGGCCTGCGGGAGCGGACCGTCGTCGGCAAGCACGGCCTGCGCGCCGCGCTCACCCCGATCGTCACCATCTTCGGCATGGACTTCGGTCTGCTGATCGGCGGCGCGGTCATCACCGAACAGGTCTTCTCCTTCCCGGGCCTCGGCTTCTACGCGGTGGACGGCGTCCGTAACAACGACCTCCCGGTCGTCATGGGCGTGACCCTGGTCGCCGCCTTCTTCATCGTTCTCTGCAATCTGCTGGTGGACCTGGTGTACGCCGCGATCGACCCCAGGGTGAGGCTCTCGTGAGCGACCTGAACAAGACCGGCGCGGCCGTCGGCGAGCCGGTGGCCGACCGCCCCGACGCCGGGGAGGCGTTCCTCTCCGTACGGGACCTGCGCATCCACTTCGACACCGACGACGGCCTGGTCAAGTCCGTCGACGGGGTCAGCTTCGACATCAAGCCCGGCCAGACCCTCGGCATCGTGGGCGAGTCCGGCTCGGGCAAGTCCGTCACCTCGCTCGGTCTGATGGGGCTGCACCGCAGCACCAACGCCAAGATCTCCGGCGAGGTGTGGCTGGACGGCGAGGAGCTGATCGGCGCCGACCCCGAGCACGTACGGCGGCTGCGCGGCCGGAAGATGGCGATGATCTTCCAGGACCCGCTCTCCGCGATGCACCCGTACTACTCGGTCGGCGCGCAGATCGTGGAGGCCTACCGGGTCCACAACCCGGTCAGCAAGAAGGTCGCCCGCACGCGTGCGATCGAGATGCTCGACCGGGTCGGCATCCCCGAGCCGGGCAAGCGCGTGGACTCCTATCCGCACGAGTTCTCCGGCGGTATGCGCCAGCGCGCGATGATCGCGATGGCGCTGGTCAACAACCCCGAACTGCTGATCGCGGACGAGCCGACCACCGCCCTGGACGTCACCGTCCAGGCGCAGATCCTGGACCTGATCCGCGATCTGCAGAAGGAGTTCGGCTCCGCCGTCATCATGATCACGCACGATCTTGGCGTGGTCGCCGAGATGGCGGACGACCTCCTGGTGATGTACGGCGGCCGGTGCATCGAGCGCGGCCCGGCCGAGAAGGTCTTCTACGAGCCCCAGCACCCGTACACCTGGGGTCTGCTGGGGTCCATGCCGCGCATCGACCGCGAGGAGACGGACCGGCTGATCCCGGTCAAGGGCCAGCCGCCGTCGCTGATCAACGTGCCGTCCGGCTGCGCCTTCAACCCGCGCTGCCCGTACGCGGACCTCCCCAAGGACAACGTCACGCGCACCGTGCGTCCCGAGCTCAAGCAGTGGGACGACGCCGAAGGGCACTTCTCGGCCTGCCACATGTCGCAGGAGGAGCGGGCCCGTATCTGGACCGAAGAGATTGCGCCGAAGCTGTGAGCGACAACAAGCCCACGCAGGGCACCGAGAAGGCGATCCCGGAGCAGTCGGCCGCTTCGCCCGAGCCGCTTCTCAAGGTGGAGGGGCTCGTCAAGCACTTCCCCATCAAGAAGGGCCTGTTCGGGCGGCAGAGCGGCGCGGTCAAGGCGGTCGACGGCATCTCCTTCGACGTCCGGGCGGGTGAGACCCTCGGCGTGGTGGGCGAGTCGGGCTGCGGCAAGTCGACGATGGGCCGGCTGATCACCCGGCTGCTCGAACCGACGGGCGGCAAGGTCGAGTTCGAGGGCCACGACATCACGCACATGTCGGCCGGGCGGATGCGTCCGCTCCGCCGCGACATGCAGATGATCTTCCAGGACCCGTACGGCTCGCTGAACCCGCGCCACACCATCGGCGGGATCGTCTCCACCCCCTTCCGGCTCCAGGGCGTCACGCCCGAGGGCGGGGTGAAGAAGGAGGTCCAGCGGCTGATGGAGCTGGTGGGCCTCAACCCCGAGCACTACAACCGCTATCCGCACGAGTTCTCCGGCGGCCAGCGCCAGCGCATCGGCATCGCCCGCGCGCTCGCGCTCAACCCGAAGCTGGTCGTGGCGGACGAGCCGGTCTCGGCGCTCGACGTGTCGATCCAGGCGCAGGTGGTCAACCTTCTCGACGACCTCCAGAGCGAGCTGGGCCTCACGTACGTGATCATCGCCCACGACCTGTCGGTCATCCGGCACGTCTCGGACCGGATCGCGGTGATGTACCTCGGCAAGATCGTGGAGCTCGCCGACCGCAAGTCGCTGTACTCGGCGCCCATGCACCCGTACACCAAGGCGCTCCTTTCGGCCGTGCCGGTGCCGGACCCCAAGCGCAAGGGCGCCAAGAGCGAGCGGATCCTGCTCAAGGGCGATGTGCCGTCGCCCATCTCGCCGCCGAGCGGCTGCCGCTTCCACACCCGGTGCTGGAAGGCGACGGAGATCTGCAAGACGCAGGAGCCGCCGCTGATCGCCCTGAAGACCGGCCACCAGGTGGCTTGCCACCACCCGGAGAACGCGCCGGACCAGGCCCCGGGCGAGGCGGTGCTGCCCGAGGCGCGGGAGTCGGTGGAGGTGGTCTCGATCGCGAAGGGTGAGCCCGCGGCGGAGGAGACGGCCCCCGAGGCCGCCGAGGTCGCCGAGACGCCCGCCGACGCGGAAACGCCGGACGCCGCCGAGGCCGAGCCGGAGTCCGCGACCGGACCGGACTCCACCGTTCAGGAGTCAACCGACAAGTAACGCATGACGGTTCGGCAAAGTCATGTTCACGTCGAAACGGGAGAGTGCAGAGTCTGCCTGTCCGTACGCACGGAAACGCGTTCGAAGGGCAGACCCATGGCACTCTCCCGTTCGGCACGCCGTACCTCACGGCTGCTCGCCCTCGCCACCGCGGCGGCATCGGCTTTCACCATCGCCGCCGCACCCGGCGGCGGCTCGCCAGGCGCCGCCGGCATCGGCGACCCCTACTTCCCCGACCTCGGCAACGGCGGCTTCGACGCCCTCCACTACGACCTCGGCGTCAGCTACCACCCGGACTCCGGGCGGCTCGACGGGCGTACCACGATCACCGCCCGCGCCACCCAGACCCTCGCCAGCTTCGACCTCGACCTCCAGAAGCTCACGGTCGACGCGATACGGGTGAACGGCAGAACTGCCGACTTCACCCGCAACGGCGACGAGATAGTGGTGACGCCCCGCCACAAGCTGCGAAAGGGGCAGGAGTTCGAGGTCACCGTCGCCTACGGCGGAGTGCCCGTCGCGCTCAACGGGCCCATCGTCTTCGGCTCCGACTACGGCTGGATGAAGACCAAGGACGGCGTCTTCGTGGCCTGCGAGCCGAACGCCGCCTCCACCTGGTTCCCCTCCAGTGACCACCCCGCCGACAAGGCCACCTACGACATCCGCATCGACGCCCCCAAGGGCCTGACCGGCGTCTCCAACGGCCGGCTGGTCGCCTCGTACGACCGGGGCGACCGCTCGTACGCCCACTGGCGCGAGAACAGGCCGATGGCGACCTACCTGGCCACGGCGACCATCGGAAAGTTCGACGTGACGACCGGGAAGACCCCGGCCGGGACGCCGATCTACGTGGCGATCGACCCGGTGCTCAAGGGGCAGAACCAGGTCGACGTGTACGCGGTCACCGCCGAGGCCACCGACTACTGGTCCAAGGTCTTCGGCCCGTACCCGTTCGAGGAGACGGGCGCGATCGTCGACGACATGCCCCAGGCGGGCTTCTCGCTCGAAGTGCAGTCCAAGCCCGCGTACTCGGCGGTCCGCAACGAGACCACGATCGTCCACGAACTCGCCCACCAGTGGTTCGGCGACTCGGTCTCGGTGGCGCAGTGGAAGGACATCTGGCTCAACGAGGGCTTCGCGAGCTACTCGCAGTGGCTGTGGGAGGAGCACAAGGGGCGGGGGACCGCGCACGACCTGGCCCGCGCCTTCTACAACCGGGTCCCGGCCGGGGACGCGTTCTGGCAGACGAAGGTCGCGGACCCGCAGCGTGACACCATGTTCGCCAATGCCGTCTACCGGCGCGGTGCGCTGACGCTCCAGGCGCTGCGCGAGCGCATCGGCGACGGGGCGTTCTTCAAGCTGCTGCCCGCATGGACGAAGCTGCACCGGTACCAGAACGCGAACACGTCCGACTTCATCAAGCTGGCCGAGAAGGTCTCCGGGCAGCAGCTGGACGACCTCTTCCAGACGTGGATCTACTCGACCGGCAAGCCGACCTGGTAGGAGAGCCCGAATACCCGACACGTTCGAGCGGGAAACCGTATCGGGGTAAGAATATCGGGTGCTCCACGAACTGTTCACCCCCTCCGTCCAGCATGCGCTCGACCTCGTCGGAATCTTCGTCTTCGCGATCTCCGGCGCGCTGCTCGCCGTACGCAAGAACTTCGACGTGTTCGGCATCGCGGTCCTGGCCGAGGTCACCGCGCTGGGCGGAGGGCTGTTCCGGGATCTGATCATCGGCGCGGTGCCGCCCGCCGCGTTCAGCGATCTCGGGTACTTCATCACTCCGCTGCTCGCCGCCGTCCTGGTCTTCTTCCTCCACCCGGAGGTCGAACGCACCCAGAACGCGGTCAACGTGTTCGACGCGGCGGGCCTCGGCCTGTTCTGCGTCACGGGCACGACGAAGGCGTACGACTACGGGCTCGGCCTCACGTCGTCCGCGGCCCTCGGCCTCGCCACGGCGGTCGGCGGCGGCGTCCTGCGCGACGTCCTGGCCAACGAGGTACCGTCCCTGCTCCGCTGGGACCGCGACCTGTACGCGGTCCCGGCGATCGTGGGCGCCGCGATCGTGGCCCTCTGCATCCGCTTCGACACCCTGAACGCGGTCACGAGCGGTTTCGCCATCGTCACCGCGTTCCTGCTGCGGCTGGCGGCGATGCGCTACCACTGGCGCGCGCCGAGGGCGTGGAACCGGAGGAGCGCGACGGCGGAGGAGGGGTAGGGGGCGAAGCCCCATGGCGGGGTGCAGGGGAGGCAGCCACGCCGGGGTTCTGGGGCGGAGCCTCCGGGTAATCCCTTCCTCCACCACCACCCCCGGAGGGTCCAGGGAAGGGGGCGGGAGTCTCAGAAGAAAAGCTACCGCTCAGTAACGTGTCGGTGTACCTTTGCCGCATGGCACAGGCAACGATCGGGGACAGCGAGTTCGACCGGGACACCGCCGTCACCCCTCGCGAAAACGAAGACGGCGTCTACGACGCCCACCTCTCGGCGGGGTGGACGATCATCCACGCCGTCAACGGCGGATATCTCCTCGCCCTCCTCGGCCGCACGCTCGGCCGCGCCCTCCCGCACGCCGACCCGTTCAGCGTGACGGCCCACTACCTCACGCCCTCGGCCCCCGGCCCGGCCGTCGTCCGCACCCAGCGCGTCCGCACCGGCCGTACGCTCTCCACCGGCCAGGCCTCGCTCTTCCAGTACGACGAGAACGGCGCCGAGGTCGAGCGCATCCGCGTCCTCGCCTCGTACGGCGACCTGGACGCGCTCCCGGACGACGTGCGCACCACCGCCAAGCCGCCCGTGATCCCGCCGATCGAGCACTGCCTCGGCCCGGCCGACGGCCCGGCCCCGATCCCGGGCAGCTCGGCCATCACCGAGCGGCTGATGCTGAAGCTCGACCCGACCACCCTCGGCTGGGCGGTCGGCGCCCCCTCCGGCAAGGGCGAGATGCGCGGCTGGTTCGGCCTGGCCGACGGCCGCGACGCCGACCCGTACTCGCTGCTGCTGGCCGTCGACGCGCTCCCGCCGACCGCGTTCGAGATGGGCCTGACGGGCTGGACCCCCACGGTCGAGCTGACCGCGCACATCCGCTGCCGCCCGGCGCCCGGCCCGCTGCGGGTCTCCATCACCACCCGCAACCTGGCCGGCGGCTTCCTGGAGGAGGACGCCGAGGTCTGGGACAGCGCCGACCGCCTCGTGGCCCAGTCCCGCCAGCTCGCCCGCGCCCTGCGCACGCCGTAGCCCGTAGCCCGTACCTTTCGCCGGGCCGCCGCCGGGCCGTCGCCGCCTCAGTCCAGCCAGTGGCGGCGGCCCAGCGTGACCAGCCTCAACTGACGCCGCGCGGTGGCCAGTACGGTCTCCTCGGCGCGCCGTGCGGCCTTTTCGTCGCCCTCCGCGCCCGCGCCCGCCTCCAGGATCGCCGAGGCCGTCATCACCATGTGGTCGACGTAGACCCCGGCCAGCATCCGCAGATCCGCCGCGCTCCACCCCTGCGACTCGGGGTCCGCGCCCAGCGCCTCGGCCACCTCGTCGGCGAACCGCCGCAGCTGGACGCCTATGGCCTCGCGCACCGGCGCCACCCCGCCATGCCGCTCCCGCGCGATGAAGCGGACGTGCGCCGGGTGCGCCCGTACATGGGAGGCGATCAGATCAACGGCCCGGTCGATGCGCTCGTCGCTCCCGCCGGTCGTCACGATCGCCGCCCGGATCGTCTCGTGCAGACTCCCCAGCGCCCCCTCGACCAGGGCCACCCCCAGGTCGGCGGTGTCCTTGAAGTGCCGGTAGAACGCGGCGGGGGCGACCCCCACGGCCCGGGTGACCTCACGGAGCCCCAGGCTGCTGAGGCTCTGGTGCTCCAACAGCCCGAGCGCCGCGTCCAGGAGGGCCTGACGCGTCTTCTGCTTCTGGGCCTGCCGGATCCCGAGAGTGTGGCTCATACCACTCAGTAAACAGCTGTTCGCTGAATTTGGGAAGGCTAGACTGGGTAGTCAGTGAACAGTCGTACTCCGAATACGACTCGATCTGAAACCTGATCCGAAGCCTGATCCGAAAACGAGTCAGAGAGGCACCTCATGCTTTTCCTCGTCGCAGCCCTCCTCCTGCTGGGGGTCGTGCTGGGCTCAGCGGCGCACCTTCCGCTCCCGGTCACCCTGGCCGTCGCCGGCGCCATCGGGCTCTGGCTGATCGTCTTCGCCGTACGTGAACGCATCTCCTCGCACCGGAGGGCCTGACCATGGAACTCGTCCTGAACCGCCGCCGTGTCCGCGACAAGGACGCCGACGGCATGGCCGTCGCCGCCTTCGTCCTCGGCCTGCTCGGCCTGCTGGTCATGAACGTCGTACTCGGCCCGATGGCCATCGTGCTCGCCGGACTCGCCCTGCGGTACCGCACCACCCGGCCCGCCCGCGCCTGGCTCGGACTCGCCCTCGGCATCGCCGACCTCGCGGTGCTCGCGGGCCTGGTCATGGCCGACGGAACCGTCTCCTGGGGGCTCGGCGCCTGAGGCCGGTCCCGGTGGCTCGTAGAATCGGGCCCACCATGGCTTACCTCGACCACGCCGCGACCACCCCGATGCTCCCGGAGGCGGTCCAGGCGATGACCGCCCAGCTCACCGCCACCGGCAACGCGTCCTCTCTGCACGCCGCCGGACGCCGGGCCCGCCGTACCGCCGAGGAGGCCCGCGAGGAGCTCGCCGAGGCACTCGGCGCGCGGCCCAGCGAGGTCGTCTTCACGGCCGGCGGCACCGAGGCCGACAACCTCGCCGTCAAGGGCCTGTACTGGGCCCGCCGCGACGCCGACCCGCGCCGGGTCCGGGTCCTGGCCAGCCCCGTCGAGCACCACGCCGTGCTCGACGCGGTCCACTGGCTCGCCGAGCACGAGGGCGCGACGGTCGAGTACCTGCCCGTCGACCGGTATGGGCGGGTGCACCCGGAAGCCCTGCGCGAGGCGATCGCGCGCGACCCCTCCGACGTGGCCCTGGCCACCGTCATGTGGGCCAACAACGAGATCGGCACGGTCCTGCCGGTGACGGAACTCGCCGCCGTGGCCCGGGAGTTCGACGTCCCGATGCACGCCGACGCGGTCCAGGCCGTGGGCCAGCTCGACGTCGGCTTCGCCGCGTCGGGCCTGGCCGCGATGACGGTGTCGGGCCACAAGATCGGCGGCCCGTACGGCATCGGGGCGCTGCTGCTCGGCCGTGAGTACACCCCCGTGCCCGTGCTGCACGGCGGCGGCCAGGAGCGCCACGTCCGCTCCGGCACGCTGGACGTCCCGGCGATCGCCGCCTTCGCGGTGGCGGGCCGGCTGGCCGCCGAGCGCCGCGCCGACTTCGCCCGCGAGGTCGGAGGCCTGCGCGACCAGCTGGTCGACGCAGTCCGCAAGGCGGTCCCGGAGGCGATCCTCGGCGGCGACCCGGCCCCGGGCGGACGCCTCCCGGCGAACGCGCACTTCACCTTCCCCGGCTGCGAGGGCGACTCGCTGCTGCTGCTCCTGGACGCCCAGGGCATCGAGTGCTCCACCGGCTCCGCCTGCACGGCGGGCGTGGCCCAGCCCAGCCATGTCCTGCTCGCCACCGGCACCCCGCCCGACCTGGCTCGCGGCACCCTCCGCTTCTCCCTCGGCCACACCTCCACGGCAGCCGACGTCCAGGCGGTGGCGGCGGCGATCGGCCCGGCGGTGGAGCGGGCGAGGACGGCGGGGCTGAGCTGACCCCGGCGGGGTGCGGCGCGGCCCGCACCCCGCGCCGGGGATACTCGCGAGCTGTCCGCCCCTCACGCCACGTACCCTTATGGGTGCTATGACGAAGACACCCCCGCGCCCCCTCCGTGTGCTCGCCGCCATGTCCGGCGGCGTCGACTCGGCCGTCGCCGCCGCCCGCGCCGCCGAGGCGGGCCACGACGTCACCGGCGTCCACCTCGCCCTGTCCGCGAACCCGCAGTCCTTCCGCACCGGCGCCCGTGGCTGCTGCACCATCGAGGACTCCCGCGACGCCCGCCGCGCAGCCGATGTCATCGGCATTCCCTTCTACGTCTGGGACCTCGCGGAACGCTTCCGCGAGGACGTCGTCGAGGACTTCGTCGCCGAGTACGAGGCGGGCCGCACTCCCAACCCGTGCCTGCGCTGCAACGAGAAGATCAAGTTCGCCGCGCTGCTCGACAAGGCCCTCGCCCTCGGCTTCGACGCCGTCTGCACCGGCCACTACGCCACCGTCGTCCTCAACGAGGACGGCAGCCGCGAGCTGCACCGCGCCAGCGACATGGCCAAGGACCAGTCCTACGTCCTCGGCGTCCTCGACGAGAAGCAGCTCGCCCACGCGATGTTCCCGCTCGGCGACACCCTCACCACCAAGGACGAGATCCGGGCCGAGGCCGAGCGCCGGGGCCTGGCCGTCGCCAAGAAGCCTGACAGCCACGACATCTGCTTCATCGCCGACGGCGACACCCAGGGCTTCCTGGCCAACCGGCTCGGCAAGGCCGAGGGCGACATCGTCGACGAGTCCGGCACGAAGGTCGGCTCCCACGAGGGCGCGTACGGCTTCACCATCGGCCAGCGCAAGGGTCTGCGCATCGGCCACCCGGCCGCCGACGGCAAGCCCCGCTACGTCCTGGACATCTCCCCGGTGAACAACACGGTCACCGTCGGCCCCGTCGAGGCCCTGGACGTCACCGGCCTGACCGCGATCAAGCCCCGCTGGTGCGGCGAGGCCCCGGCCGGTCCCGGCACGTACACCGCCCAGCTGCGCGCCCACGGCGGCGAGACGGCGGTGACGGCGGAGCTGGTGGCCGACGAGCTGGTGGTGACCTTCGCCGAACCGGTGCGCGGCGTCGCGCCCGGCCAGGCGATCGTGCTCTACGACGGCACGCGCGTGGTGGGATCGGCGACGATCGCGACCACCACGCGGCGTACCGAGGCGCTGGCCTAGTTCACCGCGAGGGCCTCGCCGGATTCGGTGCCGGGTTCGGTGTCGGACTCCGTGCCTATGAAGCACAGGTGGTCCTTTATCAACGTCACGGCCGCCAGCGGCTCGTGGTAGGACCACGCTATGTCCGGCGCGTCCGGCAGTGACCAGTACGAGGCGACTCCCTTGTACGGGCACATCGTTCGCGTGCCGGACGGCGTCAGCAGGTCGAGGCGCACGTCCTGCGCGGGCAGGTAGTAGCGGACCGGGAGGCCCGTCTCGCGGACCAGCAGCGGGCGGGTGCTGTCGGCGAGCAACTGCCCGTCCCACAGGACCCGCACGCGCACCGAGCCCTCCTCGGCGGTCACGGCATGGTCGGGATCCATCGGCGGCGGCGGGCCCGGCGGGGGTGTGGAGGCGCCGGTGGGCTCGGCGAGAACGGTGTGAATCGTCGTAGTCATGCCCGCTCAACGGCCCATCGCCCGCCGGTTGTTCCCCCGATTCGCCGTTCGGGACACTGTTCACCCGTTCGAGTGGCGGAGGTGTCCGGGCGTACGGTTGAGCCATGAACATCTGTGTCTTCCTCTCCGCCGCCGACCTCGACGACCGCTACACGGGCCCCGCCCGCGAGTTCGCCGAACTGCTCGGCAAGGGCGGCCACACCCTCGTGTGGGGCGGCTCGGAGAGCGGGCTGATGAAGGTCGTCGCGGACGGGGTGCAGGAGGCGGGTGGACGGCTGGTCGGTGTCTCCGTCGAGTTCCTGGCGGTCAGCGCCCGCGCGAACGCCGACGAGATGGTCATCGCCAAGGACCTCGCGGAGCGCAAGGCGCTGCTCCTGGACCGGGCCGACGCCGTGGTCATCATGGTCGGCGGCACCGGCACCCTCGACGAGGCCACCGAGATCCTGGAGCTGAAGAAGCACGGCAAGCACACCAAGCCGGTGGTGCTGCTGAACACCGAGGGGTTCTACGACGGCCTCAAGGAGCAGTTCCGCCGCATGGACGACGAGGGCTTCCTGCCGGTGCCCCTCACTGACCTGGTCTTCTTCGCTGAGGACGCGGTCGCCGCCCTCGCCTACCTGGAGGAGTCCGCCGGCATCCAGTAGTGCGAGCATGTCGGGTATGGCTACACACTTGATCACTGGGGCAGGCTCCGGCATCGGCGCGGCGGTGGCGCGGCGGCTGCACGAGCGCGGCGACGAGCTCCTGCTGCTCGCGCGCGACGCCGGGCGCGCCAAGGAACTCGCGGGGCGCTTCCCCGGCGCCCGTACCCTCGTCGCGGACCTCGCCGACCCGGACCGCATCTCCAAGTCGCTCGGCATGCAGCCGATGCCGGACCACCTCGACTCCCTCCTGCACATCGCGGGCGTCGTCGACCTCGGCCCCATCGGTGACCTTCGCCCCAAGACCTGGCACCAGCAGCTCAACGCGAACCTGATCTCGCCCGCCGAGCTCACCCGGCTCTTCCTGCCCCAGCTGCGCGCGGCCCGCGGACACGTCCTCTTCGTGAACTCCGGCGCCGGGCTCAACGCGCACGCCGAGTGGGGCGCGTACGCCGCCTCCAAGCACGGCCTGAAGGCGCTCGCGGACTCGCTGCGCCAGGAGGAGCACGCCAACGGGGTGCGCGTCACCTCCGTCTACCCGGGGCGCACCGCCAGCCCCATGCAGGCCAAGGTGCACTCGCAGGAGGGCAAGGAGTACGACCCCGCGAAGTTCATCGACCCCGAGTCGGTGGCGACCACGATCGTCATGGCGATCGATCTGCCGCGCGACGCCGAGGTCAACGACCTGACGGTGCGGCCGGGCCGATGAGCGACGCCGTCAGCGACTTCCCCTGGGGCTCGGCCACCGGCGTCGGCTCCATGCCCGGCGGCGACGCGCGCGAGGCCGCCAGGACCGCCACCGGTTCCCTCATCGGGGCCGACGGATCGGCCGGCGACTTCCCGTTCCTGCCCGAACTGCCCGCGCGCGGCCCCGGCGCCGACATGATCGGGCGCACCGCCGGGATGCTCGTCGAGATGTACGCGCGCGTGGAGCCCAGCGGCTGGCGGCTCGGCGACCGGCCGGGCCGCGACACCCGGCGGGCCCACTCCTGGCTGGGCGAGGACCTGGACGCCCTGGAGGAGTTCACCCAGGGGTACGAGGGTCCGCTCAAGGTCCAGGCGGTCGGGCCGTGGACGCTCGCCGCCGCCCTTGAACTGCGCGGCGGCGAGGCCGCGCTCGGCGACCCGGGCGCCTCCCGCGACCTGGCCGGGTCGCTCGCCGAGGGCCTGCGCGCCCACCTCGCGGACGTGCGCCGCCGGGTGCCGGGCGCGCGGATCCTGCTCCAGCTCGACGAGCCGTCCCTCACCGCCGTGCTGCGCGGGCAGATCAGGACCGCCAGCGGCTACCGCACCCACCGGGCGGTCGACCGGCAGGTCGTCGAGTCGGCGCTGCGGGACGTCGTCGCGGTGCACGACGGCCCCGTCGTCGTCCATTCCTGCGCGCCCGACGTGCCGTTCGCCCTGCTGCGCCGCTCCGGCGCCGCCGCCGTCTCGTTCGACTTCTCCCTGCTCACCGAGCGTGACGACGAGGTGATCGGTGAGGCGGTGGAGAGCGGCACCCGGCTGTTCGCCGGAGTGGTCGGCGGCACCGACGGCCCGTTGTCAGACCCTGCCGGTAGCGTCATGGGTGTCAGGACGTTGTGGCGCAGGTTGGGGCTGCATCCGGGGACTCTCGCCGAGTCCGTGGTGGTCACCCCGTCGTGCGGACTCGCGGGCGCCTCGCCGGCGTATGCCCGTGCGGCCCTCGCCCACTGCGTCCGGGCGGCGAGATCGCTCGCGGACAACCCTGAGTGACGGGGAAGACGGGAAACGGGAGGACATGACAGTGGCTGGCGAACAGAACGACGTGGTGCCCGCGGACGCACGGGAGAAGCACGCGCTCCTCGCCGAGCAGGTCGAGGAGCACCGCTTCCGGTACTACGTGAAGGACCAGCCGGTCGTCAGCGACAGCGAGTTCGACAAGCTGCTGCGCGGCCTGGAGGCTCTGGAGGAGGAGTATCCGGAGCTGCGCACCCCGGACTCCCCGACCCAGAAGGTCGCGGGGGCGTACGAGACGGACTTCGCCTCGGTGGAGCACCGCGAGCGGATGCTGTCCCTGGACAACGCGTTCGACGACGAGGAACTGGGCGCCTGGGCCGAGCGCGTCGCCAGGGACGTCGGCACCGCCGCGTACCACTACCTCTGCGAGCTGAAGGTCGACGGCCTCGCGGTCAACCTGACGTACGAGCACGGGCGGCTGACCCGAGCCGCCACCCGCGGCGACGGCCGCACCGGCGAGGACATCACGCCCAACGTCCGTACGATCGCGGACATCCCCGACCGCCTCAAGGGCGACCGCGTCCCCGACCTGGTCGAGATCCGGGGCGAGGTCTACTTCCCGATGGAGGCGTTCGAGGGGCTGAACGCGCGTCTGGTGGAGGCGGGCGACAAGCCGTTCGCCAATCCCCGCAACGCGGCGGCCGGTTCCCTGCGCCAGAAGGACCCCAAGGTCACCGCCACCCGCCCGCTCCACATGGTGGTGCACGGCATCGGCGCGCGCGACGGCTTCACCATCGACTGCCTCTCGCACGCGTACGAGCTGCTGCACGAGTGGGGCCTGCCCACCGCCCAGCACAACAAGGTGGTCGGCTCCCTGGACGAGGTGCGGGAGTTCATCACGTACTTCGGAGAGAACCGCCACTCGGTCGAGCACGAGATCGACGGCGTCGTCGTCAAGCTCGACGAGATCCCCCTCCAGGGCCGCCTGGGTTCCACCGCGCGCGCCCCGCGCTGGGCGATCGCCTGGAAGTACGCGCCGGAGGAGGTCAACACCAAGCTGGTCAACATCCGCGTCGGCGTCGGCCGCACCGGCCGCGTCACGCCGTACGCGCAGGTGGAGCCGGTGACCGTGGCGGGCTCCGAGGTCGAGTTCGCCACCCTGCACAACCAGGACGTGGTCAAGGCCAAGGGTGTCCTCATCGGGGACACGGTGGTGCTGCGCAAGGCCGGTGACGTCATCCCGGAGATCCTGGGCCCCGTCGCGGACCTGCGGGACGGCACCGAGCGGGAGTTCGTGATGCCCGCCGAGTGCCCCGAGTGCGGCACCGGGCTGCGGCCCATGAAGGAGGGCGATATCGATCTGCGCTGCCCCAACGCGCAGTCGTGCCCCGCCCAGTTGCGTGAGCGGCTGTTCTATCTGGCGGGCCGCAAGTGCCTGGACATCGAGAACTTCGGCTATGTCGCCGCCGCGGCCCTCACCAAGCCGCTGGAGCCGTCCGAGCCGCCGCTGCTCGACGAGGGCGACCTGTTCGACCTGACCATGGACCGGCTGCTGCCCATCAAGGCGTACGTCCTGGACCAGGACAGCGGGCTGCCCAAGCGCGACCCCAAGACCGGCGAGGAGAAGGTCGCCCTGGTCTTCGCCAACATGAACGGCGAGCCGCGCAAGAACGCGGTCTCGATGCTGGAGAACATCGCGGCCGCCAAGGAGCGCCCGCTGGCCCGGATCCTCACCGGTCTGTCGATCCGTCATGTCGGCCCGGTCGCCGCCGAGGCGCTGGCCCGCGAGTTCCGCTCGGTCGAGCGCATCGAACAGGCCACCGAGGAGGAGCTGGCCGCGGTCGAGGGCGTCGGCCCGACCATCGCGGCCTCGCTCAAGCAGTGGTTCGAGGAGGAGTGGCACCGCGAGATCCTGCGCAAGTGGAAGGCCGCGGGCGTCCGCATGGAGGAGGAGGGCTCCGGCGAGGACGTGGGGCCGCGTCCGCTGGAGGGGCTGACCGTCGTGGTGACCGGGACCCTGGTCAACCACACCAGAGATGGCGCGAAAGAGGCGCTCCAGAGCCGTGGAGCCAAGGTCACCGGTTCCGTTTCCAAGAAGACGTCGTTCGTCGTCGTCGGAGACAGCCCTGGTTCGAAGTACGACAAGGCGATGCAGCTGAAGGTTCCGGTTCTCGACGAGGACGGGTTCGCTGTCCTGCTGGAACACGGTCCCGAAGCGGCTCGCGAAGCAGCTGTGCCGAGCGCGGAAGAGGGGGAATAACAGGAGTGGAGGGCTCCTCTCGGACGGCGTTCGGTCACCCGTTCAGCGCATAGCAGACGGATCACGGTGGCCAGGTGGCATTCGGGCAAGAGCTGTAGACCGCTGCCCGTCAGAGCCCTCCGCGGCCTACTGTTGTGATGAGCGCCAGTCGTGCACGGCTGAAACGGGGAGCTTGGGGGAGTTCCCGGTCGTGGTGGCATGACTAAGGGGCCATCGCGTGGCATCGGCACCGCCGGCTGTGAGAGGGACGGGAATGAAACCGACCGAGAGCGCCGCCCCGGCCGCACGGCTGCGCGGGTTCGCGGGATTCTCCTCCAGGCTGACCGCAGGAGTCCTCGGGACCGCCGCCCTCGCCCTGGCCGTGGGGTTCTACCGGGCCCTCGACACGGGCGACGCCCTCTTCCCCGGCTCCACCACGGGCTGGGCGCTGGCCGTCCTCACCGGGATCATCGTGGGCCATCTGGTCGCGCTCGGGCGCGACCGCTGGTGGGGCGGCACCGGTTCCGGCGCCGCCCTCACCCTGGCGGTACTGCTCCTGTACGGCTGGGTGCCGGCCGGGCTCGTCTCCATGGCGGTGGTGGTGCTCGTCGGCGCCGCCCGCCGCCACCGCTGGCGCCAGGGCGTGCTGCACGGCGCGGTCGACGTCCTCGGCATCGGCGCGGCCGCGCTGGTGCTCGCCGTGTTCGGCCACCATCCCAGCGTCCGCTCACCCTGGTGGCCCACCGACTGGACGGTCTCCTCGGCTCCGGTGGTGGTCCTGGCCGCCGGAACGTATCTGGTGGTCACCCGGATACTGCTCTGGTACGCGCTGGCGCCGCGCGGCGGCGGGCTGCCCACGGTCGCCCGGACGGCCCTGCTGCGGCAGGGCCTCGTCGCGGTCGCCCTGCTCGGCATCGCCCCGCTGATCTGCGTGGTCGCGATGGCCCTGCCGGTCCTGCTGCCGCTCTTCGCGGTCCCGCTGATCGCCCTCGACTCCACCCTGTGGATCGCCCGCGCCCGCGCCGAGGAGCAGCTGCGCGACCCGCTCACCGGACTGCCCAACCGCCAGTGGCTCCTGGAGCGCACCTGGGCGGCCCTGGAGGAGGCCGAGGGCCCCGGCAACCGGGCCGCCCTCGTCCTGATCGACATGGACCGGTTCCGCTCGGTCAACGACACCCTCGGACACCTCGCCGGAGACCGGCTGCTCCTCCAGATAGCCGAACGGCTGCGGCTCGCCCTGCCGCGCGGCGCCGAGGCGGCCCGGCTCGGCGGCGACGAGTTCGCCGTGCTGCTGCCCGTGGCGGACTCCGCGACCAGCACCATGCGGATAGCCCGCGGCCTGGTCGCCGAGCTCTCCTCGCCGCTCGACCTCGACGGACTCACTCTCGTCCTGGAGGCCAGCGCGGGCGTCTCGGTCTACCCCGACCACGCGCTGGACGCGGAGGGGCTGCTGCGCCGGGCGGACGTGGCGATGTACCAGGCCAAGCGGGACCGCACGGGCGTGGAGGTGTACGAGTCGAAGCGCGACTCCAACACCCCCGACCGGCTGGGCCTGTTGGGTGATCTGCGGCGCGCGCTCGACGCGGGCGACGTGGAGCTCCACTACCAGCCGAAGGTCCGCTTCGACGGCCAGGTGGCCGGGCTTGAGGCGCTGGTGCGCTGGGTGCACCCGGAGCGCGGCCGGGTACCTCCCGACGAGTTCATCGCCATCGCGGAGTCCTCGGGGCTGATGCCGCACCTGACCGAGTACGTCCTGGAGACGGCGCTCGCCCAGGTCGCCCGGTGGCGGGCGCAGGGGCTCGACGTCCCGGTCGCGGTGAACGTGTCACCGCGCGACGTCCACACCCCGGGCTTCGCGGGCGCGGTGGCGGCCCGGCTGGCCCGGCACGGGGTCCCGGCGGGCTCCCTCCAGCTGGAGATAACCGAGCACGTCCTCCTGGAGGACCCGCAGCGGGCCGCCGACACCCTGGCGGGCCTGACCAGCCACGGCGTGAAGATGTCCCTGGACGACTTCGGCACGGGGTACTCGTCGCTGGTGCATCTGCGCCGGCTGCCCGTCAGCGAACTCAAGATCGACCGCTCCTTCGTGGCCCGGCTCGCCATCGACAACGAGGACGCCGAGATCGTCCGCTGCACCCTCGACCTCGCCCACTCCCTGGGCCTGCTCGTCGTCGCCGAGGGCGTCGAGGACGACGAGACCTGGGAGCGGCTGCGCGACCTTGGGTGCGACGCCGTCCAGGGCTGGCTGGTCGCCGCCGCGATGCCGCCCGCCGAGGCCACCGCCTGGCTGCTCGCCCGCGGCTCGCGCGGCTGGCAGCGCCCCGCCGACCTGGAGGCGGCGGCCAACTTGGCCGCGGCCGAGGAGCCGTCGGGCACGCCGGTCCAGTGACCCGGCGTGCCCGTCCTCGCGGTGCTCAGCCCGCGTGGACCGTGCCCGCGTACCGCTGGACGAACCGGGTGCCCGCGTCCGACGTCACCGTAACGTCGTAGCGGCCTTCCAGGACACGCCAGTTGAGCGAGCCGTGGCCGTGCGGGCCCACCCAGACCGTGCGCCCGCCGCGCACGTCGTCGTCGGCCGTGACCGTGAACGCGGTCGCCGTGTCACCGGAGTTGGCGAACCGCAGTTCCACCGTGGCGCGCTCCGGCCGGGCGCCGCGCAGCATCGCCGTCGCCGACGGCGTGGCCGCTCCCGCCTCGCGGCCCGCCCGTACGACCGTGCCCGAGAAGCGCCGCAGGAAGCCGTCGGCGCCGTGCACGGCGAAGTCGTAGCGGCCGTCCGTCTCGGCGGTGTCCCAGACGTACGTGGCGCGGGCCCCCGGGGCCACCGTGAACGGCGTACCGGTGAACGGCTTGAGGAGGTTCGGCAGGACCAGGAAGTGGAAGGTCTCGCTCCCATGGTTGGCGAGCGTGCAGGTGACCTTGCCGGAGACCCGGTCCACCGAGACGTCCGCCCATGGGCGGTACGGCAGCGGGCGGTGCGGGCGGGAGCCAGGCTCCTGGGTGGCCATGGACTGGGCGCCGTTGCCGGGGAGCTTCACCGCGGGCAGCGCGTTGCCCGCGTCCGCCTTCGCCATCAGCGCCGTGGTGTCGGGCAGCCGCGGAATCGAGTAGTCCGGCTTGCTGAAGTCGAAGCAGCTGGTCAGATCGCCGCAGACGGCTCGGCGCCAGTCCGAGATGTTGGGCTCCCGCACCCCGGTGACCACCTCAAGGAAGCGCAGGACCGAGGTGTGGTCGAACACCTGGGAGTTGACCCAGCCGCCGCGCGACCAGGGCGATATCGCCCACAGCGGCACCCGGTTGCCGAGCCCGATCGGCCGCCCGCCGGCGAACTCGTCGGGCGTGCCGGGCTCGGGGAACGGCGGCGGCACATGGTCGAAGTAGCCGTCGTTCTCGTCGTACATCAGCAGGAAGACCGTGTGCTTCCACACCTCGGGGTTGGCGAACAGCGACTGAAGGGCGGTGTTCACCCAGTGCGCCCCGTAGTCGGGGCTCGCGGCCGGGTGTTCGCAGAACAGGTACGGCGCCACCAGCCACGACACGGTCGGCAGCGTGCCGTCCTTGCAGTGCCGGTCGAACGCGGTGAGGTCGAACTTGGTCATCGCGTTGACGTACCGGGGGTCGTCCTTGGGGAAGGCGTGGAACTGCTTGAAGTACGACAGCCCGTTGTCGTCGTAGTCGCCGGTCCGGTCGTCCTTGCCGGGGTTGTGGTAGACGCGCCAGCTGACCCCGGCCGTCTCCAGGCGTTCGGCGTACGTCGTCCAGTCCGCGACGGGGTTGTCGGTGACCGGGGTGTTGTCCGTCCACGGGCCGGTCGTGCCGTCCTTGCCGGGGCCGCAGGTGCCCGACCACAGATACAGCCGGTTGGGGTCGGTGGGCCCGGCCTGCGAGCAGAAGTAGCCGTCGCAGAGCGTGAACGCGTCGGCGAGGGCGTACTGGTAGGGGATGTCCTCGCGGGTGAAGTAGCCCATGGTGCGCTCGCCCTTGGCGGCGACCCACTTGTTCATCGCGCCGCCGTTGATCGCGGTGTGCCCGGTGCCCCAGTCGTGCGGCAGCCCGCCCGCGTTCTGCGCGTTGTACTTGGTGGTGTCCATCCGGAACGGCAGGACGAAGCCGTCGGCGCGGCCCGGGCTCGGCTGGCGGAAGACGGAGTCGCCGCCGGGGAGGGTCAGCGCCTGGCGGTCGTCGAAGCCGCGGGCGCCGGAGAGGGTGCCGAAGTAGTGGTCGAAGCTGCGGTTCTCCTGCATCAGGATCACTACGTGCTTCACGTCCTCGACGCTGCCCTCGGCGCGCGCCCCGGTGACGGCGGCGGCGGTCTCGGGCAGGCCGACGGCTGCGGCGGCGGCGGTCGCGGCGGACGCGCCCACGAAGGCGCGGCGGCTCAGCGGAGTCATGTCAGCGATGTCCTTCGAAAGCTCAGGCTCAGGGGAATGCTCGGTCGGAAGCTCAGTGGAGGGTGAAGGTGACGGCGGGGGCGGCGTGGTCGGACGGCCAGCCGTTGGCGGCGGTGTCCGGTACCGGCCGGGGCCAGCCGGTGCAGAGCGTGTGCGCGGCCTCGACCCGGAGCGGCCCGGCGTACTGGACCTGGTCGATCCGGTCCTGCGGCTCGTCCGGGCGCGCCGGCGACCAGGTGGCCCCCGGTTCGCGCGCCGGACGCGGGTGCGCCTCGCGGTGGGCGTCGCGCAGCCCGGCGGCGGCCAGCGTCACGGTGACCGGCCAGCGCACCCGGGCGCCCCGGTCGAGGTGTGAGGGTGAGGCGAGCCCGGCGGCCAGCACGAGCGGGGTCCGCCGGGACGCCAGGTCGCCCTTCATCGCGGCCAGCAGCGCCTTGGCCTGCCGGTAGCGCGCGCTCTTGAGCTCGGCCGCCTCGACCTCGGCGGGGGAGCGCCCGTCGCGCAGCGCGTACGGGCCGTACCCGGCCTCGTCGAGCTGCGCGGCCCACAGCCGTACCGCCCGGCCGCCGGGCAGTCGCAGGGTCGCGGCCACCGCGGGGACGTCCGCGACCGGCGCCGAGACGTCGTCGAGCGGGAAGCGGCTGAGCAGCCCGACCCCGGCCGCCGTGTCATGGGCGTGCCACCCGAGGGCACGCGCGAGCGCCTCGGCCGAGGACGCGGCGGACTCCTGAAGCGCCACCACGTCGAGCCGCTGCCCGAGGACGAGCCGCAGCAGCTTCTCGTGCGCGTCGGCGGTGTGCGCCCCCGCGTCCCACAGGTTCAGCGACGCCACCGTGAGCGTCGGCCGGGCCCCGGGGCGGCGCACCGGCACCTGGACCGTGACCGTGTCGGAGCCGCCCGCGCTGTCCCTCACCGCGACCGTCATCCGGCCGGGGTGCGGGCCGGGCCGGGCGGGTGCGGTGCCGGTGACCGTCCCGTCGGGTCCCATGTTCAGCCAGGCGTCGCCGGACAGCCGGCGGAAGGACGGGGTGCCGGACGGGTTGCCCGCCGGGCGGATCCACAGCGGGGCCAGCGCCACCGAGACGCGCTCGCCCGGCCCGTACGCGCCGGTCGTGAAGGCGTCGGTGACCGCGTGCGGCCGGACGACGGGCGGCCGGGCGGCGACGGTGACGGGCGGTGTCCGGGCGAGGATCCCGTACCCGTCCTTGGCCAGCAGGTACGCGGTGTAGACGCCCTCGCCGAGGCCGGAGGTGTCGAGCGTGACGTCACCGGACGCGGCCGTGACGTACGACCAGACCAGGGCGGAGCCGGTGCCGGGGCGGCGGTCGCCGTCGTAGATCCCGATCCAGTTCTTCGGGTCGGGCGCGTCGGTGGCCCAGTGGAAGGCGAGCCGGTCGCCCTCGCGGGGAGCGGTGGGCGCGGTGAGGGTCAGGGTGGCGGCGGGGGCCGCTGCCGTTCTGAGGGGGGACACGGAGGGTCTGGTCCTCTCGGGCTGAGTTGGCTGGACAACTTCGCCCAGTCAGCCAGGACTTCCCTCCCGTGACGTGAACGGGACATGACCGGCGGCCGCAGATCCGGGGACGCGTCGGCGGGGCACGCGCGCGTGGCCGGGGGTGCGGTGGGGGGTGCGGCGGGTGGCGGCGGGTGGGGCCGCGCGGGCCGTGATCGGGGGGTGCCGCACAAACCGTTTAGTCGAGTGGTGGCCCCGCCCCATAGGATTGGGGCCAAACCACACTCACTCACCCCTGAGGATCGCTGCATGCCTGGCATTACGCGCGAGGAGGTCGCCCACCTCGCCCGGCTGGCGCGTCTGGAGCTGAAGAGCGAAGAGCTGGACCACTTCGCCGGACAGCTCGACGACATCATCGGCGCGGTCGCCCGCGTCTCCGAGGTCGCCGACCAAGACGTGCCCCCGACCTCCCACCCGCTGCCGCTGACCAATGTCATGCGCGCGGACGAGGTCCGTCCGTCGCTCACCCCCGCGCAGGCGCTCTCCGGCGCCCCGGCCCAGGAGCAGCAGCGTTTCAAGGTGCCGCAGATCCTGGGGGAGGACTAATCACATGACGGACATCATCAAGCTCACCGCCGCCGAGATCGCCTCGAAGATCGCGTCCGGCGAGCTCACGGCCGTCGAGGTCACCGAGGCCCACCTGGCCCGGATCGACGCCGTCGACGAGAAGGTGCACGCCTTCCTGCACGTCGACCGCGAGGGCGCGCTCGCCCAGGCCCGCGCCGTCGACGCCAAGCGCGCGGCGGGCGAGAAGCTGGGCCCGCTCGCCGGTGTCCCGCTGGCGCTGAAGGACATCTTCACCACCGAGGGCATCCCGACCACGGTCGGCTCGAAGATCCTCGAAGGCTGGATCCCGCCGTACGACGCCACGCTCACCAAGCGTCTGAAGGCCGCCGACGTCGTCATCCTCGGCAAGACCAACATGGACGAGTTCGCCATGGGGTCCTCGACGGAGAACAGCGCGTACGGCCCGACCGGCAACCCGTGGGACCTCACCCGGATCCCCGGCGGCTCCGGCGGCGGCTCCTCCGCGGCGCTCGCCTCGTACGAGGCCCCGCTCGCCATCGGCACGGACACCGGCGGCTCCATCCGCCAGCCCGCCGCCGTCACCGGCACCGTCGGCGTCAAGCCGACCTACGGCGCGGTCTCCCGCTACGGCATGGTCGCCTTCTCGTCCTCCCTCGACCAGGGCGGGCCCTGCGCCCGTACGGTCCTGGACGCGGCGCTGCTGCACGAGGTCATCGCCGGGCACGACCCGCTCGACTCGACCTCCATCGACGCGCCGGTCCCGCCGGTCGTCGAGGCCGCGCGCAACGGCTCGGTGGCCGGGATGCGCGTCGGCGTCGTCAAGCAGTTCGGCGGCGAGGGCTACCAGGCCGGCGTCGTCCAGCGCTTCAACGAGTCGGTCGAGCTGCTCAAGTCGCTCGGCGCCGAGATCGTCGAGCTGGACTGCCCGTCCTTCGACCTGGCGCTCTCCGCTTACTACCTGATCGCGCCGAGCGAGTGCTCGTCCAACCTGGCCCGCTTCGACGCCATGCGCTACGGCCTGCGGGTCGGCGACGACGGCACGAGGTCGGCCGAGGACGTCACCGCGCTCACCCGTGAGGCGGGCTTCGGCGACGAGGTCAAGCGCCGCATCATCCTCGGTACGTACGCGCTGAGCTCCGGCTACTACGACGCGTACTACGGCAGCGCCCAGAAGGTCCGCACGCTCATCACGCGGGACTTCGAGAAGGCCTTCGAGCAGGTCGACGTGATCGTCTCGCCGACGACCCCGACCACCGCCTTCCCGATCGGCGAGCGCGCCGACGACCCGATGGCGATGTACCTCGCGGACCTGTGCACCATCCCGACCAACATGGCGGGCAACGCCGCCATGTCGCTGCCCTGCGGCCTGGCGCCGGAGGACGGCCTGCCGGTCGGCCTGCAGATCATCGCCCCCGCCCTGAAGGACGACCGTCTTTACAAGGTCGGCGCCGCCGTCGAGGCCGCCTTCGTGGAAAAGTGGGGCCACCCGCTGCTTGAGGAGGCACCGTCGCTGTGAGTGCACTGACCAAGGCCAAGGGCTTCAAGAAGTCCAAGACCGGTACGTACCTGTCCATCGGCACCACCGCGTTCGGCGTCATCAGCGTGGTCAAGCAGGCCAAGAAGGCCCGCACCGAGCACGACACGCTGAAGCTGCTCGACGCCGTCGTCTCCGCCGCCGCCATCGCCACCGGCGTCGCCATCCTGCTGCGCGAGCTCAAGCGCATCGGTGACGACGACGTCCTGCTGGGCTGAGAGGGAAGTTTTTCACCGTGACCGTCATTGACCTGGTCTCGTACGAGGACGCCCTCGCGTCGTACGACCCCGTCATGGGCCTTGAGGTCCATGTCGAACTCGGCACCAAGACCAAGATGTTCTGCGGCTGTTCTACCGAGCTGGGCGCCGAGCCCAACTCGCAGACCTGCCCCACCTGCCTCGGCCTGCCCGGCTCGCTCCCGGTCGTCAACGCGATCGGCGTCGAGTCGGCCGTCAAGATCGGCCTCGCGCTCAACTGCGAGATCGCCGAGTGGTGCCGCTTCGCCCGGAAGAACTACTTCTATCCGGACATGCCGAAGAACTTCCAGACCTCCCAGTACGACGAGCCGATCGCCTTCAACGGCTATCTGGACGTCCAGCTGGAGGACGGCGAGATCTTCCGCGTGGAGATCGAGCGCGCCCACATGGAGGAGGACACCGGCAAGTCGACGCACGTCGGCGGCGCCACCGGCCGCATCCACGGCGCCTCGCACTCGCTGCTCGACTACAACCGGGCCGGCATCCCGCTCATCGAGATCGTCACCAAGCCGATCGAGGGCGCGGGCGAGCGGGCCCCCGAGGTCGCCAAGGCGTACGTCGCCGAGCTGCGCGAGCTCATCAAGGCGCTCGACGTCTCCGAGGCCCGGATGGACAAGGGCCAGATGCGCTGCGACGTGAACCTGTCGCTGCGCCCCAACGGGACCGAGAAGTTCGGCACCCGCAGCGAGACGAAGAACGTCAACTCGCTGCGGTCGGTCGAGCGCGCGGCCCGCTTCGAGATCCAGCGCCACGCGGCGGTCCTCTCGTCCGGCGGCACGATCGTGCAGGAGACCCGTCACTTCCACGAGGAGGACGGCTCCACCACCTCCGGCCGCATCAAGGACAACGCCGAGGACTACCGGTACTTCCCGGAGCCCGACCTCGTCCCGGTCGCCCCGGCCCGCGAGTGGGTCGAGGAGCTCCGCAAGGGGCTGCCCGAGCTGCCCCGGGTGCGCCGCAACCGGCTCCGCGAGGAGTGGGGCGTCTCCGAGCACGACATGCAGTCGATTCTGAACGCGGGCGCGGTCGACCCGATCGTCGCCACCATCGAGGCGGGCGCGGACGCCGCGGCCGCCCGCAAGTGGTGGATGGGCGAGCTGGCGCGCAACGCCAACGAGCAGGGCAAGGCCCTGGACGAGCTGTCCATCACCCCGGCCCAGGTGGCCCGCCTGGCGGCCCTCGTGGCCTCCGGCGACCTCAACGACAAGCTGGCACGCCAGGTCATCGAGGGTGTCCTCGCGGGCGAGGGCGACCCGGACGCGGTCGTCGAGAAGCGCGGCCTCAAGGTCGTCTCGGACGAGGGCGCGCTCGGCGCGGCCGTGGACGAGGCCATCGCGGGCAACGCGGCGATCGCGGACAAGATCCGCGGCGGCAAGGTGCAGGCCGTCGGCGCGCTGGTCGGCGCGGTCATGAAGACCACTCGCGGCCAGGCGGACGCGGCCCGCGTCAAGGAGCTCATCCTGGAGAAGCTGGGCGTCGAGGGCTGAGCCCCTGATCCCGGAGCACGTTCTCCCGCGTACGCAGTACGTGTACGAGCCGGCCCCCGCATCCATGGGATGCGGGGGCCGGGTCTTATGACACGGCTGGGCGGAATCAAACCCTCCTGTCGGGTGACCTCGTTACAGAACGTCTATAGGGTTCCGAGCGTGGACGGGCGAGAAGCGGTGAGAGTGCTCGGGCGGCGTACGGCGCTGCGGTATCTGGCGCTGGGGACGGCGGCCAGTGCCGTGTCGGCCTGCACCGGCGCGGGGGCGGCGGAGGGGCCCCGCATGCAGGCGCTGAAGGCGTTCGTGAAGGGCGAGTGGGCCTACCGCTCGAACCAGAACCATCAGGGCGTTCTGAAGGTCAATGCCGACGGACACTGGTCTGTCACTCAATGGGGTGGAATGTCCGGTCAGTGGATGCTCGACGGCGCCGTCCTCTCGGTGAGCACCGACGCCCCCGCCGGTGACGCGGAGTCCGAGGAGCAGGAAGCCTTCACGTTGACGAGCATGCCCGAGAAGGTCACCCGGTCGTTCTCCGAGCTCTTCATGCTCTCCGGCGGCTGGTCGAGCATCGGCACCGCCGTCGAGGCCCGCTACAGCAAGGGCGTCCTCGCACTCGCCTTCCGGGGCGACGGCGCCGAGGACCTGCTCGTCACCTGCACCCGCCGCAAGTGACGCAGGGGCCGCTGGGGCCCCTGTCCGCAGTGTCCGGTGAGTAATCCCGCACTGCCCTGTGAGTAAACCCACAAAACGGGCAAACGATCACTATTCGCTGTCAGAGTTGCAGCGCGTAGAGGTCATGCGTTCTTTGCGGGCTGTTCAAGTCGTACCGGCTGTTCCCGGGCAAAGATCCACGAACCATCCCAGGGAGCACATTCGTTGGCAGCCATCGCACGGTGGTGCATCAGGCACCGCCTCGTCGCCGTCCTGCTCTGGCTCCTCGCGTTCGGCGGCGCCACGGCCGCCACCGCCGTCGCAGGCTCCGCGTACTCCAACGACTACGAAGTCCCGGGCACCGAGTCCGGCCGCACCACCGCCCTGCTCGACGCCGGATTCCACGGCGGCCTCGGCGGCGACACCGACACGGTCGTCTGGCGCACCGACACCGGATCCGTACGCGCCCCCGACGTACAGCAGCGCATGTCCAAGGCCCTCGGCGCGGTCGCGAAACTCCCCGGCGTCGCCTCCGTGACCGGCCCGTACGTCCGCGACGGCGGCGCGCAGATCAGCGCCGACGGGCGCACCGCCTACGCCTCCGTCACCTTCGACCATGCCGCCGACGAGATACCCGAGGCCCAGGCGCGGGCCGTCGTCGACACCGCGAAGGCCGCCTCCGCCGACGGCCTCCACGTCGCGGTCGGCGGCAGCGCCGCCGCGCTCACCGAGACCAGCTCCGCGCACCTCAGCGAGATCGTCGGCGTGGTCGTCGCGGCCGTCGTCCTCTTCCTCGCCTTCGGTTCGCTCGCCGCCAGCATCCTGCCGATCGTCACCGCGGTGATCTCCGTCGGCACCGCGTACGCGGGCATCGGGCTGCTCGGCCACGCCATGACCGTCGCGGACTTCGCGCCCATGCTCGGCCTGCTCATCGGGCTCGGCGTCGGCATCGACTACGCCCTGTTCATCGTCACCCGGCACCGCCGGGGCCTGCGCCAGGGGCTCTCCGTCGACGAGGCGGCGACCCGGGCCGTGGCGACCACCGGGCGGGCCGTGGTCTTCGCGGGTGCGACCGTCTGCATCGCGCTGCTCGGCATGTTCATCCTGCGGCTCGGCTTCCTCAACGGGGTCGCCGTCGCGGCGTCGCTGACCGTCGTGCTCACCGTCGCCGCGTCCGTGACGCTGCTGCCCGCGCTGCTCTCCCTCATCGGGACGCGGGCGCTCAGCCGCCGCGAGCGGCGCCGGCTCGCCGAGCGCGGGCCGCAGCCGGAGCTGCCCACCGGCTTCGCGGCCCGCTGGTCCGCCTTCGTCGAGCGCCGCCCCAAGCTGCTCGGCGCGGTCGCCGCCGTGGTGATGCTGGTGCTCGCCCTGCCCACGCTCTCGCTCCGTCTGGGCACCTCCGACCAGGGCAACAACCCGGCGAAGTCGACCACCCGGACCGCCTACGACCTGCTCGCCGACGGGTTCGGGCCCGGCGTCAACGGGCCGCTCACCCTCGCCGGCAAGCTCGACGGCGCCGACGACCGGCTCGCCATGGAGCGGCTGCCCGGGCTGCTGCGGTCCAGCGAGGGCGTCGCCTCGGTGAGTCCGGTGACGTACAACGCCAGCGGCGACACGGCCGTCCTCACCGTGGTGCCGGACTCGGCGCCGCAGTCCCAGGACACCAGCGCCCTCGTCGACCGGCTGCGCCACGAGGTGCTGCCGGGCGCCGAGAAGGGCACCTCGCTCGACGTCCACGTGGGCGGCGTGACCGCGAGCTACGACGACTTCGCGGGCGTGATCATCGGGAAGCTGCCGCTCTTCGTCGGCGTGGTGATCACCCTCGGCTGCGTCCTGCTGCTCCTCGCCTTCCGCTCGCTCGGCATCCCGCTCAAGGCCGCCGCGATGAACGTGGCGGCGGTGGCCTCCGCTTTCGGCATCGTCGTCGCCGTCTTCCAGTGGGGGTGGGGGAGCGAGCTGCTGGGCCTGGGCCGGTCCGGCCCGATCGAGCCGTTCCTTCCTGTGATCATGGTCTCGGTGCTCTTCGGGCTCTCCATGGACTACCAGGTGTTCCTGGTCAGCCGGATGTACGAGGAGTGGCTGGAGACCGGCGACAACCGGCGCGCGGTCCGGGTCGGCCTCGCCGAGACAAGCCGGGTGATCAACTCGGCCGCCGTGATCATGATTTCGGTCTTCCTGGCGTTCGTGCTCAGCGGCGAGCGGGTGATCGCGATGTTCGGCATCGCCCTCGCGGCGGCCGTCGCCCTCGACGCGTTCGTGCTGCGCACCCTGCTCGTACCGGCCCTGATGCACCTGCTCGGCGGCGCCAACTGGTGGCTGCCCGGCTGGCTGGACCGGCGGCTCCCCAGGATCAGCATCGAACCGCCCGAGTGCCGCCGTGCGACGATTCCGGTGCAGCGCGCGAGCGAGCCGGTGGACGAGCTCGTGGGCTAGCAGTACGGGAACGACGCACGACATGTGAGGGAGCAGCGGGATGTTCGCGATATCGCTGGGGGACGACGGCGCCGAGCTGCGGCCGCTGGAGCCGCACCACGCCGAGGAGTACCTCGCGCACATCGACCGGGGGCGTGACTTCATCGGGCAGTTCATCCTGCTCGCCGAGGTGAGCCGGGACCTCGAATCGTCGCGGGCGTTCCTCCAGGGGTACGCGGACAAGGCGGCCGCCGACACCGGGCGCCTCTACGGCATCTGGTCCGACGGCACGCTCGTCGGCGGTGTCCTCTTCCGTACGTTCGACGCCCGGCTCGGCACCGCCGAGGCCGGCTGCTGGCTGGAGGAGTCGGCGGTCGGGCGCGGGCTCGTCACGCGCGCGGTGCGGGTGCTGATCGACTGGGCCGTCGAGGAGCGCGGAATCCACCGCGTGGAGTGGCTCGCCGCCTCCGGCAACACCGCCAGCATCAACGTCGCCAAGCGTCTCGGGATGTCGCGGGACGGGGTGCTGCGGGAGAACTACCCGTACCGGGGCGTACGCCAGGACACCGAGGTGTGGGCGGTGCTGGCCCCGGAGTGGCGGGCGGCCCGGGAGGCACAGCCCGTCCGTTAAGGCGCCTCTCAGAAAGGCCGCCTACCGTCCCCGGCATGACTGCCACCCCCGCCACCACCAAGACCGACAACGAAGCCGACGCCGAGGCGACGGCTGCCGAGGAGTCCGGGGCCACCGCCGGTGACACCGCCGCGCAGGCCCCGGACGGCTCGAAGGACCACGCCGAGAAGGCGCCGCTTTCGAAGGAACCGCTCACCGACGAGGCCGAGGACGGCGACGGCGACGAGCTCGATGACGACGTTCCGCCCGTCGCGCCCGTCCGCACCGGGATCGGCGCCGGCGCCGCCGCCGTCGTCTCCGGGGCGCTCGGCCTCGCCTCGCTCACCGGCACCTGGACGGGCAAGGTCCTCTCCGAGCGCGAGACCCTGCTCGGCCAGATCAAGACCGCCCAGGGCGGCTCGGCCTCCGCGCAGATCCACGAGATCTACGGCGACTCCTGGCACACCACCGCCGCCGTGAACGGCGGCTTCGCGCTGCTCGCCCTGCTCGTCGGCGCGTTCGTCCTGGCCCGCCCGGCGTTCGGCGCCCCCGACGCCCCGCCGCAGCCCGTCTGGGTGCGGGCGGTCGCGCTCGGTGGCCTCGTCCTCGGCGCGATCGGCCTGCTGCTCTCCGTCGGGATGTACTTCGACCTGTTCGCGACCCTGCCCTCGACCGGCTCCTGACGCCTCAGAGCGCCGGGGGCGCCATCGTGAAGCGGGCCAGGACGGCGGCGCGCACGGTCTGGCGCTGAGGCTCCAGATCGAGCTCCGGGACGGCTTCCGGCGCGCCGCCGCCGTATCCCGCCGCCCGCATCGTCCCGGGCGCCGCCACCGGATACGGCCGCGCGTCCTCGGCGCCCTCGTCGGCCAGTTCGAGCAGCGCCACCAGCTCGCTGCCGAGCGCCGTCGCGTACTCGCGGGCGCGCTCCACCGCCTGCTCGACGGCCCGGCGGCGGGCCTTCCCGTACGCGGGCGAGGCCGGGCGCAGGCCCCACCAGGGGCCGTCCACCCGGGTCAGTTCGAGGGAGGCCAGGCGCGAGACGAGTTCGCCGAGCGCCGTGAAGTCGCCGAGCTCCACCGTCACCCGCACCTGCCCGTGGTACGCGCGCACCCGCTCGCCCCGGCCGTGCCTGCCCAGTTCGGGGCTGACCGAGAACGAGCCCGTCTCCAGCTGCTCCACCGACTCCCCGTACGACTTGGCGAGGTCGAGGACGGCCGCGTTGCGGCGGGTGAGGTCCTCCAGCGCGGTACGGCGGTCGGTGCCGCGCGCGGTGACCGTCACACCGAGCCGGGCGATCTCCGGGTCGACGTCGAGCACGGCCTCGCCCCGGACCGCGATCCGGGGGGCGTCGGGGGTGCCGTACGGCAGGTGCGGGGACGGCTGGGTCATCTCGGCTCCCTGGGGTGGCTGGGTGCGGCCCACTCTTCCACCGGCCCTGCCCCCAAGGCATCCACCGGACGTCTGAGTCCCCCTGCCCGACGTCTAAGTCGCTCGCCGGGCGCCTAAGCCCCCAGCCCGGCCGCCCGCCGCGCGTCTAAGGCCCCGCCGCCGTGCGGATGCGGCACTCTCCCGATGTGCCAGGACCCCCTGGGAGACGAGAGTTGAGGCATCGCAGGAAGCGATGAACCACCCACTCAAGCCCCTCACCCGGGGCACCAGGGAGCCGAAGATGTTCGCGTACGAGATGCACAAGGTGAACCAGGCCGAGCTGCTCCGCGAGGCCGCCGCCCAGCGGCTGCTCCACCAGGCCCGCGCGGCCCGCCGGGCCCGCCGGAACGCCGATCACGAAGCCGAAGGGCGGGTGAGCCACCTCCGGGACCTGCGCGACCGTTTCGCGCACGCCGCCTGAGCGCCCGCGAGAACCGCGATGACCTTGATCGTCACAACGGGTGCCGCAGGACCGGACGGCTGTGCGATGCTCGGCGACGTGGAGACCAGGTCTTTCAGCCCCGTGTTCGTCGGCCGCGCCGGTGAACTGACCGCCTTGAACGAAGCGCTCGCCCGCGCCACCGCGGGCGAGCCGCAGGCGTTGCTGGTGGGCGGTGAGGCCGGAGTGGGCAAGACCCGGCTCATCGAGGAGTTCACCAACGCCGCCTGCGACGCGGGAGCCGTGGTCGCGGTCGGCGGCTGCGTCGAAATCGGCGCCGACGGCCTGCCGTTCGCCCCGTTCTCCACCGCCCTGCGCACCCTGCGCCGCCGGCTGCCCGACGAGCTCGCCGCGGCCGCCGAAGGCCAGGAGGAGGAGCTGGCCCGGCTGCTGCCGGAGCTCGGCGAGGCCAGCCGGGAGAGCGGCGAGGACGGCACCGCCCGCCTCTTCGAACTCACCGTACGGCTCCTGGAGCGGACCGCCGCCGACCGCACGGTCGTCCTGGTGCTCGAAGACCTGCACTGGGCGGACGCCTCCACCCGCCATCTGCTCGCCTATCTGCTGCGCACCCTGCGGCGCGGCCGGCTCGTCGTCGTCGCCACCTATCGCGCCGACGACATCCACCGCCGCCACCCGCTGCGCCCCCTGCTCGCCGAACTCGACCGGCTGCGCACGGTCCGGCGCATCGAGCTGTCCCGCTTCAACCGGGGCGAGGTCCACCACCAGCTCACCGGGATCCTTGCCGCCGAGCCCGAACAGGCGCTGGTGGACGAGATCTTCGCGCGCTCCGACGGCAACGCCTTCTTCGTGGAGGAGCTGAGCGTGTGCCACGAGTCGGGGTGCGTCCCCGGCGGCGGCCTCAGCGAGACCCTGCGCGACCTGCTGCTCGTACGGGTCGAGACGCTGTCCGAGGACGCCCAGGTCGTCGTGCGCATCCTCGCCGAAGGCGGCTCCACCGTGGAGCACCCGCTGCTCGCCGCGGTGTGCCGGCTCGCCGAGGACGACCTCAACGCGGCGCTGCGGGCGGCCGTCGGCGCCAACATCCTGCTGCCGACGGAGGACGGCGACGGCTACCGGTTCCGGCACTCGCTGGTCCGCGAGGCCGTCAGCGACGACCTGCTGCCGGGCGAGCGCTCCCGCCTCAACCGCCGTTACGCCCAGGCCCTGGAGGCCGAGCCCTCGCTGGTCCGCGCCGACGAGCGCGCCACCCGCCTGGCCAGCTACTGGTACTCCGCGCACGACGCCGCCAAGGCGCTGCCCGTGGTGCTGCGCGCCGCCGTCGAGGCCCGCAAGCGGCACGCCTACTCCGAGCAGCTGCGCCTGCTCGAACGCGGCATGGAGCTGTGGGACTCGGTGCCCGCCGAAGTCCGCGCCGACCTGCGCCCGCTGGACTACGCGGGCGCCTACCCCTCGTGCGGCGGCTGCGACCCCGCCACCACCCCGCTCGGCTATCTCGACCTGCTCGCCGAGGCGGCCGTCGCGGCCCGCTTCTGCGGTGAGCGCGAGCGCGCCGTGAAGATAGCCAAGCGCGCGCTGCGGCTCATCGAGGCCGATGAGGCGGACGCCCCGCCCGGCACCCCCCACGGCGACCCGCTGCGGGCCGCCTGGTTCTGGACCGAGCTCTCCAAGCTGGTGCAGAACCTCGGGCGCGGTGACGGCTGGGACGAGATCGCCACCGCCCAGGAGCTGGTGCGCGGACTGCCGCCGTCCGCCGTGCACGCGGCGGTCCTGGCCACCGCCGCGGGCTGGGGCATGCTGCACCGCCCCGGGCCCGAGTCGCTCGCCGCCGCCGAACGGGCCGTGGAGTACGCCAAGCTGGTCGACGCCGAGGAGACCGAGCTCAACGCCCGGCTCACCCTCGGCGGCCTGATGGTCGACGCGGGCGACATCGAGGGCGGTCTCGCCATGATGCGCGGGGTCGTCGATCGCTCGCTGGAGCTCGGTCTCGTCGGTGAGGCGGGCCGCGGCCATGTGAACCTCTCCTCCAGTCTCGAATCGGTCGGCCGCTCCCAGGAGGCCGCGCGGACCGCGGCCCAGGGCGTACGGGTGTCGCGCAAGTACGGCCTCCTCGACAACGAGGCCTGGGCCGCGACCAACGAGTCCGACGCCCTGCTCAGCCTCGGCCGCTGGGACGAGGCCACCGAGCGCGTCGAGTGGGTCCAGCGCTCCGGGGTGAGCGGCAAACCCAGGGGCTACGCCGCACTCCGCCTCGCCCAACTGTCCTTGGTGCGCGGCGATTTGGAGCTCGCCGCCGCCCGTCTCGCCGACGCCGTCGGCTACTTCGGCGCCCGCGACCCGCTCCCGCAGAACGCGTTGCAGGTGGCCAGGGCCGAACTGGCCGTCGCGGCCGGGCAGGGCCGGTTCGCCGACGCGCGCGCCGGGCTCGCCCGTGCGGTCGAGGCCGGCTTCCCGCCCGGCACCCAGCGGTACGGCTGGCCGCTGCTGATCGACGCCGCCGCCGTGGAGGCCGATCTGCGCGGGCTCCCCGCCGCCGGGCCCGGCCGGACGGAGGCCCTCGTCCTGATCCGCTCGGCGGCCCGGACGATGCCCACCCCCAGCCCGCTCGCCAAGGCGTACGCCCAGTGCGTCGAGGCGGAACTGGCCCGCGCCGAGGGCCGGGACGACGCCGCCCGCTGGGAGGCGGCCGCCGCCGCGCTCCAGCCGCTTGAGCGCCCGTACGAACTCGCCCGGGTCTGCCATCGGTGGGCCGCCGCGCTGCTCGCCGAGGGCAACCAGCGCGACACCGTCGGCACGCTGCTGCGGCAGTCGTACTCCGCCGCCGTACGCCTCGGGGCCCGGCCGCTCGTGGAGGAGCTGGAGCTGCTGGCCCGCCGGGCCCGGCTGCCGCTCACCGCGCCGGAGCCCGCCGTCCCGGACGAGGCCGCCGACCCGGCCGGGGCGCTCGGGCTGACCAGCCGCGAGCAGGACGTACTGCGTCTGGTCGCCGTGGGGCACAGCAACCGCCAGATCGCCGAGGAGCTGTACATCTCCCCGAAGACGGCCAGCGTGCACGTCTCCAACATCCTGGCCAAGCTGGGCGTCTCGGGCCGGGGCGAGGCCGCCGCGCTGGCCCACCGGCTCAACCTCTTCACGGAGCGGGCGGCCTGAGCGGGGGCGCGGTTCGGCGCGCCCCGTCCCGTACGCCTACGTCACCTCCAGTTCGAGGATCTTGTCGTCGCCCGGCTTGGGGGTGCCCCGGCCGTCGGTCGCGCTGGTGACCAGGAGCAGGGTGTGCGGCCCCGTCGCTGTCACCGTGCGCAGCCGTCCGTACGTGGACGTCAGGAACGCCTCGGGCCGCGCGAGCGGCTTGGTGCCGTCGAGCGGGACGCGCCACAGCCGCTCGCCGCGCAGGGACGCCATCCAGATGCTGCCCGCCGCGTACGCGATACCGCTCGGTGAGGCGTCCGCGGTCTTCCACTGCTCCACCGGGTCCACGAACCCCGGCTTGCTCCCCTTGCCCTCGACCACCGGCCAGCCGTCGTTCTCACCCGGCCCGATCACGTTCAGCTCGTCCCAGGTGTCCTGGCCGAACTCCGAGGCCCACAGCCGGTTCGCGCCGTCCCAGGCGAGGCCCTGCACATTGCGGTGGCCGTACGAGTACACCACCGAGTCCGCGTCCGGGTTGCCGTGCACCGGCTGCCCGTCCGGCGTCATCCGCAGGATCTTGCCGCCCAGCGACTTCTTGTCCTGCGCCAGACCCCGGTCGCCCGTCTCGCCCGTGCCCGCGTACAGCATCTTGTCCGGGCCGAAGGCGATCCGGCCGCCGTTGTGGATGGTGCCCTTGGGGATGCCCCGCAGAATGGTGTCGGGTGCGCCCAGCTGCTCGCCCGCCGGGCGCTTCTCGTCGTAGATCATGCGGGCGATGCGGTTGTCGGACTCGGTGGTGAAGTACGCGTACACCTGGTGGTCCGAGGCGTACGCGGGGGAGAGCGCGAGGCCGAGGAGGCCGCCCTCGCCGCCCGGCTCGACCCCCGGCACGCTGCCGATCACGGTCTGTTTGCCGGCCGGGTCGATCCGGCTGACCGTGCCCTCGTCGCGCGAGGCGACCAGCAGGCCGCCGTCGGGCAGCGGGGCCACGCCCCAGGGCGACTTCAGGCCCTGGGCCACGATTCTGGTGACCTTGACCGAGCCCTTCGGCGGTGGGAGGTCGGCGGCGGGCGTGGAGGCCGAGGCCGCAGGGGAGCTGGGCGGGGGCGTCGAGCGGGCGCCGCCGTCGGGCCGCGGGGCGGTCCCGGACGAGCACCCGGCCGCGAGCACCAGCACGGCAGCGGCCAACAGGGCCGTCACAGCAGGACGTTGCACGGTTCGCTTCCTTTCGAGCGGCTGCGGTCTCTACCGTACTTACACCGCCCGAGCCGCTCAGGTTCCCGATCGCGTTTCCGGCGCTCCGGGAGATCGCTGGCTTCCGTGGAAATCCGGCCGCCGCCCGGCCGCGCCCCGGCCGCACCCGGGTCACCTCCAGCCCCACCCGCCCCTCAGTCCCAGGACCCCCGCGGACCCGGCAGCCGTTCGATCTCCGCCTCGTCCCGGGCCGTCAGCGCGAGCCCGGCCGCCGCGGCGTTCTCGCGGGCCCACTCCTCGCGCTTGGTGCCCGGGACCGGGACCACGTGCGGGCCCCGGCCGAGCAGCCAGGCCAGGGCGACCTGGGCCGGGGTCACCTCGTCCCCGTGGCGTGCCGCGACCCGGCGCAGCCCCACCACCACGGGCTGGTTGGCCGCCATCATCTCGGCGGTGAAGCGGGGGTGCCGGGCCCGTACGTCGTCCGGCTCGAAGCCCTGGCCCGGGGTGAGCGTGCCGGTGAGGAAGCCGTTGCCGAGCGGCATCGCGGCCAGGAAGCCCACGCCCCGCGCCGCACACCACGGCAGCAGCGCGTCCAGCGCCTCGCGCGACCACACCGACAGCTCCGCCTGGACGGCGCTGACCGGGAAGACCTGCTGTACGCGCTCCAGTTGACGAATCGTCACTTCATAAGGGGCGCCGGACCGGCGGGCCCTCGGCGCGCCGCCCGTCGCGCACACCCCGAGCGCCCGCACCTTGCCCGCCTTCACCAGCTCCGCCATCGCGCCCCAGGTCTCCTCGACCGGCACCTCGGGGTCCGCCCGGTGCAGCTGGTAGAGGTCGATCACATCCGTCTGGAGCCGCCGCAGCGAGGCGTCGCAGGCGCGCTTCACATAGCCGGGCCGCCCATTGGCCACGACGTGCGCATCGCCGCCAACGAGCAGCCCGCACTTGGTGGCGACGAAAGCCTCGGCCCGCCGCTCCTTCAGGGCCCGGCCCACCAGCAGCTCATTCTTGAACGGGCCGTACATGTCCGCCGTGTCGAGCAGGGTGGACCCGGCGTCGAGCGCGGCGTGCACGGCGCGCAGCGAGCGGTCCCCGCGCTGCTGCGACGTGGTGTACCCCCAGCTCATCGGCATACAGCCGAGGCCGATCGCGCCCACCTCCAGGGCCGCCGCACCGATAGTCCTGCGCTCCAACTCCCCGTACCCCTCCGTACCGCCCTGGGTGTGCCCCCCAAACTAACCTCTGGCCGCCACCGGTCCTGACATAGCCTCCCGGCATGACTGCAGACGTATGGCTCCCCCTCCCGGCCGACGAGATCCCGGGCCTCCCCGACGGCTTCTCCTACCGCTTCTGGGACGGCGGTCCGGACTACCCCGCCGATCCCGCCGCCTGTGCCTTCTACGTGGTCCCGTACATGAAGGGCACCGCCACCGCGGTGCGGCCGCTCGCCGCGATGACCGGTGTACGGGTCGTGCAGACCCTGTCGGCGGGCATCGACCACGTACAGCCGGGCCTGGGCGCGCTGCCGGCGGGCGTACGGCTCTGCAACGCGCGCGGTGTGCACGAGGCGTCCACCGCCGAGCTCACCCTCGCGCTGATCCTCGCCTCGCTGCGGGGCATTCCCTCGTTCGTCGCGGGGCAGGAGAAGGAGGAGTGGCGGTCCGGGTTCTATCCGGCCCTCGCCGACAAGTCGGTGCTGATCGTCGGGTACGGATCGATCGGCGCGGCCATCGAGGACCGGCTCGCGCCATTTGAATGCGCCCGGGTGGCGCGCGTGGCGCGCTCCTGGCGCACGACTGCGCGCGGCCCAGTGCATCCCCTCACCGAATTGCCCGCACTCCTCCCGGAAGCCGACGTGGTGGTCCTCTCCACGCCGCTCACCGAGCAGACGAAAGGCCTGGCGGGCGCAGAGTTCCTGGGCCGCATGAAGGACGGGGCGCTCCTGGTGAACGTGGCCCGGGGCCCGGTGGTGGACACCAAGGCGCTCCTCGCCGAGCTGGAGAGCGGCCGCATCCGCGCCGCCCTCGACGTCACCGACCCCGAGCCGCTGCCCGCCGGACACCCGCTGTGGCATGCGCCGAACGTTCTGATCAGCCCTCATGTCGGTGGCTCCACTTCGGCGTTCCTGCCGCGCGCGAAGGCGTTGATCACCCGTCAGCTGACCAAGTACGCGGCCGGGCGGCCGCTGGACAACATCGTCCTGACCACCGAGTAGGGCCCCGCCGCCTTCGATTGGAAACCCTGCGCACCGGCCTGAATGCGATCCGTGTCCACAACTCCCTTGGCCGTCACGGAGCGTAGAGGAACTATGTCCCTGAGTGACGAGACTGGTGTATCGTCCCGACCGGGGGGTGCGCCGCGTGTCTGGCGGCGCGGGGGAGCGGAAGTCACAGCGAGGGGGGCGACGGGCGATGCACTGCCAATGGACCAGCGATCCGACGCGGCGGAGCCGTCGACGGCTACCCCGAGGTGCACGGGCGGGGCTCCCGAGGGGTCGCAGCCGGCCCAGGATCCGCAGCCGGGCCCGCACCCGGATGCCGGCCCGGACCCGGCCGCCGGCCCGGGCGGCCCGTCCGCCCTCCCCGACCGCCCGCCCGGCGGCCGCGAGGGTCCACCCGCCGGGCCGGGGGAGCGGCCCCGGGTCGCCCCGCACCCGTACCGCGTCCGGCCCCGGAGGGGCCCGGTGAGCGCCCCGGGAGTGGCGCTGCCCCACCGGCCCGCCCCCGGTGGCGGGACGGGCCTGGTGCTCCAGCTCGTCCTCGCGGTGATCTGCGCGGGGTACGCGACGGGAGCGGCGCTCGGCTGGGGATCCCCGGAAGTCGCCGATGTGATGGGGGACTTCGGGCTCAGCGCCGCGGCGACGGCGGCCTCGGTCTCCTGCTTCCTCTACGCGCGCGGAAGCGCCGGGGAGGTGGAGAGCCGCTTTCGGCCCGCGTGGCTGCTCTTCTCTTTCTCTTCCGCCATGTTGGCAAGCGGCAACGGAGTCTGGGGGTGGTACCAAGTGGTCCTCGGGCAACCGGTCCCTTCGCCCTCGCTGGCCGACCTGTTCTTCCTCCTCTTCGCGCCGCCCGCGATCGTCGGGCTGCTGGTGCTGGCCAAGCGTCCGGTCACCCGGGCGGGCTGGGTCTGCCTGGCCCTCGACTCCTGGCTGATCGGCGGCTCGCTGCTGACCCTCTCCTGGAGCCTGGCCCTCGCGCACACCGCGCACTTCGAGGGCGAGAGCGTCGCCCGGGCCGCGCAGGCGCTCGCGTACCCGCTGCTCGACATCGCGCTCGTGAGCATGGTGCTCGCACTGCACTTCCGGCGCTCCTGCACCAACCGGTCGGCGATCAACACGGCCATCGCGGCGCTCGCCCTGACCGTGCTGTGCGACGCGCTGTACACCTCACCGCTGCTGCGCGAGCACTACCACTCCGGCCAGTTCCTCGACGCGGGCTGGTTCGCCGCGTCGCTGCTGCTCGCCTACGCGCCGTGGGGCGCCCGCAAGCTCGACCCGGGCCGCGGGTTCGCACCGCCACCGCCGCCCCGGCGGCCCGGCGCGCTGCCGGCCAGCAGGCCGATCGCGGGCTCGCTGGGGGCGCTCACGCCGTACCTCGCGGCCGCCGTGTGCACCCTGGGGATCCTCTACAACGTCATCGAGGGCCGCCGGGTCGACCGCGTGGTGGTCTTCACCGGGTGCACGGTGGTGCTCGCGCTGGTCGTACGCCAGGGGATCATGCTCGTCGACAACATCGCGCTGACCCATGAACTGGCCCAGAAGGAGAACCACTTCCGCTCCCTGGTGCAGGGCTCCAGCGACGTCATCATGATCGCCGCGCCCACCGGGATACTGCGCTACGTCAGCCCCGCCGCCGCGGGCGTCTACGGACGGGACGCGGAGGACCTGGTCGGTTCCGAGCTGGCCTCCCTCATCCACCCCGAGGACCTGGGCCGGGTCGTGCACGAGGTGCGGCGCTTCCTTGCCGCGCCCTCGCAGGACGAGCCGGCGGGCCGGATCGAGTGCCGCTTCAGGTCGGGCACCGGCGAGTGGCTGAACGTGGAGTCGACCATCAACCGCCACCAGGGCGGCCTCATCCTCAACAGCCGGGATGTCACCGAACGGGTGCGCCTGCAGGCCCAGTTGCAGCACAACGCCGAGCACGACCCGCTCACCGACCTGCCCAACCGCGCCCTGTTCACCGAGCGCGTCCGCCAAGCGCTGAGCGGGCGCCGCGCCTCCGACCCCGGCACGGCGGTGCTCTTCATCGACCTCGACGGCTTCAAGCAGGTCAACGACACGATCGGCCACCAAGCCGGCGACGAGCTGCTGATCCAGGCGGCCCGCCGCCTCCAGGACTCGGTGCGCGCCGGGGACACCGCGGCCCGCCTCGGCGGCGACGAGTTCGCCGCCCTGATCCTCGGCGACGGCGGCCGCGACCGGGCGGCCCGCCAGCGCCAGGTGTACGAGATCGCCGACCGCCTGCGCCTGAAGCTCTCGCAGCCGTACCAGATCGACGGCAACGAGGTACGGGTCGCCGCCTCCATCGGCGTCGCCTTCGCCGAGAGCGACGTCAGCGCCCGCGAACTGATGCGCAACGCCGACCTCGCGATGTACCGGGCCAAGTCCGGCGGCAAGAACCGCGTCGAGATGTACGCGCCGCAGATGCAGGCCGAGGTCGTCCGCAAGACCGAGCTGGCCGCCCGGCTGCGCACCGCGCTGCACGAGGGCGAGTTCGCGCTGCTGCACCAGCCGGTGGTCAACCTCACCACCGGGCGGGTGGCCGCCGTGGCCGCGCAGGCGCGCTGGAGATCCGCCCAGGGGATCCTGTTCACCCCGGCCGAATTCCTACGGGTCGCCGACGACAGCGAGCGCACCGCGGAGCTGGGCCGCTGGCTCCTCGAAGAGGCCGTCGAGCAGGCCGCCGAGCGCGGCCGGGCCGGGCACCACACCCCGGTCGCGGTCCGCCTCCCGGCCCGCCGGCTGCTCGACAAGTCGATGCCGCTTGGCTCCGTGGAAGCCCTGCTGACCAGGCACGGGCTGCCATCGGGCGCCCTGGTGATCGAGCTGGCCGACAGCGATCCCAGGATCTCCTTCGACGAGCTGGAGCGACGTCTGGTGGCCCTGCGCCGGCTCGGCGTAAGGATCGCCCTTGACGGCTTCGGCAGTGGGTACGCGGCGATCAACGCCCTGCGCCGGCTCCCTATAGACGTACTGAAACTGGACAGGGGACTGGTCGAGGGCGTGGTCGAGTCCGCCAGGCTGCACAAGATCACCAGCGGGCTGCTGCGGATCGCCTGCGACCTCGGGATGCAGTCCGTGGCCGACGGCGTGGACGTGCCGGAGCAGGTCCTGGCGCTGCGGGGCATGGGATGCACCCACGGGCAGGGCATGGCCTTCTCCGGGCCGCTGGACGAGTACCGGCTGCGCCGGGCCCTGGTGCGGGGCACCTTCCCGGTGCCGGGCGGGGCCGCGCTGCCCGTGCTCAGCGGCCGGGCGCTGCCCTCCGTCCGGGTCAACCACTCAAATAGTGAGACACCCGTCCCACCCACTTGACACTACCGGGGCGCCGGGGGGAGGGTCATTGCCATGCGCACCCGAATTCTCGTACTTGGAAAGCGCGTCGGCTGAAGCCGGGCCCCCACGCGGGCCCAGTGGACCACACCCCGACGCGCTCCCCTCGCTTGCCTCACGGCACGAGGGGTTTTTTGTTGCACTGGCACCCCTGAAGCACGACAGCGATCTCGACCAAACCCCTGCAAAAACCCTCAGCTTCGAGAAGAGAATGCCGATGACCGAGCAGGCCACCGGGGCCCACCACCCGCAGCCGCGGGCCCGTAACGGCGGACACCACGCCGCCACCGTTGAGCACGTCACGGGCGCGCAGTCCCTCATCCGCTCTCTTGAGGAAGTCGGGGCCGAGACCGTTTTCGGTATTCCGGGCGGCGCCATCCTCCCGGCGTACGACCCGATGATGGACTCCACCCGGGTCCGCCACGTCCTGGTCCGCCACGAGCAGGGCGCCGGTCACGCCGCCACCGGCTACGCGCAGGCCACCGGCAAGGTCGGCGTCTGCATGGCGACCTCCGGCCCCGGCGCCACCAACCTGGTCACGCCGATCGCGGACGCCCACATGGACTCCGTCCCGCTGGTCGCGATCACCGGCCAGGTCTCCTCCAAGGCCATCGGTACCGACGCCTTCCAGGAGGCGGACATCGTCGGCATCACCATGCCGATCACCAAGCACAACTTCCTGGTCACCAAGGCCGAGGACATCCCGCGCACCATCGCGGAGGCCTTCCACATCGCCTCCACCGGCCGCCCGGGTCCCGTCCTGGTCGACATCGCCAAGGACGCCCTCCAGGCGCGCACCACCTTCTCCTGGCCGCCGCACATGGACCTGCCGGGCTACCGCCCGGTCACCAAGCCGCACGCCAAGCAGATCCGCGAGGCGGCCAAGCTGATCGTCCAGGCCAAGCGCCCGGTCCTGTACGTCGGCGGCGGCGTCCTGAAGGCCGGCGCGACCGCCGAGCTGAAGGTCCTCGCGGAGCTCACCGGAGCGCCCGTCACCACCACCCTGATGGCGCTCGGCGCCTTCCCCGACAGCCACCCGCTGCACGTGGGAATGCCCGGCATGCACGGTGCGGTCACCGCCGTCACCGCGCTGCAGAAGGCGGACCTGCTGGTCGCGCTCGGCACCCGCTTCGACGACCGGGTCACCGGCAAGCTGGACAGCTTCGCCCCGTACGCGAAGATCATCCACGCGGACGTCGACCCGGCCGAGATCGGCAAGAACCGCGAGGTCGACGTGCCGATCGTGGGCGACGCCCGCGAGGTCATCGCCGATCTGGTGCAGGCCGTCCAGGCCGAGCACACCGAGGGCCACACCGGTGACTACACCGCCTGGTGGAACGACCTCAACCGGTGGCGCGAGACCTATCCGCTCGGCTACGACCAGCCGGACGACGGCACCCTCTCGCCGCAGCAGGTCATCCAGCGCATCGGCGAGCTCTCCCCCGCCGACACCATCTACGCGGCCGGCGTCGGCCAGCACCAGATGTGGGCCGCCCACTTCATCAACTACGAGCGCCCCGCCACCTGGCTGAACTCCGGCGGCGCCGGAACGATGGGGTACGCGGTCCCGGCGGCCATGGGCGCCAAGGCCGGAATGCCCGACCGCCCGGTCTGGGCGATCGACGGTGACGGCTGCTTCCAGATGACCAACCAGGAGCTCACCACCTGTGCGCTCAACAACATCCCGATCAAGGTCGCCATCATCAACAACGGCGCCCTCGGGATGGTCCGCCAGTGGCAGACCCTCTTCTACAACCAGCGCTACTCCAACACCGTGCTGCACAGCGGCCCGGAGGACGGCATCGCCGAACAGGGCAAGCCCAGCGGCGGCACCCGCGTCCCGGACTTCGTGAAGCTGTCGGAGGCCATGGGCTGCTACGCGATCCGCTGCGAGCGCCCGGAGGACCTGGACAAGGCCATCGAAGAGGCCAACTCCATCAACGACCGCCCGGTCGTCATCGACTTCATCGTCCACGAGGACGCCCAGGTGTGGCCGATGGTCGCCGCCGGCACCTCCAACGACGAGGTCATGGCCGCCCGGGGCGTCCGTCCCGACTTCGGCGACAACGAAGACGACTGAGAGAGCAGAGAGAGACCGTCACCATGTCTACCAAGCACACGCTCTCCGTCCTGGTGGAGAACACCCCCGGCATCCTCGCCCGGATCGCCGCGCTCTTCTCCCGTCGCGGCTTCAACATCGACTCGCTCGCGGTCGGTGTCACCGAACACCCCGACATCTCCCGCATCACCATTGTGGTCAATGTCGAGGACCTGCCCCTGGAGCAGGTGACGAAGCAGCTCAACAAGCTGGTCAACGTCCTGAAGATCGTCGAACTCGAGCCCAGCGCTGCGATCCAGCGTGAACTCGTTCTGGTGAAGGTGCGTGCCGACAACGAAACGCGCTCCCAGATCGTCGAGATCGTCCAGTTGTTCCGTGCCAAGACCGTCGACGTCTCGCCCGAGGCCGTGACCATCGAGGCCACCGGCGGCGCCGACAAGCTGGAGGCGATGCTCAAGATGCTGGAGCAGTTCGGCATCAAGGAGCTCGTCCAGTCCGGGACGATCGCCATAGGGCGCGGCTCGCGGTCCATCACCGACCGCAGCCTGCGGGCCCTGGACCGCACGGCCTGAACCCGCCCCCTCGCGGTGTTCGTATCGCGAGACTCAAAACTTCCCGACGCATCCCCGCCGTACGGTGGGACGCAACACCAGCACACCAAGGAGATATCCCAGTGGCCGAGCTGTTCTACGAGGACGACGCCGACCTGTCCATCATCCAGGGCCGCAAGGTCGCGGTGATCGGTTACGGCAGCCAGGGCCACGCCCACGCGCTGTCGCTCCGTGACTCGGGTGTCGACGTCCGCGTCGGTCTGCACGAGGGCTCCAAGTCCAAGGCCAAGGCCGAGGAGCAGGGCCTGCGCGTGGTCACGCCCGCCGAGGCCGCCGCCGAGGCCGACGTCATCATGATCCTGGTCCCGGACCCGATCCAGGCCCAGGTCTACGAGGAGTCCATCAAGGACAACCTGAAGGACGGCGACGCGCTGTTCTTCGGCCACGGCCTCAACATCCGCTTCGGCTTCATCAAGGCCCCCGAGGGCGTCGACGTCTGCATGGTCGCCCCCAAGGGCCCGGGCCACCTGGTCCGCCGCCAGTACGAGGAGGGCCGCGGCGTCCCGTGTATCGCGGCCGTCGAGCAGGACGCGACCGGCAACGGCTTCGCGCTCGCGCTCTCGTACGCCAAGGGCATCGGCGGCACCCGGGCCGGCGTCATCAAGACGACCTTCACCGAGGAGACCGAGACCGACCTCTTCGGCGAGCAGGCCGTGCTCTGCGGCGGTACGTCCGCGCTGGTCAAGGCGGGCTTCGAGACCCTCGTCGAGGCGGGCTACCAGCCGGAGATCGCCTACTTCGAGTGCCTCCACGAGCTGAAGCTCATCGTCGACCTGATGTACGAGGGCGGCCTGGAGAAGATGCGCTGGTCGGTCTCCGAGACCGCCGAGTGGGGCGACTACGTCACCGGCCCCCGCATCATCACCGCCGACACCAAGGCCGAGATGAAGAAGGTCCTCACGGAGATCCAGGACGGCACGTTCGCCAAGAACTGGATGGACGAGTACCACGGCGGTCTGAAGAAGTACAACGAGTACAAGACCCAGGATGAGAACCACCTCCTGGAGACCACCGGCAAGGAGCTGCGCAAGCTCATGAGCTGGGTGGACAACGAGGAGGCGTAGGCCTCCGCGCCGACGGGGCCGGACATCGCGTCCGGCCCCGTCGCCGCCATGGACAACCAGTCCAACCCCATCGGGTGATCCTTCCTCCACGGCGGAGAACCCCGACTTGAGCACCACTACACTGCTGCTCAATACATCGCGTCAGGCCCACAGCGTCGTGCGTCTTCCACGCGGCCAGTACCCTCCACCGCCTGCGGCCGTCGGGACGGCCGTCCGCACTGGACTTGTGAGGACTCACGTGAGCTCGAAACCTGTCGTACTCATCGCTGAAGAGCTGTCGCCCGCCACCGTCGACGCCCTCGGTCCGGACTTCGAGATCCGGCACTGCAACGGAGCGGACCGCGCCGAACTGCTGCCCGCCATCGCCGACGTGGACGCGATCCTGATCCGCTCCGCGACGAAGGTCGACGCGGAGGCCGTCGCCGTCGCGAAGAAGCTGAGGGTCGTCGCCCGCGCGGGCGTCGGCCTCGACAACGTCGACGTCTCCGCCGCCACCAAGGCCGGCGTGATGGTCGTCAACGCCCCGACCTCCAACATCGTCACCGCCGCCGAGCTCGCCTGCGGTCTGCTGGTGGCCACCGCGCGCAACATCCCGCAGGCCAACACCGCGCTGAAGAACGGCGAGTGGAAGCGGAACAAGTACACCGGCGTCGAGCTGAGCGAGAAGACCCTCGGCGTCGTCGGCCTCGGCCGCATCGGCGTCCTGGTCGCCCAGCGCATGTCGGCCTTCGGCATGAAGATCGTCGCGTACGACCCCTATGTGCAGCCCGCGCGCGCCGCGCAGATGGGCGTCAAGCTCCTCACCCTCGACGAGCTGCTCCAGGTCGCGGACTTCATCACCGTGCACCTGCCGAAGACCCCGGAGACCCTCGGCCTCATCGGCGACGAGGCGCTCCACAAGGTCCAGCCGCACGTCCGGATCGTGAACGCGGCGCGCGGCGGCATCGTCGACGAGGCCGCGCTGTACTCGGCGCTCAAGGAGGGCCGCGTCGCGGGCGCGGGCCTCGACGTGTACGCGAAGGAGCCCTGCACGGACTCCCCGCTCTTCGAGCTCGACCAGGTCGTCTGCACCCCGCACCTGGGCGCCTCCACCGACGAGGCCCAGGAGAAGGCGGGCGTCGCGGTCGCCCGCTCGGTGCGCCTGGCCCTCGCCGGCGAGCTGGTGCCGGACGCGGTCAACGTCCAGGGCGGCGTCATCGCCGAGGACGTCAAGCCGGGTCTGCCGCTCGCGGAGCGCCTGGGCCGGATCTTCACCGCGCTCGCGGGCGAGGTGGCGGTCCGCCTTGACGTCGAGGTGTACGGCGAGATCACCCAGCACGATGTGAAGGTGCTCGAACTCAGCGCGCTCAAGGGCGTGTTCGAGGACGTGGTGGACGAGACCGTCAGCTACGTCAACGCCCCCCTGTTCGCGCAGGAGCGCGGCGTCGAGGTCCGCCTCACCACCAGCAGCGAGTCGCCGGACCATCGCAACGTGGTCACCGTGCGCGGCACGCTCTCGGGCGGTGAGGAGGTGGCGGTCTCCGGCACGCTGGCGGGCCCCAAGCACCTCCAGAAGATCGTGGCGATCGGTGAGTACGACGTGGACCTGGCGCTCGCCGACCACATGGTCGTCCTGCGCTACGAGGACCGCCCGGGCGTCGTCGGCACGGTCGGCCAGATCCTCGGCGAGGCCGGGCTGAACATCGCGGGTATGCAGGTCGCGCGCGCGGAGGAGGGCGGCGAGGCGCTCGCGGTCCTGACCGTGGACGACACCGTGCCGCAGCCGGTGCTCACCGAGCTCGCGGAGGCGATCGGCGCGACGTCGGCCCGCTCCGTGAATCTGGTCTGAGACGGTCGCCCGCGCCCCTGGGTGGCCAGGGGCGCGGGCAACCGCGTGGGCAACCCAGCACGGTCCGCGGCCGAGAGACCGTCCTCGGTGCAGCGCACCCGTCCCGCCATACGCGCGTATTACACATACGTATAAAACCAGGTAGGCTCCCTGCATGGGACACCGTGAGGATCTGCTCGAAGGCGCCAAGCGCTGCCTGCTGGAGAAGGGCTTCGCGCGCACGACCGCGCGGGACATCGTCAAGGAGTCGGGGACGAATCTGGCGTCCATCGGCTACCACTACGGATCCAAGGACGCGCTGCTCGCGCAGGCCTACATCGCCCTGGTGGAAGGGGTTTCGGTCGCCTTCGAGGGCCCCTCGCAGGTGACGGCCACCGAGCCCGGCTCCCTGGAGCGCTTCCAGGAGGTCTGGTCGAACATCATCGCCACCATGGAGCAGCCCGGCTCGATGTGGCACCTCAGCATGGAGATCATCGTCATGGGCGACCAGCTGCCGGGGGTGCGCGACCATCTGGCGCAGGCCCAGCGCGAGGGCGCGCGCGGCATCATCCCCATGTTCATGGGGGGCGAGGAGTCCGAGGTCGGCGAGGAAGACGTCGACACGCTCGGCAAGCTCTATATGACGATGATGATGGGGCTCATCGCCCAGTGGACCTTCGACCCGGGCACCGCGTCGAGCGCGGCCGAGCTGACCGAGGGAATGCGGCGGCTCATCGCGTCGGCCGGACCCCAGAAGCCGTCACAGGCCTGAGCTGCCCCGGGGGCGACCGTCACAGACGTGACGCCTTCAGTGCCATGTGCAGCAGCAGCCGGTCCTCGCCCTCGTCGAGGTCGAGGCCGGTGAGCTGCTCGACCCGGGAGAGCCGGTAGTAGAGGGTCTGGCGGTGGATACCGAGCGCCGCCGCCGTACGGCCCGCCTGGCCCGCGCAGTCGAGGAACACCTCGGCGGTGCGGGCCAGTTCGGTGTGGGCCGGGGTGAGCAGGGAGCGGACCGCCACGTCGTGGGGCGCGGTGTCGGGGAGCGCGGTCAGCAGCCGGTACGGGCCGATCTCCGCCCACTGGGCGACCGGGCCGAATCCCGGTTCGGCCCGGGCCGCCCGGGCCGCCGAGGCCGCCTCGTGCCAGGAGGCGGGCAGCTCGCCGAGGCCCCGGCGGGGCAGCGCGACCCCGGCGGCGGCGTCCGGCCCCACCGTGGCGCGCAGCCGCTCGGCGGCGGTCAGCGCGGGCGCGAGCGCGTCGGGCGAGCGGAGCCGGACGAGCGCGCCGAGCACCTGGGCGCGCGGGGCGTCCGAGGGCTCGTCGGCCCCCTCCTCGCCGTGCGCCCCCCACGGCACCGCGCACAGCGCCGCCGTCCCCGGAACGGTCCGTACGGACGGCGTCTCCTGGGGCCAGGGACTGACGCAGACCACCGCGTGCAACCCGTCCGCGTCCGGGCCGAGGGCCGCGCGCAGGGCCGCCGTCGCCATGTCGCGCTGCCAGCCCCGCCCGGCGGTCAGGGCCGCCCGGAACTCCCGGGAGAGATCGGTGCCCGCCTGGGCCTCGTCCGCCAGCAGGCCGCCGATGCGGGCGGCCACCTCCATCGCGGCGGCGAGGCGGTCCTCGGCCGGGCCCGGGTCGGCGTCCAGGAGCCACACGTAACCGAGCACCACGCCACGGTGGCGGACCGGCAGGCAGATCCGGGCGCGCAAGACGCCCGCCTCGGGGGCGGCCGGGATGCGGACCGGGCCGGTCGCGCGGGTGATGCCGAACCCCTCGAACCAGGCGCGGACCGCCGGGGTGGAGCGGCGGGTGAGGATCGAGCGGGTGCGCACGGGGTCCATGGCCGAGTCGTCCTCGGAGTCGTGCGCGCCGAAGGCGATCAGCCCGAAGTCCCGGTCTTCCAGGGTCGCGGGGGCGCCGAGCAGCGCCGAGATCTCATCGACCAGGTCCTGGTAGTCGCCCTTCACACAAGCCATTCTCGCGCATACCGGCGCCGCCTTCAGACATATGTCTGAGATGCGGGGCACGGATGCGTGACAGGTGTCGATGGCAGAGGATCGGAAGGATCCTTAGGTTTCACGGTGGTTCTCCGTGCCGTACCCGGATCGTCGGGTTTCGGCCTCCTGCTACCCCTTTCCATGGAGGTGCCCCGTGCTGGGTCCCGTGATCCTCGCCGCGTCGCGCAGCGACAAGATGCGCCGTTTCATCTCGGCCGCACCCGGTACCAAGCAGGTCGTCGACCGGTTCATCGCCGGGGAGACGGTCGAGCAGGTCGTGCCGATCGTCAAGGACGCCGCGGGCCGGGGCCTGGAGGTCACCCTGGACGTGGTGGGCGAGGACATCACCACCGCGGAGCAGTCGTACGCCGCGCGCGACGCCTACCTGCAGCTGATCGAGCGCCTCAAGGACCTGGACCTCGGCACCCGCGCCGAGATGTCCGTGAAGCTCTCCATGTTCGGACAGTCCCTCCCGTCGCCCACCACCGCCCTCAACGGAGAGCCCTCCGGGCTCGCTGCCGAATTCCCGGGCGGCCACGAGCTCGCCCTCGCCAACGTCCGCCCGGTCGTCGAGGCCGCCGCGGCCATCGGCACCACGGTCACCCTGGACGCCGAGGACCACACCACCCTCGACTCGATGTTCGCCATCCACGAGGAGCTGCGGAAGGACTTCCCGCAGACCGGCTGCGTCATCCAGGCGTACCTCTTCCGCACCGAGGACGACGCCCGCCGCCTGGCCGCCGCCGGCAGCCGCGTCCGGATCGTGAAGGGCGCCTACAAGGAGCCCGCCTCGGTCGCGTACCAGGACAAGGGCGAGATCGACAAGGCGTACGTCCGCATCCTGAAGATCCTGATGGACGGCGAGGGCTACCCGATGATCGGGTCGCACGACCCGCGCCTGATAGCCATCACCCAGGAGCTCGCGCGGCGCGCCGGGCGCAAACTGGACGAGTACGAGTTCCAGATGCTGTACGGCATCCGCAGCGATGAGCACGTGCGGCTCGCGGCCGAGGGCCACCGGATGCGCGTCTACACGGCGTACGGCACCGACTGGTACGGCTACTTCATGCGCCGCCTGGCGGAGAAGCCCGCCAACCTGCTCTTCTTCGCCCGCTCCATCCTCACCAAGGGCTGAGCCCACCACCCCTCATCAAGGAGTTCAGAGACTCATGGACGCTGTAACCCAGGTCCCCGCTCCCGTCAACGAGCCGGTGCACGGCTACGCCCCGGGTTCGCCCGAGCGCGCGCGCCTGGAGGCCAAGCTCAAGGAGCTGGCCGAGAACCCGATCGAGCTGCCGATGACCATCGGCGGCGAGAAGCGGATGGGCGGCGGCGAGCGCTTCGACGTCGTGCAGCCGCACAACCACAAGGCCGTCATCGGCACGTTCGCCAACGCCACGACGCAGGACGCACAGGACGCGGTGGACGCCGCGCTCGCCGCCGCCCCGGCGTGGCGTGCGATGTCGTTCGACGACCGCGCCGCGATCATCCTGCGTGCGGCGGAGCTGCTGGCCGGCCCGTGGCGCGAGACGCTGGCCGCGTCCACGATGCTCGGCCAGTCGAAGACCGCCCAGCAGGCCGAGATCGACACCCCGTGCGAGCTCGTCGACTTCTGGCGCTTCAACGTCCACTACGCCCGCAACCTGCTCGCCGAGCAGCCCCCGGCGAACTCCCCGGGCGTGTGGAACCGTATGGACCACCGTCCGCTGGAAGGTTTCGTCTACGCGATCACGCCGTTCAACTTCACGGCCATCGCGGGCAACCTGCCGACCGCCCCGGCCCTGATGGGCAACGTGGTCGTGTGGAAGCCGTCCCCGACGCAGACCCACGCCGCCGTGCTGCTGATGCAGCTCCTGGAGGAGGCCGGTCTGCCCAAGGGCGTCATCAACCTGGTCACCGGTGACGGCCTGGCCGTCTCCGAGATCGCGCTGAACCACCGCGACCTGGCGGGCATCCACTTCACGGGTTCCACCCGGACCTTCCAGCACCTGTGGAAGACGGTCGGCACCAACATCGAGAAGTACCGCACCTACCCGCGCCTGGTCGGCGAGACCGGCGGCAAGGACTTCGTCGTCGCGCACCCCAGCGCCGACCGCGCCGTCCTGAAGACGGCCCTGACCCGTGGCTCCTTCGAGTACCAGGGCCAGAAGTGCTCCGCGTCCTCGCGTGCGTACGTCCCGGCGTCGATCTGGAACGACGGCTTCAAGGAGGAGTTCGCGGCCGAGGTCGACGGCATCACCATGGGTGACGTCACCGACCTGTCGAACTTCATCGGCGCCGTCATCGACGAGCGCTCCTTCGCCAAGAACAAGGCCGCGATCGACCGCGCGAAGGCCGACGCCTCCTGCACGATCGTCGCCGGCGGCACCTACGACGACTCGGTCGGCTACTTCGTCCGCCCGACCGTCATCGAGTGCAGCGACCCCGGGAACGAGGTCTTCACGACCGAGTACTTCGGCCCGATCCTGGCGATCCACGTCTACGAGGACGCCGAGTACGACGCGATGCTGGAGCAGATGGAGTCGGTCTCCGACTACGCCCTGACCGGCGCCGTCATCTCCAACGACCGCGCGGCGGCCGCGTACACGATGGACAAGCTCCGCTACGCGGCGGGCAACTTCTACATCAACGACAAGTCGACCGGCGCCGTCGTCGGCCAGCAGCCCTTCGGCGGCGGCCGCGCCTCGGGCACCAACGACAAGGCGGGCGCCCCCCAGAACCTGATGCGCTGGACGCTGACCCGCGCCATCAAGGAGACCCTGGTCCCGCCGACCGACTACACGTACCCCCACATGGGCTGACGCGCGGTCACCTTTGAACCCCGCCCCCGTCCTTGGTCCCCCAACCGAGGACGGGGGCGGTTTCCATTTCCCGCTCTCGGGCCCCTCACAGCTTCCGTACGAGGAAGTCGTCGATCAGTGACGCGATCTGGGCCGCGTGCGTCTCCAGGGCGAAGTGGCCGGTGGGCAGGAGGTGGATCTCCGCCTCGGGCAGGTCGCGCAGGAAGGCGAGCGCTCCGGCCGGGACGAAGATCTCGTCGTGGGCGCCCCAGGCCGCCAGGAGCGGCACCCCGCTGGTGCGGAAGTACTCCTGGAAGGCCGGGTAGAGGTCGAAGTTGGAGCCGTAGTCGGCCATCAGGTCGAGCTGGATGGCGTCCTGGCCCTCGCGCGCCATCAGGGCCGCGTCGTAGTGGTACGCGTCCGGGCTGACCAGCGACGGGTCCGGGAGGCCGTGCAGATACTGCCACTTGATGCCCTCCAGGGAGCGGATCTCCCGTACGGGCGCCTCGGTCTCGGGTGTGCGCCCGGCGATCAGGGCGAGCGGCGCGTCCCAGGCCTCGCCCAGGCCCTCGGTGTACGCGTTGCCGCTCTGCGTGACGATCGCCGTGATGCGCTCGGGGTGCGCGAGGGCGAGCCGCAGCCCGATGGGGGCGCCGTAGTCCTGGATGTAGAGCGCGAACCGGGTGAGGCCGAGCTGCTCGGTGAACTCCTGTGTCAGGGCGGCCAGGTTGGCGAAGGTGTACGCGAACTCGTCGGCCGGCGGCGCCGAGGAGTAGCCGAATCCGAGGTGGTCCGGGGCGATCACGTGGTAGCGCGCGGCCAGCCGGGGGATCAGGCCGCGGAACATGTGGGAGCTGGCGGGGAAGCCGTGCAGGAGCAGCAGGGTCGGGGCGTCGGGCGACCCCGCCTCCCGGTAGAAGATCTCCTGGCCGCCGACGGCCGCCGTCCGGTAGTGGATCTGCTCCGCACTCATGCCTAACCCCTCATGCCTACTTGACTGGTTGTGTTGCCGCGTGAGCAGCCAACCATGGGTCGCGCTAACCAGTCAAGTGCATTAGAGGGGTTAGGGATTGGGGGTGAGGGGTCAGAACTCCACCAGCACCTGCTCCAGTGACTTCCGTACGAGATCGGGAACTTCGCAGCCCTCGGCCGGATAGCCGACCGGGATCACCGCGAACGCCTTCTCGTTCACGGGGCGGCCGAGCGCCTCGCGCAGGAACCGCATCGGGCTCGGTGTGTGGACGAGGGCGGCCAGACCGCTCTGGTGGAGGGCGCTCAGGAGCATCCCGACCGCGATCCCCACCGACTCGTCCACGTAGTAGTGCTTGTGCTTGGTGCCGTCCTCGGCCAGCCAGTACCGCTGCTGGAAGACCACGATCAGGGCCGGGGCGTCGGTCAGGTGGCTCTTCACGGCGTCCGTGCCCAGCGGGCGCAGCGCCGCCAGCCACTCCTCGCCGAGGCGCCCGTCGTAGGAGACGCGCTCCTCGTGCTCGGCAGCCTCCCGTATCCGCCGCCGCACTTCCGGGTCGCGTACGAGCACGAAGGTCCAGGGCTGCTGGTGCGCGCCCGAGGGGGCGGTCGCCGCACAGGCGACGGCGTCCCGGACCGCCTGCTCAGGGACCGGGTCGGGGGAGAACTGCCGTACCGTACGGCGCCGGCGCATCGTGTCGCGCAGCGCCGCCGCGCGCTCCAGGGACTCGGCGGCGGGCAGCCGGGCGGGGTTGTAGGGGACCGGGCGGTAGGGCTCCCCGTGGGTCGGGGTCCACTGCTGCGGTGTCGACGGTGACATGAGAGCGAGTCTGGAGCAGTCGCGCCCGGCGCGGAAGGACGCGAAGCGGCCTGCCACAGTGGGCGCATGACTGAGTCTCAGCACACCGCGCACACCTCGCAGCTCGGCCCGGACGGCCTGCCGAGAATCCGCGAACTGCTCGACACCGCCTTCGGCGGGGACTTCAGCGACGAGGACTGGGACCACGGGCTCGGCGGGGTCCACTCGTTCCTGGACGACGAGAAGGGGATCGCCGCGCACGGCAGCGTGATCATGCGCCGGGTGCTGCACGGCGGCCGGTCCTACCGCGTCGGCTACGTGGAGGCCGTCGCCGTGCGCGAGGACCGGCGCCGCCAGGGGCTCGGCGGGCGGGTGATGGCCGCACTGGAGCATGTGATCGACCAGGCGTACGAGTTCGGCGCGCTCTCCGCCTCCGACGAGGGCGCCGCGCTCTACCGGGCGCGCGGCTGGCAGGTCTGGCCCGGGCGGATCGAGGTGCTGAGCCCGGACGGGGTGGTGCGCCTCGCCGAGGAGGAGGGCACCACCTACCTCCGCCCGGCCGCGGGCGGTCCGCTGCCCGACCCCGCGCAGCCGCTGGTCTTCGACTGGCGCGACGGCGACGTCCTGTGACGCGGTCCTGTAACGCCGTTACAGACCAGCCGTCACAGGACTACAGGACGCCCGCGTCCCGTGCCGTCCACACCGACGGGTACAGCGGGCGGAAGCCCAGCTCGTCCCGGATCCGCAGGGTCGACACGATCGTGTAGAACGGGTCCGGGTCGGTGCGCTGCGCCAGCTCCGGCGGCACCTCGACCCCGTTGAGCTGGTGCAGCTCGACCGCCGTCACCGGGCTGTCGTCCGCGATGTTGTACTTGCGGCCCGCCACCCCCGGCGCGTACAGCAGCCGCATCAGGCCCTGCGCCACGTCCGCGTGGTGCACCATCGGCAGCCGCTGGTGCGCGGCCCACTGGCCCGCCCAGTACACCGACTGCTCCAGGTGCGGGTCGCCCTCGCCGTAGACGAAGGCGAGCGCGCCCACGCGCACGTCCAGACCGTGCTCGCGGTGGAGGGTGAACAGGCCCTCCTCGGCGGCCGCCTTGGACTCCGCGTACGTCCCCCACAGCGGGCCGCCGGGCAGCGGCTCGTCGTCCTCGGTCAGCGGCCGCCCGCGCCCCAGGCCGTACGCCAGGTTCGACGACACCTGCACGAACCGGCTCACCCCGGCCTCCAGCGCCGCCCGGCCCAGCGCGAGCGCCGCGTCGAGGTTGACCGCGCGGTTCTCCTCGTCCGTCACATCGCGGTACGCCACCGCGAGGTTCACCACCGCGTCCACCCCGGCCAGCGCCTTGGCCACGGACTCCCCGTTCCGTACGTCGCCGACCATCACCTCATGGGCGCCGAGGGCGGCACCGCGCGCCTCGTCGCGCACCAGGACCCGCACCACGTCGGCCCGCTGGACCAGCCTCGGCACGAACCTACGGCCGACCTGGCCCGTCGCCCCCGTCACCAGAATCCGCATCATCCGCTCCTCTCGGTTGCCTGGCCCAAGCCTGGCGCCAAGTGGCCGACGGCGGGAGGGACGTCTCCATCCAGGGAGCGGGACTCCCTGGATACCCGCCGTGGTCACCGTCATGCTGAGGGCGTGGACAGAGAAGAACTCGCGGACTTCCTGCGGCACTGCCGGGCCCGTCTCGAACCGTCGGACGTCGGCCTCGCGGCCGGGCCCCGGCGGCGGACGGCCGGGCTGCGCAGGGAAGAGGTCGCCCAGCTCACCGGGATGTCGGCGGACTACTACACCCGACTGGAGCAGGCCCGCGGCTCGCGCCCGTCCCGGCAGATGCTGACCGCGCTGGCGCGGGCGCTGAGGCTCAGCCGGGACGGGCGCGATCACCTCTTCCACCTCGCCGGCGAGGAGCCCCCGCGCGAGCGGCACGGCTCGGTCCATGTGCGCCCCGGCCTGATGCTGATCCTCGACCGGCTGCACGACGCGCCCGCACAGGTGATGAGCGACTGGGGCGAGGTGCTCGCCCAGAACGCGATGGCGGCCGCCCTGGTCGGCGAGTCCGCACCCGGCCGGAACATCATCCGCGGCTACTTCACCGAGGCGTCGCTGCGCCGCCTCTTCCCGCCCGAGGACCAGGCCGAGCACGCGCGCAGCCACGTCGCCCAGCTGCGGGCGGTGCTCGCGGCCCGCCCGGACGACCCGGAGCCGGCGGCGCTGGTGGCCGAACTGCGCGCGGTGAGCGAGGAGTTCTCGGCGCTCTGGGACGAGCACGAGGTGGAGACGCGGCACGCCAAGGTGAAGCGGTTCGTCCACCCGGTGGTCGGCCTCCTGGAGCTGGACTGCGAGGTGCTGCTGAGCTCCGGCGAGGGCCAGTTCCTGGTGGTGCACTCGGCCCGCCCGGGCACGGAGGCCCACCAGCGCCTGGAACTGCTGCGGGTGGTGGGCCTCCAGGACCTGACGGTCGGCCGCTGACGGACGACACCTGTCAGGTATCGGATATCAGCCGCTGACCGACGCCGAGCCGGTCTCGATGTGGCCGGTGCAGCGCCACGACCACGTCGGGTCGACGACCGTGATCGTGTAGCCGTACCGGCCGTTCTGGTACGCCACCGCGTTGAAGTGGCCCCGGGTCGAGCCGCCCGCCGGGCTCGACGCGCACATTGCGCTCCCCTGCCGCTCACGCGTCCTCGAACGCGCACACTGCGCTCGCCCTGCCGCTCACGCGTCCTCGACGCCCTGCGCGACCTCCCGCTTGACCCGCTGCCAGCCGAGGGCCAGGCCCACCGGGGCGGCGACCGCCGCGCCGATCAGCGCCGGGTAGATCACGGGTTCGCCCCCGTAGTGGACCGCGGCGGCGGTCACCGTCCCCGAGACGAGCCCCGCGGCCACCATCTGCTTGAGCTTTCCCCGGTACCTGTTGCTGAGGAAGAGCTGCTTGGCGGGCGGCGCCACCAGCTCGTCGAGCCTGGCCGCGGGCCCGGCGCTCGCGGCCTTGGGGCGCTTGAAGTACATGAAGAACATCCAGTGCCCGCACGGCTCCCAGCCGTCCGGGGCGAGCCCGGCCGTGACCGACTCGCGCTCGGCCGCGTTGTTCGCGCTCTCGCGCCGGTACTCCCACCGCATCGCCGCCGCCGGGTCGCGGCGGCAGACGAACCGGCCGAGCCGGTCCAGGCCCTCGACCTCCCAGCCCTGGTCGCCGTAGTGGTTGAGGTGCTTGCGGTCGGTGTAGATGTCGGCGGTCCACTTCCAGGTCTCCGCCTCCGCGCCCGGCTCCTCGGCCGCCCGGCCCCCCGTGAGCCGGGCCGCGAAGTCCTCCGGCGCGCCGAACTCCTCGTAGGGGTCGGCGGATCCGGACTCCGCCAGATAGCCGGTGAGCTCGGCGACGGTCGCCGACACCTCGCTCCGCGGCATCCCTGAGGCGCGCAGCTTCCCGGCGAGATCCCCGAAGTAGTCGTTCTGCTCGCTCATGACGCTCGTCCCCCTGGTGTCGCGTTGGTCAGCATGGTCTGTACGGCGGTGTGGAACTCCAGCCAGGACGCGCCCTGTTCGGCGAGCGCCCGGTGTCCCTCGTCGGTGAGCCGGTAGTACCGGCGGCCCGGCCCGCGCTCGGCGGCGCGGAACTCCCCGACGGCGAGCCCGGCCTCTTCGAGCCGGTTCAGGACGGGGTAGAGCGTCCCGCCCTTGATCTCTCCGAGCCCGGCCGCGGCCAGGGTCTTGGAGATCTCGTACCCGTAGCTCTCGCCCCCGGTGAGACAGGTGAGGACGAGGAGGTCGAGGACGCCTTTGAGCCAACTGGATCTGCGGTCTGCGGCCATACGTGTATTCCAGCACTAGCTAGGTAGGAATGCAAACTAGGTGGCAATGTTTGGATAGGTTGCAGTGCCGACAAGGTGGGCCGGAGAGGTGCTGGGGGGCGCGCGGGCTCGGCCGCGAGCCGGCCCGCGCCGAGCAGCCGCGCGATCCGGCCCGCCGCCGTGCCGACGCCGCCCGCGGCCGCCGAGACGAACAGGTCCTGGCCGGGCAGCAGTTCGAGGGTGCGGGTGAGTGCCACGTACGCGGTCGGGGCGCGCGGACCTCGGCATCGCGACGATCGGCACGAGCTCGCCGGTGCCGCCGGGGCTGGTCGGTGACGTCCTCCTGGAGGAGGGGTATTCGCTGGTCCCCTCCTCGGGGCAGCCGGCGCCGCGCTCGCTGCCGCTGGTCGACTGGATGGAGAACTGCTCCTCGTACACCCGGGAGTGGTGGGCCGAGCAGGACTGGATCCCGGCGGCCACGGTGCAGGCCGAGGATGACTGAGCGGTGCTCTCGATGGTGAGCAGTGGTTTCGGTATGGCGATCATGCCGGAGCTGTCGCCGATCGGAGCACCGCACACGGTCGAGATCACTGATCTCGGTTCGGAGCGCCCGACGCGGTCCGTGGGCTATGTGACCACGCCCGAGCTGGCCGGGACGGCCGCGGTCCGTGCCCTCATCCGGGAGCCGCGCGCTGCGCCGCTGAAGCCGCCGTCTCAGATAGTAGGAAGTCCGAGTAATCGTGGAGACAGAAGCGGAGTCCTCCCTTAGCTTTGTAGAAGCCGAACGTCTCGCTAGATCCAGCGAATGGCGGTCGCGAGCGCGGTGCCCCTTGGCAGGCAACCCCTGCGGCAGCGCTCCCCGCCCCTTCCGGCGCCTCGATATCTCCGTGATCTCAAGGAGTCGATCCCTCATGTCCGAGACGACGACCGTCCGCCGTGTCCGCCACGCTTCCCGTACGAGTGATGCCGACCGCAAGAACGCCGCCGCCGCGCTTCAGCGCGCGCTTGACCGCCGTGACAATGGTGGGGCCACCGGCCACGTGACCGGGTAGATCGGCGCGCTTGCGGGTGCGGGCCCGCTGTGGCTGGTCGCGCCCGCGCGGCGGAGCCGCACCATGTCACAGCCCCGCGCCCCTTGGTGGTCCGGGGTGCGGGGGTTGCCCGGCTTCGCCGCTCACTTGCCGCGCTTGATCTCGAAGTAGTCGACTCTCGCGCCCGACTCGGCCAGGGCCGTCACCGTCATGCGGGCGTGGCGGCCCGCCTCCACCCGCACCGCGAGGAACGAGTAGCCGGTGAAGCGCACCCGGGACCACTCCACGGTCTCGGTCGCCTTCTCGCGGCCCTTCACCCAGTGGTAGCTCGCGACGCTCTCCTGGTCCTTGACGTGGCCCTCGTAACTGTCGGGGGCCGGGAAGTCGTAGAGCCCGCGGCCCGCGCCGCCGGCCGTGACGTACACGATGCCGTCCCGCGTCGGGTCGGTGCGCTCGCCGATCGGGACCCTGCGGCCCACCGCGTTGCGCAGGATCGCGTCGGTGCGCTCGTACACGTGGTTGTGGCCGTTGATGACCAGGTCCACCTGGTGCTTCTCGAAGAGCGGTACCCAGGCCTCGCGCACCCCGCCCTCGGAGGCGTGCGCGTTGGTGGTCGAGAAGGCGCAGTGGTGGAAGAAGACCACGATGAAGTCGATGTGGCGGTCGGCGCGCAGCTCGGCAAGACGCTTGTCGAGCCACTGCGTCTGCTTGCCGCCGCTGATCCCGTAGTTGGCGGGGATCTCGTACGAGACGTCGTTGGCGTCCAGTGCGACCACGCCCACGTTGCCGTGCACGAACGAGTACACGCCGGGCTGGTTGACCGGGTCCGGGCCGTTGTCCGGCAGCGACCAGCGGGCGTTCTGGCCGCCGTAGCCGTCCGGCGAGTACCAGGCCTCCATGTCGTGGTTGCCGGTGGTCACCATCCACGGCACGGTCTTGGCGACCGACTCCGTCTGGGCCAGGAACTGGTCCCAGGTGCGCGCGTCGTAGCTGTCGCCCGACGTGCCCGAGCCGGACGGGTCGGCGTAGCAGATGTCGCCCGCGTGCAGATGGAACGCCGGGTTCTGACCGAGGATCAGCTGGTCGTTGCCGAGCGCGTGGTAGCTGACGCCCTGGTCGCCGAAGGCGGTGAAGGTGAACGGCTCGGCGCGCTCGGGCGCGGTGGTGAAGGTGCCGAGCGTGCCCAGGTTGCGCGGGTCGGCCGGGTCGAAGCCGTCGTGGCCGACGCCGTAGTAGTACGTGGTGCCCGGCCGCAGCCGCTCCAGGCCCGCGTGCACGTAGTACTGCTCGGCCGCGGCGATCTTGCCGCCGTTCAGGACGGGCGTGGTGAGGTGGCGCACCTCGGCACCGATCCGGTGGCTGAGCGCCCACGGCTTGAGCCCGATCCGGATGTACGGCCGCCGCACCGCGAAGGGGACCTGCCAGGAGACCGTCATCCGGGTCCTGGCGTCCGCGCCGTACGCGAGGTGCCGCCCGAACGGGGCCACCAGAGAACCGTCGACCTCGGTGCCCGGGCCCCGCGAGATGAACACGGTCGGTGCGGCGTGGGCGGGCGACGACGTGGCGAGTCCGGTGCCCGCCCCGGCACCGGCGATCGCGGCGGTCGCCACGGAAGTACGCAGCACACCGCGCCGCGTCAGCCGCGTACGCAGGTACTCGTGCTGCTCGGCCATGCTCATGCGGCCGGCGAGCTTCTCGGGAATGCCGAAACGAGGGATGTCCATGGCCGGAAACGTCCTCTCCTGAGACGACGCGAATCCCACCGCTGGGTGAACGGGGCGCGCACAGCTCCCCATGCAACTCCCCGGAATCTCCCCGCACATCACCCCTGCCAGCCATTCGGCGGCAGCCCGGAGGGACTAGGAGCATGGCCCGCCCGTGCGCCCCGCCCGGCCGGGCGGGAAACCGCGCTGTCCGTATGGTGGACTCGACATGTCAACGCATGGGACGCGGAGTACGGTGCATTCATGTCTCGCAGCATCGATCTCGCAGTGATCCCCGGTGACGGCATCGGCCAGGAAGTGGTGGCCCAGGGCCTCAAGGTCCTCAATGCCGTCCTTCCAGCGGACGTGAAGCTGGAGACCAAGGAGTACGACCTCGGCGCCCGGCGCTGGCACCGCACCGGCGAAACCCTGCCGGACGCGGAGCTCGAAGCGCTCAGGACCCACGACGCGATCCTGCTCGGCGCCATCGGCGACCCGAGCGTCCCGTCCGGCGTCCTGGAGCGCGGTCTGCTGCTGAAGCTGCGCTTCGCCTTCGACCACTTCATCAACCTGCGCCCGTCGAAGCTGTTCCCCAACACCGCGACCCCGCTGGCCGGCCGCCCCGACATCGACTTCGTGGTGGTCCGCGAGGGCACCGAGGGCCCCTACACGGGCAACGGCGGCTCGCTGCGCACCGGCACCCCGGCCGAGGTCGCCACCGAGGTCAGCGTGAACACGGCGTACGGCGTGGAGCGCGTGGTGCGCGACGCGTTCGCCCGCGCCCAGGCGCGGCCGCGCAAGAAGCTGACCCTTGTCCACAAGAACAACGTGCTGGTCTTCGCCGGACACCTGTGGAAGAACATCTTCGACACGGTGGCGAAGGAGTACCCGGACGTCACCACCGACTATCTGCACGTCGACGCCGCGACGATCTTCTTCGTCACCCAGCCCGAGCGGTTCGACGTGATCGTCACCGACAACCTCTTCGGCGACATCCTCACCGACCTCGCCGCGGCCGTCACCGGCGGCATCGGCCTGGCCGCGTCCGGCAACATCAACCCGACCGGCGCGTTCCCCTCGATGTTCGAGCCGGTCCACGGCTCCGCGCCGGACATCGCGGGCCAGGGCAAGGCCGACCCGACAGCCACGGTCCTCTCCGTCGCCCTGCTCCTGCGCCACCTCGGTTACGAGGCCGAGGCGGCCCGGATCGAGGACGCCGTCCAGGCCGACCTGGCCGCACGGGACGGCTCCGCCCGTACCACCGACGAGATCGGCGACGCGCTCGCCGTACGCGTATCGGGCTGACCCGAGCGCTCTTCCTAGAAAGCCGCCGGGTCGCACCAGCACCCGGCGGCTTTTCCTGTACGGCCCCGGGGTGCCACCATCAGTCCCTGGGCCGCAATCACACCGTTTCTGTCATGGTCCCGCACGAGCGATAATCGAACGTGGGACCGCGGCATGCGGAAAAGCTCGGACGTCCTGGCTGAAGCTCCTGGCGGAAGCGAAGACGGCGTGAGCGCGGTCCGACCCACACAACCGGTGAAGGACACGCAACCATGACGACGCCCACGATCGAGCTCAAGCCCTCCGCGAACCCGCTGTCCGACGCGGAGCGTGACGCGATCCTGGAAAGCCCCGGATTCGGCCGCCACTTCACCGACCACATGGTGACGGTCAAGTGGACCGAGGGCCGCGGGTGGCACGACGCGGAGCTCACTCCGTACGCGCCGCTGTCGATGGACCCGGCGAACATGACGCTGCACTACGCGCAGACGATCTTCGAGGGTCTGAAGGCCTACCGTCAGCCCGACGGCACGGTGGCGACCTTCCGCCCCGAGGCCAACGCGGAGCGCTTCCGCTCCTCGGCCCGCCGTATGGCGATGCCCGAGGTGCCGACCGACCTGTTCATCGCCGCCTGCGACGCGCTGATCCAGCAGGACAAGGGCTGGGTCCCCTCCTCCGGCGAGGCCTCCCTCTACCTGCGCCCGTTCATGATCGCGAGCGAGGTCGGCCTTGGTGTTCGCCCCGCCAACGAATACCTCTTCATCGTCATCGCGTCCCCCGCCGGGGCCTACTTCCCCGGTGGCGTGAAGCCGGTCTCGGTGTGGCTCTCCGAGGAGTACGTGCGCGCGGTCAAGGGCGGTACGGGCGCGGCCAAGACCGGCGGCAACTACGCCGCGTCCCTGGTCGCCCAGGCCGAGGCGGCCGAGCACGGCTGCGACCAGGTGGTCTGGCTGGACGCGGTGGAGCACCGGTGGATCGAGGAGATGGGCGGGATGAACCTGTACTTCGTGTACGGGGACCGCATCGTGACCCCCGAGCTGACGGGCTCGCTGCTGCCGGGCATCACCCGCGACTCCCTTCTGAAGATCGCCCGGGACCTCGGCTACACGGCGGAGGAGGGGCGGATCTCCACGGAGGACTGGAAGCGGGACAACGAGGCGGGGACGCTGACCGAGGTGTTCGCGTGCGGCACGGCTGCGGTGATCACGCCGGTGGGGTCGGTGAAGTCCGCTCGGGCGAACTGGACGCAGGGGGATGGGGAGCCGGGGTCTGTGACGATGCGCCTGCGCAAGGCGCTCCTCGACCTCCAGACGGGCCGGACGCCGGATACGCATGGCTGGATGCACCCCCTGGGCTGACCCCGGTTTTGCCCCACCCCGCCCCTTCACCTAGACCCTCCGGGGGTGGGGGAGGGGTCGGGGTGGGTGGGCTTACCCGGGGGCGCCCCCGGACCCCGGGCGGGGCCTGCGGCCCCTGCACCCCGCTCACGGGGGGCTGCGCCCCTGATATCCCCGCTGGGGCTGCGTCCCCGATACCCCCGCTGGGGCTGCGCCCCCGCCCCCGCTGCGTCCCCGATACCCCCGCTGGGGCTGCGCCCCCGCCCCCGCTGCGTCCCCGATACCCCCGCCGGGGCTGCGTCCCCGCCCCCGCTTCGGGGCTCCGCCCCGGACCCCGCTCCTCAAACTCCCCCAAGGACTTCGTCCAGGGGACCCCCAGGGGCTGAATTCGCGCCGCCGGGGCTGGATTTGGCCGGACCCCCTTCTGCCTTGAGGGGCGCGGGGAACTGCGCGAGCAACCACAACCGAACCCGCAGACGAACACCGGGCCGAAAAGGGGCGCGGGGAACTGCGCGACCAGCCCCCACCGCTCCGCCTCCGGGATGGTGTCGACTCCGCGCTGTTCTATCGGCATGGGCTGCCCCTGACCTTCGGGTGGATGGGATGCGCCTCGATGGCTCAACGGACCGGCTCAGCGACTGACTCAATGGCTGGAATTCGGCGTTCTGCTGTTTGAGTGACGTTCAATGTGTGGCATCGTGGCGCAGCCGTCAATCCCCTGGACCCATGACAGACCTCAATATGTGTGGTTAGAGTGGTGTTCAAACAGGAGGTGTGGTGGCGTGCGACTGACCCCCACGGAACGCGACCGGCTGCTGCTCTTCGGCGCCGCCGAGCTCGCGCGGGCCCGCCGGGCCCGAGGGCTGAGACTGAATGTCCCCGAGGCGACCGCGCTGATCGCGGACACCGTCTGCGAGGCGGCCAGGGACGGGCGCAGGCTCGCCGAGGCGATCGAGGCGGCCCGCGCGGTGCTCGGCCCCGACGACGTCCTGCCGGGCGTCGCGGACGTGGTCGCCGAGGTGCACGTCGAGGCCGTCTTCGACGACGGTTCGCGGCTCGCCGTGGTCCCGGCGCCCATCCGGGGCGCCGCCGGGCTCGGCGAGGACGCGCCCGGCGCCGTGCTGCCCGGGCCCGACGGCCCCGGGCCGGAGCCCGCCGTCCGGCTCACCGTGCGCAACACGGCGGCCGTCCCGGTCAGCGTGACCTCGCACTTCCACTTCTTCGAGGCCAACCCGCGCCTCGACTTCGACCGGGCCGCCGCGTACGGGATGCGGCTGTGCGTCCCCGCCGGGTCCTCGGTCCGGTTCGACCCGGGCGGCGAGGGCGAGGTCGGGCTCGTGCCGATCGGCGGCGCCCGGATCGCCATCGGCTTCGCCGGGCTCGTCGACGGGCCCCTCGACGCGCCCGGCGCCAAGGAGGAGGCCCTGCGCAGGGCCGCCGCCTGCGGCTATCTGGGCACGGGCGCCGCCCCCGGACCCGCTCACCCGGAAGGGGCCACCGCATGAGCAAGCAGACCCGGCACAGCGGCCACTGCGCGCCCGGCAGCCGGCACATCGACCCGCAGGAGTACGCGGCCGTCTTCGGGCCCCGTGCGGGCGACCGGATCCGGCTCGGCGACTCGGGCCTGACCGTCCGCGTCGAGTCGGACGCCCAGCGGCCCGGCGACGAGTTCCTCGCCGGGTTCGGCAAGACCGCCCGGGACGGGCTGCACCTGAAGGCCGCCGCCGTCCGCGACACCTGTGACCTCGTGATCAGCAACGTCGTGGTGATCGACGCCGTGCAGGGCATCCGCAAGGTGTCCATCGGTATCCGCGAGGGCCGTATCCACGCCGTCGGGCGGGCCGGGAACCCGGACACCCTCGACGCCGTGGACGTCGTCGTCGGCACTGGGACCAGCATCGTCTCCGGCGAGGGGCTCATCGCCACCGCCGGCGCCGTGGACACCCACGTCCATCTGCTGTCGCCGCGCATCATGGAGGCCTCGCTCTCCTCCGGCGTCACCACGATCATCGGCCAGGAGTTCGGCCCGGTGTGGGGCGTCGGCGTCAACTCGCCCTGGGCGCTGCGCAACGCCTTCGCCGCCTTCGACGCCTGGCCCGTCAACATCGGCTTCCTGGGCCGGGGTTCGTCCTCCGACGGCGCCCCGCTGGTGGAGGCGCTCGCCGAGGGCGGCGCCTGCGGCTTCAAGGTGCACGAGGACATGGGCGCGCACACCCGCGCCCTGGACACGGCGCTGCGCGTCGCCGAGGAGCACGACGTACAGGTGGCGCTGCACAGCGACGGCCTGAACGAGTGCCTGTCCGTCGAGGACACCCTGCGCGTCCTCGACGGCCGTACGATCCACGCCTTCCACATCGAGGGCTGCGGCGGCGGCCACGTCCCCAACGTGCTGAAGATGGCGGGCGTGCCCAACGTCATCGGCTCGTCCACCAACCCGACCCTGCCGTTCGGCCGGGACGCGGTCGCCGAGCACTACGGGATGATCGTCTCCGTACACGGCCTCAAGCCGGACCTGCCCGGCGACGCCGCCATGGCGCGCGACCGCATCCGGGCCGGGACGATGGGCGCCGAGGACGTACTGCACGACCTGGGCGCGATCGGCATCACCTCGTCCGACGCCCAGGGCATGGGCCGCGCGGGCGAGACCGTACGGCGCACCTTCGCCATGGCCGGGAAGATGAAGGCCGAGCTCGGGCCCCTGGAGGGCGACGGGGACGGCGACGACAACGCGCGCGTGCTGCGCTACATCGCCAAGCTGACCATCAACCCGGCCCTCGCCCACGGCCTGGCGCACGAGATCGGCTCCATCGAGGTCGGCAAGATGGCCGACATCGTGCTGTGGCGGCCCGCCTACTTCGACGCCAAGCCGCAGTTGGTGCTCAAGTCCGGCTTCCCCGCCTGGGGCGTCACGGGCGATCCGAACGCGGCCACCGAGACCTGCGAACCGCTGCTCCTCGGCCCGCTCTTCGGCGCCCACGGCGCGACCCCCGCAGAGCTCTCCGTCGCCTTCGTGGCCCGCGCCGCCCTCGACCAGGGAAGCGATCTGATGCCCACCCGCCGGCGCCGGGTCGCCGTGCGCGGCACCCGGGGCATCGGCCCCGCCGACCTGGTGTTCAACTCCCGCACCGGAGCCGTGGACGTGGACGGCCGCACCGGTCTGGTCACCCTGGACGGCGACCCGCTGCGCTCCGGGCCCGCCGACTCCGTCTCCCTGAACCGCCTCTACTTCCTGTAAGGACCCGCCTGATGTCCGCTTCCGCCGACGGCTTCCGCATGCCCCCCGAATGGGCCCCGCACGAGCGCACCTGGATGGCGTGGCCCGGCCCCAACGTCACCTTCCCCAACGAGGCCGAGCTCGCCGGATCCCGGGCCGCCTGGGCGTCCGTCGCCCGCGCCGTGCGCCGCTTCGAGCCGGTCACCGTCGTCTGCGGCCCCGGCCAGAGCGCGGCGGCGGCCGCCCTGCTCGGCCCGGACATCGACCTCGTGGAGCGCGAGCTCGACGACGCCTGGATGCGCGACATCGGCCCCACCTTCCTGACCGACGGCACCGAACTCGCCGCGGTGGACTGGACGTTCAACGGCTGGGGTGCCCAGGACTGGGCCCGCTGGGAGCACGACGCCAAGATCGGCGCGTACGTCTCGGACCTGGCCGGGGCGCGTACGTACACCTCGCGCCTGGTCAACGAGGGCGGGGCGGTCCACGTCGACGGCGAGGGCACGGTCCTGCTCACCGAGTCCGTGCAGCTCGGGCCCGAGCGCAACCCCGGCTGGACCCGTGAGCAGGTCGAGGCGGAGGTCCACGGGATGCTCGGCACCCGCAAGGCGATATGGCTGCCGCGCGGCCTGACCGCCGACTATCCCCCGCACGGCTACGGCACGCTGGGCCACGTCGACATCGTCGCCGCGTTCGCCCGTCCCGGAGTGGTCGTCGCCCACACGCAGCCGGACCCGGCCCACCCCGACCACGAGGTGTGCAGGGAGAACGTGGCGCTGCTGCGGAGCCAGACCGACGCCAGGGGCCGCGGCATCGAGGTCGTGGAGATCCCCGCCCCGACCGTCCTCACCGACGACCACGGCTGGGTCGACTACTCCTACATCAACCACTACCTCTGCAACGGCGGCGTCGTCCTGTGCGGCTTCGACGACCCGAGGGACGAGAACGCGGCGGGCATCTTCCGCCGTCTCTTCCCCGAGCGGACCGTGACCCTCGTCGACGCACGTACGATCTTCGCGGGGGGCGGTGGCATCCACTGCATCACCCAGCAGCAGCCCAGGGTGCGATCCGCCGGGGTGTGATCCGGGGGGAACCAGGAGGAGTGACATGGCCGGTCCGGCCCGCGCGCGGAAGAACGCGCCGCCGCGCGAGGAGGTGCTGGCCGCCGCCATGGCCACGATCGCGGACCGCGGTCTGGACGGTCTGACCATGGCCGGGCTGGGCCGCGAGGTCGGCATGTCCAGCGGCCACCTCCTCTACTACTTCCGCAGCAAGGACGAACTGCTCCTTGAGACCCTGGAGTGGAGCGAGGGCCGGCTCGGCGGCGAGCGCCGGGCCCTCCTCTCCCGGCCGGGCACGGTCCGCGAACGCCTCGACGCCTACGTCGACCTGTACGTGCCGGACGGCCCCCGCGATCCGCACTGGATCCTGTGGCTGGAGGTCTGGAACCGCTCGCAGAACGCCGACGGCGACGCCCGTGCCCGCCAGGCCGCCATCGAGGGCGCCTGGCACCGCGACCTGGTCGCGATCATCGCCGAGGGCGTCTCGCGCGGCGAGTTCCGCCCGGTCGACGCCGACCGCTTCGCGGCCCGCCTGCGGGCGCTGCTCGACGGCTTCAGTGTGCATGTGGCGGTCGGCATGCCCGGCACGGGACGGCCCCAAGTCCTCGACCACGTACGGGAGTTCGTGGGCGAGTCGCTCGCCCGACCGCTGACGGACGGTTGACCGGGCGCTGACCGGGGTCTGAACACAACGTACGCAAGTACGCCTTATCGTTGCGTCCGCAACCCTTGTCGGCCGCATCGGCCTGGGCCACCGTGATCGTCCATGGGACGAGAGCAGTGGAAGAAGATCTGGGTCGGCTCGGCAGGGAACATGGTCGAGTGGTTCGACTGGTTCGTGTACGCCACCTTCGCGGTGTACTTCGCGGACGCGTTCTTCCCGAAGGGGAACGAGACCGCCAACCTCATGAACACGATGGGGATCTTCGCCGTCGGCTTCTTCATGCGGCCGGTGGGCGGCTGGCTGCTGGGCCGCATCGGCGACCGGCGCGGCCGCAAGGCGGCGCTGACCCTGACCGTCACCCTGATGTCCGCCTCGGCGATCCTGATCGCGGTGGCGCCGACGTACGGGGTGGCCGGTTACGGGGGAGTGGCGGTCCTGCTGGTCGCCCGGCTCCTGCAAGGCCTTTCGGTGGGCGGCGAGTACGCGGCGAGCGCCACCTATCTGACCGAGGCGTCCGACCCCCGCCGCCGGGGCTTCGCCTCCAGCTTCCAGTACGTGTCGATGACCGCGGGCCAGCTCGTCGGGCTCGGCCTCCTGATCATCCTGCAGCGCACGATGTCCGAGGACGCGCTGCACAGCTGGGGCTGGCGGATCCCCTTCATCGTGGGCGCGCTCGGCGCGGCGGTCGTCTTCTACCTCCGGCGCAACATGCTGGAGACCGAGGTGTACGAGGAGTCCGGCGCGGCGCGGGACGAGGACCGGGGCACGCTGAAGGCCCTGTGGCGCCACCGCAGGGAGGCGTTCCTGGTCATGGCTCTGACGATGGGCGGCACGGTCGCGTACTACACGTACACCACGTATCTGACGAAGTTCCTCTCCAAGAGCGCGGGCATGCCGAAGCCGACGGCGTCGCTGGTGTCGTTCTGCGCCCTGTTCGTGTTCATGTGCCTTCAGCCGCTGGCGGGCATGCTCTCCGACCGGATCGGCCGCCGTCCGCTGCTGATCACGTTCGCGGTCGGCTCGACGTTCCTGACCGTGCCGATCATGACGATGCTCAAGCACGCGGGCACGTTCTGGCCGGCCTTCGGCCTGTCGCTGCTCGCCCTGGTGGTGGTGACCGGCTACACCTCCATCAACGCGTGCGTGAAGGCGGAGCTGTTCCCGACCGGCATCCGCGCCCTGGGAGTGGCCCTCCCGTACGCCATCGCCAACGCCCTGTTCGGCGGTACGGCGGAATACGTGGCGCTCTGGTTCAAGAAGGCGGACATGGAGTCCGGCTTCTACTGGTACGTGGCGGGCTGCGCGGCGGTGTCGCTGGTGGTGTATCTGACGATGAGGGAGACGCGCACGATCGACCTGAACCGCGTCGGCCCGGTTCCTCCGGGTGGCGGGCAGCCGTCGCGGACGGCGGGACTGGCGGACGGCGTGCCCGCATCCTGAGACCACGCCACGCCCGCCGCGCGGTATATGGCAGACTGCGGACCGTGCTCGCTTTCATGATGATTATGGACAGCAGCGCGCCGGTCCGCAGTGACCGCTGAACCCGCGGCAAACCCCGCGGCAGCGGACATCGTGCCCCAGACCCGCGCGCAGACCCTTCGCACCCGCGAGGGGTTTTTTCGTTTCCCGGCCCACCACGGCCGGACGCGAGCCGCACGCGATGACGGGGGCAAGTGGAGCCAGAGAATCCGGAGCCACTCATCCGACAGGAGTCACCCCAGCATGACGGCCAACGAGGCACCTGAAGAGAGCCATCGCGTCGACGACACGTTCCACGTCTTCGACACCACGCTGCGCGACGGCGCCCAGCGCGAGGGCATCAACCTCACCGTCGCGGACAAGCTGACGATCGCCCGGCACCTGGACGACTTCGGGGTGGGGTTCATCGAGGGCGGCTGGCCCGGCGCCAACCCCCGCGACACGGAGTTCTTCGCCCGCGCCAAGCAGGAGATCGACTTCAAGAACGCCCAGCTGGTGGCGTTCGGGGCCACCCGCCGTCCGGGTGGCAGCGCGGCCACGGACCCGCAGGTCAAGGCGCTGCTCGCGTCCGGTGCGCCGGTGATCACGCTGGTCGCCAAGTCCCACGACCGCCATGTCGAGCTCGCCCTGCGCACCACGCTGGACGAGAACCTGGAGATGGTCCGGGACACGGTCTCCTACCTGCGGGAACAGGGCCGCCGGGTCTTCGTCGACTGCGAGCACTTCTTCGACGGGTACCGGGCCAACCCCGAGTACGCCAAGTCGGTCGTCCGGGCCGCGAGCGACTCCGGCGCCGACGTCGTGATCCTCTGCGACACCAACGGCGGCATGCTGCCCGCCCAGATCCAGGCCGTGGTCGCCACCGTCCTCGCCGACACCGGCACCCGGCTCGGCATCCACGCCCAGGACGACACGGGCTGCGCGGTCGCCAACACGCTCGCGGCCGTGGACGCGGGCGCGACGCACGTGCAGTGCACGGCCAACGGGTACGGCGAGCGGGTCGGCAACGCGAACCTGTTCCCGGTAGTCGCGGCCCTGGAGCTCAAGTACGGCATGAAGGTGCTGCCGGAGGGCGCGCTGCCCGAGATGACGCGCATCTCGCACGCGATCGCGGAGGTCGTGAACCTCACGCCCTCGACGCACCAGCCGTACGTAGGGGTCTCCGCCTTCGCCCACAAGGCGGGCCTGCACGCCTCGGCGATCAAGGTCGACCCGGACCTCTACCAGCACATCGACCCGGGCCTCGTCGGCAACCGCATCCGGATGCTGGTCTCCGACATGGCGGGCCGCGCCTCCATCGAGCTCAAGGGCAAGGAACTCGGCGTCGAACTCGGCGGCGACCGCGAGCTGGTCGGCCGGGTCGTCGCCCGGGTCAAGGAGCGCGAGCTCAAGGGCTACACGTACGAGGCGGCGGACGCCTCCTTCGAGCTCCTCCTGCGCGCCGAGGCCGAGGGCCGGGCCCGCAAGTACTTCCGCGTCGAGTCCTGGCGCGCCATCGTCGAGGACCGCCCCGACGGCACCCACGCCAACGAGGCGACGGTGAAGCTGTGGGCCAAGGGCGAGCGGATCGTGGCGACGGCGGAGGGCAACGGCCCCGTCAACGCGCTCGACCGGGCCCTGCGGGTCGGCCTGGAACGCATCTACCCCCAGCTGGCCAAGCTGGAACTGGTCGACTACAAGGTCCGCATCCTGGAGGGCCGCCACGGCTCGGACTCCACGACGCGGGTCCTGATCACGACGACGGACGGGGCGGGGGAGTGGGCCACGGTCGGAGTCGCGACGAACATCATCGGGGCGTCCTGGGGGGCGCTGGAGGATGCGTATACGTATGGGCTGCTCAGGGCTGGGGTGGAGCCGACGGAGTAACCCGGCCGGGCATTTCCCCCACCCCGCCCGTTCCCTGCTGTGACATCGTGCGGCTCCGCCGCGTGGCCCTCCGGCGGGCGGCCGGGTGGGGGTGAGGCGTGCTTGCTGGGGGCTGCGCCCCCAGACCCCGTTGCGGGGCTGCGCCCCGGGACCCCTTGCTCGTCTGCGAGCCGGTGGGGGCTGGTCGCGCAGTTCCCCGCGCCCCTTAGAAGCGGGGAACCGGAAGGTCCGCCCCTGACCCCGTCCCCCTAAGGGCGCGGGCAACTGCGCGGCCAGTCAGGGGCGGCCTGCAGAAGAACGTGTCCGGGGCGCGGCGCCGAAGCGGGGGCGGGGGCGCAGCCCAGGTAACCCGCCCGTCCTCGTGCCGGGGGCCGGGGTGGAGCGCGGAAGCGGGGGCGGGGGCGTAGCCCCAGCGGGGTACCGGGGGCGGAGCCCCCGCAAGCGGGGTGCAGGGGGCCGCAGGCCCCGCAATGGGGGTCCGGGGGCGTGGCCCCGGGAGAGCCGCCTCAGCCCCCACCCACCCCCGGAGGGTTCAGGGAACGGGCGGGGTGGGGGCCAAGGGAGGTTTGTCCGGTTCGTGGGGGACTCCGGTAGCGTCGGAGTCATGAGGTCCCGGGTTTTGTTCGCGCTCTCCGCCGCCGCACTCACCGCGCTGGCCACCGCCACCCCCATGGCGACGGCCGCCGCCCCCACCGCGTCCGGCGTCGCAGAAGTCGCCACCGCACTCAAGAAGGCGCCGGTGTACGTCGACCCCGGCGCCGCCGGGCAGCTGTCGGCCGCCCAGGCCGACGCGCTGGCCAAGAAGATCAAGGACGCCGACAAGCCGCTCTTCGTCGCCGTGCTGCCCGCGATCGCCGCGTTCCCGAAGGACACCCTCCTGCGGAACCTGCGCACGGACACCGGCGTCACCGGCCTGTACGCCGTCCGCCTCGGCGACGCCTTCAACGCCGGAGCCGACCGCAAGGTCATGTCGGCGCAGGCCGTCGACAACCTGAAGACCGCCGTACGCGCTCCCGGCACCGCCGCGGACGCGTCGACCCAGCTCAACGCGTTCGTCGACCAGGCCCTGCCCACGATGCGCGGCCACGCCCCTGCCTCCTGGGGCGGTGGCTCCGGCGACAGCAGCGGTGTCTCCGGCACCGCGCTCATCGTCACCGGCGCGGTCGTCGTCGCGGGCGGCGCCGGTGCGTACGCCCTGGTCCGGCGCAGCCGCAAGAAGAAGACCGAGGAGGAGCGGGCCGCGCTCCAGCGGCTCCAGGTGGTGGTCGACGAGGACATCACCGCGTTCGGCGAGGAGCTCGACCGGCTCGACTTCCACCCCGCCGAGGCGGGCGCCGACGATGCCATGCGCGCCGACTACGAGCGCGCCCTCGACTCGTACGAGACCGCGAAGACCCTGATGGCGGCGGCCCGGCACCCCGGTGACGTACGCGGGGTGACCCAGGCCCTGGAGGACGGGCGGTTCTCGCTCGCCACCCTTGCCGCCCGCCGCGAGCACCGGCCGCTGCCCGAGCGCCGCGCCCCCTGCTTCTTCGACCCGCGCCACGGCCCTTCGGTCGAGGACGCCGCCTGGTCCCCGGCCGGCGGCGCCCCGCGCCAGGTCCCGGTCTGCCCGGCGGACGCGACGCGCCTGCGGGACGGGCAGGACCCGCTGGTGCGCGAGGTCGACACGGACGGGGGCCGCCGTCCGTACTACGACGCGGGCCCGGCGTACGGCCCCTGGGCCGGCGGCTACTTCGGCGGCGGCATCCTCCCCGGCCTGCTCATGGGCACGATGCTCGGCTCGATGCTCTCCACACCGGCCTACGCGGCCGACTACGGCGGCGCCGACTTCGCGGGCCAGAGCTACGACGGCGGCGACGTCTCGGGCTCCGACTTCAACCCGTCCGACTTCGGCGGCGGCTGGGGCGGCGGTGGCGGTGACGGCGGCGGGTTCGACGGGGGTGGCGGCTGGTAGGGGCGGCGGGGGGCCGCGGTTACGCGGCCTTGATCGCCGAGATGTCGAAGGTCAGCTTGACCTTGTCGCTGACGACGACGCCACCGGTCTCCAGTGCGGCGTTCCAGGTCAGGCCCCACTCGGAGCGCAGGATGTCGGCGCTGCCCTCGAAGCCGACGCGCTGGTTGCCGTAGGGGTCGGTGGCCGAGCCGTTGAACTCCAGGTCGATGGCGAGCGGCTTGGTGACGTCCTTGATGGTGAGGTCGCCGACGATCCGGTACTTGTCGCCGCCGAGCTGCTGGGCCTCGGTGGAGCGGAAGGTCATCAGCGGGAACTGCTCGGCGTCGAAGAAGTCGCCGCTGCGCAGGTGGTTGTCGCGGTCGCCGATGCCGGTGTCGACGGAGGCGATCTTCACGTCGATGACGGCGGCGGAGGCGGCGGGGTCGGTGCCGTCGAGGGTGAGGGTGCCCTCGTGCTCGGCGAACGAGCCGCGGACGTTGGTGACCATGGCGTGGCGCACGGTGAAGCCGATGCTGCTGTGGGCAGGGTCGATGCTGTACGTGCCGGTCAGGGCTGCGAGGGCGGGGTCGACGGGGGTGGTGGTGGTCGTGCTGTCGCTCTTGCGGGCGAAGATTCCCATGGCTGCTGCTCCTTCGAGGCGATCGGTTGAATGTTCAACAAGGGCAACCCTAGACCTATTCCGTTCAAGTTTCAACAACTAGTTTCGGGCGTGCCGGGGGGCGGCCCACGGCCCGAGGTCTGCGGCGAAGCTCCCGGGAAAACCCCTCCCTCCCGCCTCAGCCCACTCCCACCCCGGAGGGTTCAAGGAAAGGGGCAGGCCTGATGCCCGTCTTTCCTGCGCCTGCCCCTGACCGGAGTCAGGGTGCGGCTGCAGCCGCTCGGGACGTCCTGAGGGAACTGGAGCAGGAACCGCGCCGCCGGGCGAAGGTCCTCAAGTCGCTTCCGCGCACCGTCTGCCCTGAGTCGGGGGCGACGACCCGCGCATCGCCTCCTCCGCGTTCGCCGGCTCGGCCGGCGCCGAACGGGTTGCCGCAGGCGCCCGGGTGATGCGAGAGGAGTACGTGAACATCACCGGCCCCGCCGTCGGCGAAGGCCCGAACCAGGCTGTCGGAGTGGACATCTTCGGCGAGATCCTCAAAGTGGTCGGCGCGGACGAGGGCCAGGCGTGGAACGAGCGGATCGCCACCCGCTTCGCCGAGCTGCGGCCCGACATCTACGGCGAATGGAAGGTCGAGAACACCACGTCCGTGTTCAAGCCGCAGGGCGTCGAGACGACCAGGTGCGGGCACCCCCGACGAGGGCGAGGGCAGGAGCCCGGCGTGGCGTCGAGCGGGCCGACGTCGTCGCAGCCGTCACCTGCCGTGACGCCAAGACGGCCGCGACCTGAGCCAGCACGCCTGCTAGGCCCAGCGCCTGCCCCGGATGCGAACACGTGCTTCAGGCGCCCGCTAGCACCGGACGCGCCTCATGAGGCATCTGTGGAATCCGGATCTCCGCTGTGTGCGGGGCGCTCGCTGAGCGGCACGCTTCGAACGCTACGCGCCAGAAGCGTCACAACCCCCGTTAAGCACCACGCACTGAGCTCCAATGCATCCACATGCGCAAGCCTCTTGGGAGAAGCCATGAGTAATCCGTACCAGCCCACCGGCCAAAGCCCGTTCATCAACTCTCCACTGCCTGGACATCGACCCAGGATGTTCAGCTCCACCCTCGCCAAGGTCATCTGGACTCTGGTGCCTGTCGTGACCGTCGGCCTCGGGGCGGCGATTCCGTTCGTCGTTGCGGCCGTCAAAGGGTTGGTCAGGCCTTGGATTGCGATCGCCTACGTCGCGGTCGAGGTGGTCCTCTTCGGTATCAGCACAGTCGTCGTGGGACCCGACCAGGAGAGCCCGTTCGTGGGGTTCCTCCTTGTGCTTCTGATGGCCACGTCAGCGACTCACACTTCCCTGCTCGACAACGACAGGGTCACCCTGGGCAAGTAGCCGCGCCAGACAGCCGAGACGGGCTCCGGCGCTCGCGCCTCCACGACGCGTAGCGCTTCGCCCGCGTTGACGGTGCTCGATGGCAACGAGGCGCCCTATGTCCATCAGGTTGGGGCGCTGCCGTCCCATGGCTACGGCAGGTTCTTGGCGGCGGTCTCGTACTCCCCGGCTTGTGCGGGTGTCAGGTAGTGGCTGACGCGGATGATGGCGGTGTCGTAGTCGTATTCGGCGAGGGCCGCCATGCCTTCGGTGACGGCCAGGGTGGTTCGCGAGCCAGGATGGTCCGTAACCCCGTCGCTGTAGCGAGGTCTCTCGTGCCTACGGGATGCCGTAGCCAATTCAAGCTGAGTTCAAGACCCAACCCGACTCCTAGGAGGTCGTTTACTCGGCGTCCGGTCTGTCGGCTGCACTGGGCAGCCGTAGGCTCGTACTTGGCATGCGACGGGGCGTCGGTCCGTAACCAGTCTGGCCGCAGATTTCGCAATCAGAGGCGATCACGCCTTACAACTGCTCTACGGAAATCTGGCGGCTGGTGATCGACCGGAGATCACGGAGGCGTCTCTGCCCACCCCAGGCGGGGAGAGACGCTATCCCATGTCAGAGTCAGCTGTTCATCTCCCCGAGCGCCGTGCGTAGCCAGTCGAGGGAGTTCTGGTTCAGTAGCTCGTCCGCCAGGCGGATCGCCGTGTCGGTGACGAGGCGGCCGCGGCTGTTGTCGATCCAGCGCTGGGCGTGCTCGTAGCCCTGCGCCCGGTATTCGATGCCCTGGAGCATGCACTCCAGCTTGTCGGCGTCGCGGGCGCAGACCGCTTCGGGGGACTCCTTCGCCTCGTACTCGTTGACGAGCTCGCGTACCGCTGTGGCCAGCACCTCGGGCATGCCTGCTGTCTGGTCAACCGTCACCGCCCGAGGATCTGCGGCGCCTGCCGAGTACTTCTTGCCGAGATAGTTGACGTCCCCGGTGCGCGTCTCCTGCGTGTCATGCCACACCGCCAGGAATGCCGCGCGCGCCGGGTCGGCGCCTTCCAGCTTCGCAATGATCGTGGCGATGAGGGAGGTGCGCCAGGAGTGCTCGGCGACGCTCTCCGGGTCACGGACGCCGGCCATCCACCATCCCGTGCGCCGCGCCTGCTTGAGCGTGCCCGCCTCGTACAGGAAGTGCGCCACCGCGGACAGGTCATCAGCCACGTCCGTCTCCTCTCACGCCTCTGCCAGGCGGATCGCGTACCGGATGCTCTCCAGCTCTCGGCGTGTACGGACCGAAAGCCCGGAACTATCCAACATCACTGGCAGGCGGTCGCGTAGAGCCCGTAGGGCCGCGCTGTCCCGCAACAGGGCGGGGCGGGCAGCGATCAGCGCCCAGAGGGTGTGGACGTTGAGGGCGAAGAAGCCGTGGAGCGGGGTGAGTCCACGCACGAGATGGCCCATGAGCCGGTCGCCCTGCCATGGGCCGACGTGGTCGGCAATGAAGTCGTCGGAGAGCTGGACGTGGGGTGCCTCACCCAGCCAGTACGCCCAGTAGTTGAGGTTCGCGGCCTCGCCCGCGTCGTCAGCCAGGGTGCGGCTGACGAAGTGCTCCATGCGGTCCCCGTCTCCTTGGCGCGCGGCAACAGCGGCGACGGAGCGGCTGTTGAGCCAGCAGCGGAGCCAGTCGTCTGGGCGTTCGGTCTGCTGCTGTCGGGTCAGCCACTCGGCGGTGTCGGACTGGTCGTCGTAGCCGGCGAGATAGAGGGCCTGGCGGCGGAGGAGGAAGTTGCGGGGTCCTCGGGCCCGTTCGGCCGCCTCACGCATCCGGTCGAAGAACAGCGTGCGTTCGATCGTACTGAGGACGGGACCGCTGGGTACCGGCCCGCGCCTCGGGCGTTTGGGCTCTGGCATGTTACGGAGCGGTTCGGGGGCCACGCCGTTGAGCGGCCAGGCCAGGACTTCGACGAGGTCACGTTGCATCACCCAGGCGCCGAGCGGATTGACTTCCACCGGGGTGGCGCGGTCGTCCAGGGCGCTGGCCAGGAGGACGTCGGCTTCCATGGCCCGCTCAAGCGCCAGCATCAGGGCCGGGGTTGCTCCCCGCCTCATGAGGCGATGCCGGTGGCCGAGCATCTGCCCGACCGGCAGGGCAGTCAGCGGACGGCGCGCGGATTCCCATCCGGCGATGGTGTCGAGGGAGACCCCGAATTCCTCGGCGAGGGCTTCCTGGGTACAGCTGAGGGACTCGCGGATCGTGCGAAATACATAGCCGGAGATGATGCCGCCCCGCGCTCGGGGCGCGCTGCCCTTACTGCCGGTCGTGGTTGTGACCGGGGTGTCTCTCATGACGACCCCTTCTACCGGTCTCAGAGGCCGCTTACCCGTACTCGGAGTCACTTCTGGCACCCCCCTTGGGCTCCATACCGTCGGTGGTGCAGCGATGACCAGGCAACTCAGCGTAGTAGGAAGGGTGTTGCCATGAACGGCGGATCACCGACCCGGGTGAGTATCGAGGAACGGACCGTCACCGATGCAGGGCCCGAGGGCCAGGTGCGGTACCGACAATCCGAGGTCTGCAAGGAGTCGAATGCTGAGGGGCCGGACGGTAGGGCGTGGGTGTCCGCGCAGTTCGCCCGAGCCCACGTGGCTATGGGCGGCGGCTATCTCGGCCTGTACGCCTGCGTCTCCGACAGTCGCAAACCGGACGCCGTGCTCGATAAGCTACGCAAGTATGCCACTGCCCAGCAGGGGACCGTGACGGTTGTGGTGTACGACGTGGGACCGCTGGACCGTGCGAAGGACAAGCGGATCCGCCTCCCCCGCGCCCTGCGGCTGCTGGAGGACGGGAGGATCCAGGGTCTGTGGACCCCCTCAGCGGCACACCTCGCCGTTGCCGCCCCGCTCCGCGAGCCCGCCGCCGTTGTGTTCATCCGCTTCGTCCAGCTGGCTGAGGCGGTATCGCCGTGATCAAGCAAACCGCCTACAGCAGGGCCGTCTCCGACTGGCTCGCCGAGGCTCACCCCAACCCCGCGCAGGCGAAGGCTGAGTGGGGCGACCCCCGCAGGGGACACCTCGCCCTCATCCCCACCGGGCGGACGTTCGACACCGTCCGCGTCTCCGCGGGGATCGTCCATGCGACCGTCGACGCCGAGGATGAAGCGAGCGTGGCCGCGTTCCTCAGCGCCCTCGTAGACGGGCCCGTCATCCACGACGCATACTCCAGCGCCGGCGCGTACTACTTCCTCGTACCGCTCGGTTCCTGCGCCCACCACCTTGCCGACGCCGCTCAGCTCCTTGCCCCAGGCACCACCTGGCTCGGCGTCCCGGAGCCGACCCGCACCGCCCGGCCCGGCGCCTACTGGGTCCTTCCGCCCCGCCAGCGCGACGACCTGTGCATCCCCGGCTACGTGGACCAGCTCATCCAGGCCGGCCGCAGGAAGCTTGCCGAGCCTCCAGTAGCCGGACCGGGCATGGAGGGGGGCGTGCAGGAATGCCGCGAGCCCCAGGAAGGCGGCATCCATTGAGGTCCGCCTCGCTCGGCGTGTCTGCCGGGACGGGCCTGGAGATGCCGCTGCCCCGGCTCATCGCGCTCGACGAGACCATCTCCCCCGCCCAGCTGGTCATCGTGATGGACGGCGGGTTCGTCGGTGTCGACAAAGCCGCCCACACCGACCTGCCCCTGCCGGTCCTCGTCGGCGGCATGTCCGACCTGGAGCGCTGGCACATTCCCATGCCGTCCACCCCGACGGCCCCCCTGACGCCCCGCCCCGGCCGGACTCCCTGGCAGGACCGCGGCCGGGGCGGGGGCCCTGTACCTCCACTCGACGAACGGAGGCACCACCCATGACTACCCTGATCGACGCCCGCGAACTGCTCGGTGGCGACGTCCACAGCAGCGTTATGCGCACCATCCTCGATGCCAACCCGGACATGGATCCGGGCATGGCCGAACGCATCACCGGCCAGGCCGTCGGCTTCGTCGTCGCCTGCGCCCAGAATCCCGACGAGCCGATGGCCCCCTCGCGGGTCGTCGACGAGGGCCGGCACGCCTTACTGCTCCACTCGTTCGCGTACATGGAGCTGTGCGGCCGGTTCGGGCAGTTCGTGCACCACTTCCCCGGGTACGACCCCACTCACTACGACCCGCAGATCCTGGACCGCACCCGCGGCCTGATGGAAGAGGTCGGCGCCGTCGTCGAAGCGGACCTGTGGCGCGGACCGGACGACGAACTCGTGGACGTGATGGCGAAGTGCCAGCATGCACCTGACTGCGCGATCCGCCCCATGCCGAAACCGGAATGGCCCTAACCTGATCCGTCAGGAGGCAGCCATGGCAGAGGAACCACGCCGGGAATGGACTGACCCGAGGTACGCGGAGCTCGTCGCCATCTGGGAGCGGGCTCGGGAGGAACCTCTGGCCACCCAACCCACTCGCGGCTTCATCACCCCGGAGGCCAAGCAGCAGTGACACAGGGTCCCCGGACGTATTCGCATGCCGGCGGCCGGGGACCCTGCGCGTCAGGTGTGTCACCAGAGGCCCGGACGTCCGGAACAGCGGTGAGCGTCCTCGATCAAGTCGGGGCCGTAAGGATAGCGTTCGCGCCCGTCGTCGTGGTGGCGTAGCCGTCCGTTGTGGTGCCCGCAGAGCGGCCCTCGGAGGAAGCCGTGGATGTGGCAGTGGTCCCACACCATCGCGTTGACTGTCAGGTGCATGCTGCCGTCGCACTTATTAGTGCAGCGCCCCGGTGCCCCCACCCTTCGAAGGCGCACGGGTACAACGCGCGTTGCTTCCGTCGGCTGAGCTCGGAGGCGCGGCGGCGGACGCGTACCCGCGCAGCACCATGCGGGCCGCCGTCGTCTCGGGCGAGGTGTGCCTTGCGAGTCGATGGGCGGTCCGGACCGCGGCCAGGGCGCGCTCGATGGCCCTAATACCGCGGCGGTACCGGCGCGGGCCCCAGCGTCGTGGTCCCCGGCGCCGCCCGGTGCCCCAGGCCCGTGCGGTACGCGTCCAGCGCCGCCTCGGTGCGCCCCGTACGGCGCAGCAGGTCGCCGAGGAGGCGGCACAGGTCCGCCAGGTCGCCCGTCGCGCCGCTGCGCTCCAGCAGGCCGAGGGCCGTGACGTAGTGCTCCTCCGCTGCCTCCAGGTCGCCGCTCTCCTCGCGGATCAGGCCGAGGAGGCGGTGTGCGCCGCCCGCGTGGACCGCGCCGTGCCGGTCGCCCAGCTCCGGCGCCGGGTCGACGAGCGGGGTGAGCAGCGAGGCCGCCTCGGTGTGGCGGCCCAGGCGGCGCAGGACGTCGGCCAGTTCGACCTCGACCTGGCAGGTGAAGAGCGCGGCCCGCTTGGCGGCCAGCATGTCGCGGGCCGTACGCAACTCCCGTTCGGCCGCGATCAGTTCGCCGTCCTGGGCGTATACGTAACCCCGCATCCAGTGGCAGTGCGCCAGGTCGGTGCGCAGGCGCAGCTGGCGGTAGACCGACTGGGCCTTGGCGAGTGACGCGTCGGCGTCGGCCGTGCGGCCCTCGGCCAGGAAGGTGCGGGCGACCTGGCGGTGCATGCCCGCCACCAGCGCCGGGTCGGAGACCTGTGGCGCGAGGGCCAGCGCCAGTTCGGCGGCGTGCGCGGCGCGCGCCTGGGCGCCCATGTCCAGGTACGGGCCGATGACCGCCGAGTAGAGCAGGACCAGTGACTCCGGGTCGTTGAGGCCGCTCGTGCCGAGTTCGTCGATGGTCGATTCGAGGAGGTAGCAGGCGTAGCGGAGCTCGCCCGCCAGGACGTGGGCGATCGCCCGGCCCCGGATCGCGCGCGTCCGGCGCGGCAGCGGCTCGCCCACCTGCTGGCGCTCCGACGCCTCGAAGTGCCGTATGGCGTCGGCCAGTTCGCCGGTCTCCAGGGCGCAGTCACCCAGGCCCAGGAGGGCCTCCGCCTGTTCGGGGAGCAGGTCGTGCAGCTCGGCCTCGGTCAGCAGCTGGCGGTAGCGTACGGCCGCCTCCTCGGCGTCGCCGGTCGCCAGGAGCTGCTGGGCGTCGGTGAGTCCCAGGCGCAGCTCGGTCGCCAGGTGAGCGGGGCGCCCGGTGGCCAGTTCCTCGTACGTGGTGCCCAGGCGCTCGGCGAGGTGGCGCAGCGCCGCCTCGGAGGGCCTGACCTTGCCGGACTCCAGGGTCGACACATAGGCCGGGGTGTAGGCGGGCTCGGCCAACTGACGCTGGGTGAGTCCCCGTTCGGCGCGCAGCCGCTGCACCCGGCGGCCGATCACGGCAGGTTCGTCCATCGTGTCTCCCTCGTCCCAGGGCATTGCGCATGCCCCGTGCGCCCCCTAACTTAAGCGAGCCGTTCAACATATTTATCCGACTGCTTAACTTCCGTTACTGGGGGAGGAATCCATGCGCTCAGCCTTGCGTCTGCGCAGAACCATAGCGGCGGCCGGACTCACCGCGTCCGTCGTTGCCGCGCTCCTGTCCGTGCCCGCCTCGGCCGCCGACGCCCCGGCTCCCCGGCCGCGCGTCGAGGTCGAGATACCCGGGCCCGAGGAGGGCGGCGAGGCCGGGTCCGGGCACGTGCGCGTTCCGGCCGCGGGCGTGAGCCGCCCCGCTGCCCGGCTCTTCGGGCGGGCCGCGGACGCCGACGGCGACGTCAGCGAGATCGTCGACAACGGCCCCAGCGCCGACCGCCTCGACGTCGTCATCGTCGGGGACGGGTACACCGTCGACCAGTTGGCGAAGTTCCACGCCGACGCCAAGGAGAAGTGGGGCGAGGTGACCGGCGTCGAGCCGTACACCACGTACCAGAACCTCTTCAACGTATGGACCGTCGACGCCGTCTCGGCGCAGTCGGGCGTCTCCGGCGACCCCGCCCAGGGCGATGTCAAGAACACCGCGCTCGGCGCCTACTTCTGGTGCGACGGCATCGAGCGGCTGCTCTGCATCGACCAGGACAAGGTCGACTCCTACGTCGCCAAGGCCCCGCAGGCCGACCTGGTGATCGTGCTGGCCAACAGCACCAAGTACGGCGGCGCCGGATACAACGAGCCCAGCCAGAAGCTCGGTTACGAGGGGATCTCCACCGCGTCGGCCGGCAACGCCAAGTCCGGCCAGGTCGCCATCCACGAGACCGGCCACTCGCTGGGCAAGCTCGCGGACGAGTACTTCTACCCGGGCACGCCCGGCTACGAGCACTACTCCGGGCCCGAGGCCGCCCAGTCCAACATCTCGGTGCTGAGCGCCGACCAGATGGCCGCGCAGCGGACCAAGTGGTACCGGTGGCTGGGGGAGACCTCGCCCGACGGCGGCACGGTGGGTGCGTACGAAGGCGGCGGCTACTACGTCACCGGGCTCTTCCGCCCCACCGACAACTCGATCATGCGCATCCTCGGCAAGCCCTTCAGCCTGCCCGGGCGCGAGGCGATGATCGCCGGGTTCTACCGGCACGCCTCGATCGCCACGGCCGGCGTGCCGACCGCGCAGACCCTGCGCGCCCACGACCGGGCGCGGGTGACCGTGCCCCGGCTGGCGGGCGCGGACGTCAGGCAGCCGAGGATCCGCTGGTACCTGGACGGCCGCGAGCTCACCCGGTTCGAGGGGCGCACCTGGGTCGGTGTCGCGCAGGCCATCATCTCGCCGTGGGACCGGCGGACGCATCAGCTGAAGGTGACGGTGACCGACCCGACGAAGTCGGTGCGGGATCCGCAGATCGCGGCCGGGCTCAGCGACTCTGTCACGTGGAGCGTGCGGCGTTGAGTGAGTAACCAGATCGTGTAAGCGCTTTCTGTTCGGCGTGCCCAGGGCATTGAACGCCCCGGGCACGCCGTGCTACACCAACGGCAGCGGTCTACACCACTTCCCTCCGGGAGTTCCCTGTGTCCTTGCTGCCCCCGTGGTCCCGTCGCACGTTCCTCACCGTCGTGGGGGCAAACGCTCTCGCCCTGGCCGCGGTTCCCGAAGCGTCCGCCGCCGATGAGTCCGCCGCCGATGAGTTCGCCGTGCTGCGCGGGCGCTGGCGCGACCTCTCGCTCGGCACCGGCTTCGACCCGGGCGCCGAGCCGTACGCCTCCCGGCTCAAGGAGACCGGCGACCGCGCCCGGGCCTTCCGGGCCTCGATGGCCCCGGCCGACCGCTCGCTCTGGCCGGACTGCCCGTTCGACCCGCCCGCCGGGATCACCCAGAGCTACGACCGGCTGTGGACCATGGCCCAGGCCTTCCTCCAGCCCGCCACCGGCCTCACCGGCGACACGGGCCTACTCGGCGCTGTCGTCGCCGGTCTCGACCACCTGGCGGCGAAGGTCTACAACCCGTCCACCACACGCTACGGCAACTGGTGGGAGTGGCAGATCGGCAGCCCCCGGCTGCTCACCGACCTGGTCAACGCGCTCTACGAGCACCTGGACGAGGACCGGATCCAGGCCGCCTGCGCCGCCGTCGACCACTTCGTTCCCGACTCCGCGCTCGCCGACTACTCGGGCACCTCCACCGGCGCCAACCGCGTCGACCTGTGCCGCTCGGTCGCGGTGCGCGGGGCCCTCGGCCGCACCCCCGCCAAGCTCGCGCTCGCCCGCGACGCCCTGTCGCCGGTCTTCCCGTACGTCACCAAGGGCGACGGCCTCTACGCCGACGGATCGTTCATCCAGCACACGTCCATCGCCTACTCCGGTACGTACGGACAGGTCATGCTCGACGGGCTCGGGCGGCTCTTCACGCTGCTCGCCGGGACGAGCTGGGCCGTCACCGACCCCGGCCGGCAGATCATCCTCGACAGCGTGGAGCGCGCGTACGCACCGCTGATCCACAACGGGCTGGTCATGGACAGCGTCAACGGGCGTGCGGTGAGCCGGGGTTATCTGCTGTCGGACGATCTGCACGTGATGCGCGGTGACCACTTCCACGGGCAGGGGATCATCGCCGCCGTCGCGGTCCTCGCGGGCGGCGCCTCCGAGGCCGAGCGGACCCGGTGGCAGGGCATGATCAAGGGCTGGATCGAGCGGGATCCGACCCATCCCGCCCTGACCGCCCGCCAATTCGGGGTCGCGGACCTGGCCCGGCTCCAGGCGGTCGTCGAGTCACCCGTGGCCGCCGCGCCCGAGCCGGTCGGGCACACCCTCTTCGCCGCCATGGACCGCGCCGTCCACCGCCGCCCCTCCTGGACCGCCAACATCGCCATGGCCTCGGAGCGGATCGCGTACTACGAGTGCGGCAACGGCGAGAACCCGCGCGGCTGGCACACCGGCGCCGGAATGCTCTACTGGTGGCCGGGGGAGCAGGGCAACGACCAGTACACGGACTGGTTCTGGCCGACCGTGGACCCGTACCGGCTGCCGGGGACCACCGTGTCCACCAAGCGGCTGGCGGACCGGGCGGGCGGCGAGTGGGGCGAGGCCAAGCCCGCCGTCAAGTGGGTGGGCGGGGCGAGCGACGGGGAGTTCGGGGCCGTCGGCCAGCACGTGAAGGGGCTCGGCTCGACCCTGGAGGCCCGCAAGTCCTGGTTCTGCACGGCCGGGACCGTCATCTGCCTCGGCGCCGGGATCACCGCCGTCGACGGCGTCCGGGTAGAGACGGTCGTCGACAACCGCAACCTCGGCGGGGCCGGAACCGGCCGGTTCACCCTCGACACCGCCGCCCGCCCCCGCTGGGCGCACCTGGAAGGCCACGGCGGCTGGGTCTTCCCCGGCGGCACCACCGCGCTGCACACCCTGCGCGAGGCCAGGACCGGGGCGTGGAGCGACATCAACACCACGAGCTCGACCGAGCGGCGCACCCGCGCCTATCAGACGCTGTGGCTGGACCACGGGACCGACCCGGTGGGCGCCTCGTACAGCTACCAGCTGATGCCGGGCGCCTCGCGGCAGACGGTCGCGGCCCGTGCCGCCGACGCCGGCTGGCTGTCGGTCCTCGCCGACACGGCCGCCTGCCAGGCCGTGTCCGTGCCCTCCCTCGACCTGCTGTGCGCCAACTTCTGGCAGGCCGGCAGCGCGGGCCCGCTGGCGGTCTCCGCGTCGGCGAGCGTCCTCGTACGGAGTAAAGGGGCGACGGCCACGCTCCGGGTCAGCGAGCCGCCGCGCACCGGACAGCCTTTCGAGGTGACCTGGAACCGTCCCGTACGACGGGTGACCAGCGCCGATTCCGCGGTCGAGGTCCTTGCCGCCGGCAAGGCGCTGCGGCTGCGGATCACACCGGGCACGGCGGGCGCGAGCCACCGCTGTGACGTGGCTCTCATCTGATGGCGTTGTTGGACCTCCACAAAGCGGGATGGCCTTGAGCTGGTACTTCGCCTGCATCGTGAGATTGTTCTGTTCAGGGCCACCAGGAAAACGGTCCGGACACTGTACGGAGTCGACGGCGGGAAATTCTTGGTCGACTTCGTAGGGTCGATGCATGACCGTTGTGGACGAAACCCCGGGTGAGCCGAGTGACGCGCGTGGCCGCGTGGCCGAGCTGCTGGCCCTGCGCGAGCAGGCCCGGCGCGGGCCGAGCGAGCGCGCGACCGAGGCGCAGCACGCCAAGGGCAAGCTGACCGCACGCGAGCGGATCGAGCTGCTCCTCGACCCGGGTTCGTTCCGCGAGGTCGAGCAGCTGCGGCGGCACCGGGCGACCGGCTTCGGCCTGGAGGCCAAGAAGCCGTACACGGACGGTGTCATCACCGGCTGGGGCACGGTCGAGGGCCGTACGGTCTTCGTCTACGCGCATGACTTCCGGATCTTCGGCGGCGCCCTGGGCGAGGCCCACGCCACCAAGATCCACAAGATCATGGACATGGCCATCGCGGCCGGAGCGCCGCTGGTGTCCCTGAACGACGGCGCCGGCGCCCGTATCCAGGAAGGCGTCAGCGCCCTCGCGGGCTACGGCGGCATCTTCCAGCGCAACACGCGCGCCTCGGGCGTCATCCCGCAGATCAGCGTGATGCTCGGCCCGTGCGCGGGCGGCGCCGCCTACAGCCCGGCGCTCACGGACTTCGTGTTCATGGTCCGCGAGACCTCGCAGATGTTCATCACCGGCCCGGACGTCGTCCGCGCGGTGACCGGCGAGGAGATCACCCAGAACGGGCTCGGCGGCGCGGACGTGCACGCCGAGACGTCGGGCGTGGCGCACTTCGCGTACGACGACGAGGAGACCTGCCTCGCCGAGGTCCGCTACCTCCTGTCGATGCTCCCGGCCAACAACCGCGAGAACCCGCCGACGCACCCCAGCGAGGACCCGGCGAACCGGCGCGGCGAGGTGCTGCTCGACCTGGTGCCCGCCGACGGCAACCGCCCGTACGACATGCACAAGGTGATCGAGGAGCTCGTCGACGACGGCGACTACCTGGAGATCCACGAGCGCTGGGCCCGCAACATCATCTGCGCCCTCGCCCGGCTCGACGGCCAGGTCGTGGGCATCGTGGCCAACCAGCCGCAGTCGCTCGCCGGCGTACTGGACATCGAGGCGTCGGAAAAGGCCGCCCGTTTCGTCCAGATGTGCGATGCTTTTAATATCCCGATCGTCACCCTTTTGGACGTGCCCGGCTTCCTGCCCGGTGTCGATCAGGAGCACGGTGGAATCATCAGGCACGGCGCGAAGCTGCTGTACGCGTACTGCAACGCCACCGTGCCCCGGATCTCGCTGATCCTGCGCAAGGCGTACGGCGGGGCGTACATCGTCATGGACTCCCAGTCCATCGGCGCCGACCTCACCTACGCCTGGCCGACCAACGAGATCGCGGTGATGGGCGCCGAAGGTGCCGCCAACGTCATCTTCCGCAAGCAGATCGCGGAGGCCGAGGACCCCGAGGCGATGCGCGTGCGCATGGTCAAGGAGTACAAGGCCGAGCTGATGCACCCGTACTACGCGGCCGAGCGGGGTCTCGTCGACGACGTCATCGACCCCGCCGAGACCCGCGAGGTGCTGATCGCCTCCCTCGCGATGCTGCGCACCAAGCACGCCGACCTGCCGTCCCGCAAGCACGGCAATCCGCCTCAGTAACGAGGAGCCCCGTTGACCACCCCGACCTCTTCCTCTCCTTCCGTCCTCCGCGTAGAGAAGGGCGAAGCCGCGCCCGAGGAGCTGGCGGCCATCACGGCCGTCCTGCTCGCCCGCGCGGCCGCCCGGTCCGCCCCGTCCCCGTCGCGAGGCCGCGACACGGCGGGCTGGCGCCGCCTGGAGCGCACGCCCGGTTTCCGGGCGGCGCATTCTTGGCAGGGCTAGGCCCACACGCCGCGAAGGGCCCCGCCGCTCCACTTGGAGCGGCGGGGCCCTTCGCGTTGCCCGCCGGTGTCCGCACGGGCGCGGGAACCACAGACGCCGGGACCCGTTTGACGGGTCCCGGCGTCGGGAGGTGCGGCGTGGCGTGCGGCTAGCGCAGGCGGGCCATCAGCGCGTGCTCGACCAGGGTGATCAGGCCGCTCTTCGCGTCCGCGCGGTGGCGGGCGTCGGTGGTGATGATCGGGGTGTCCGGGCCGATCTGCAGGGCCTCGCGGACCTCGTCCGGGGTGTACGGCTGGTGGCCGTCGAAGCCGTTCAGCGCGATGACGAACGGCAGGCCGCTGTTCTCGAAGTAGTCGACGGCCGGGAAGCAGTCGGCGAGGCGGCGGGTGTCCACCAGGACGACGGCGCCGATCGCGCCGCGGACCAGGTCGTCCCACATGAACCAGAAGCGGTCCTGGCCGGGGGTGCCGAACAGGTACAGGATCAGGTCCTGGTCGAGCGTGATGCGGCCGAAGTCCATCGCGACCGTGGTGGTGGTCTTGTCCCCGGTGTGGGTGAGGTCGTCGATGCCCGCGGAAGCGGACGTCATGACGGCCTCGGTACGCAGGGGGTTGATCTCCGAGACCGCGCCGACGAACGTGGTCTTGCCCACGCCGAAGCCGCCCGCCACCACGATCTTCGCGGAAGTAGTGGAGCGGGCAGCACCGCCGCTAGAGCTTGCGAAGTCCACTGAGCACCCTTTCGAGCAGTGTCACATCTGGCTGGCCGCCGGCGGACTCGTCGCCGCCGGGCTGGTGGATGGCGACAAGTCCGGCCTCCGCCAGGTCGGCGACGAGGATCCGGGCAACGCCGAGGGGGATGGAGAGGAGTGCCGAGATCTCGGCGACCGACTTGATCTCACGGCACAGATGGCAGATCCGCTGGTGCTCGGGCAACTGCCCTTGCAGCCTGGCGGGTTCCGCCGTGGTGTGCACCAGCGCCTCGATGGCGAGCTGGTAGCGCGGCCGGGTGCGGCCGCCGGTCATGGCGTACGGACGCACAAGGGGGTTGTGCGTGCCGCCCGCCGGGGAAGGCGGAGGGGTCTGCCGCGGCTGCACCGGCTCGATGCGGGGCTGCGGCGGCTGGTCGTACGGACCCGGCTGACGGTGGGGCTGCTGGTACGGGTGCTGGCCCTGGCCGCTTCTGCTGGGGGCGGAGGGAAAGTTGAACCGGTTCTGCCCGTGCTCACCCTGAGACTGCTGGCCACCGTTGTATGGGTGTCCGCCTGGGGGTGTTGTCACGTTTCCTCCTCCGACTGCCGGTCGCCCGTTCCTGTGGGACCGCGCCACCGCACTTTATGGCGCGGTGGCGAGAAACGCACTGCCTGTCTGGTAGTTGAGAACGGGAAGTTCACAACTAATTAAGGAGACTGCCCTGTAGTTCCGCGCGCAGGTCCGGGGTGAGGACGGAGCCCGCGCGGTCGACAAGGAGAGCCATCTCATAGCCCACGAGACCGATGTCGGCCTCGGGGTGGGCGAGTACGGCCAACGAGGACCCGTCCGAAACGGACATGATGAAGAGGAAGCCGCGCTCCATCTCCACGACCGTCTGGTTGACGGCGCCGCCCTCGAAGATCCGGGAGGCTCCCGCGGTCAGGGACGTCAGTCCGGAGGCAACTGCCGCCAGCTGATCGGCCCGGTCCCGGGGGAAGCCTTCGGACATCGCCAGCAGGAGTCCGTCGGCGGAGACCACCACCGTGTGGGACACCCCGGGGGTGTTGTCCACGAAGTTGGTGATCAACCAGTTCAGATTCTGCGCCGCCTGGCTCATCGGGCTCACACTAACGCTCCTGGTTGTAGGTGTTACTTGTGTCCGACCCCGCGCTGCGGCCCTGCTGTACGCCGCGGCGCAGGTTGCTCAACCTGCCGCGGACGTCCTCGGGAGCGCGGGAGACCTGTGGGCCGCCCTGCGGGGTCTGCTCCGCCGCACCCTCGACCAGATTGGCCTTGGGTACCCGCCGGGGAAGCCCGGAGGGTGTGACCCCGCCGGCCTTCGGCTCACGCAGCTTCTCGGCCCGCGTCCAGCGCTCGTCGTTGGTCGAACGCCAGTCGCCGGTGGGCTTGTCGGTGCCGGATGCGGCGCCGTTCGCGGTTCCGGTTCCGGTTCCGTTCACGGTTCCGTTCGAGGATCCGTTCACGGTCGCGGGGTCGGTGCCGTTGACGGGCTGCTGCTGCTCGGGCCGCTGCGGCTCGGACTTCTGCTGCGGTTCCTGGGCGGCGGGCTGCCAGTTCTGCTGGCCGCCGCCGCGCCTCGGCAGACCGGCGCCAGTCAGCTCGTGGGAGGAGGCCGGGGTGGGGCCCGGACGGTCGAAGCCTACGCGGTCGCGGCCGCCGGCGGGAACGTCGGGAGCGGATTCCGCTTCCTCGTTCGCCTGCTGGTAGTCGGACGTGTAGGAATCCTGGTACGGGGCGTTCTGCTGCCACTCGCCCTGGTGGGGCGCGTCGCCGTAGCCGCCGTCGTACTGCGGACCGTCGGCCGCGGGCGCCTGGTAGGCGGCCTCCGCATAGCCCTGGTCCGGATAGCCGTTCTGCTGCTGTCCGTAGGACTCCTGCGGGTACGCGCCGGGGTAGTCCTGCGCGTACTGCCGCTGCCCCTGCTGCCCGTCGAACTGGTTGCTGTCGTACGAGGCCTGCCGGCCGTCGTACGACTCGTCGTACCCGTTCTCGTAGGACTGCTGCTGCCCGTACTGCTCGTCGTACGCGCCGCGCTGCTGCACACCGTCGACCTCGTCGCGGTAGAGCGGGCGGTCGCCGCCCTGCGCCTGCGCCTCAAGGGCCGCACGGCGCTCCTCGCGCATCAGCGAGCGGTTCACCGGGTCGAGCTGGAGGGGGTCGTCCCCGTCCTGCCCGCCCTGCTCGTAGCGGGAGTCGTCGAAGCCGAGCTCGGCGGCGGTGCGCAGCGCAGGGGCCGGGGCCTCGAAGCTCTGCTGCTCCGGGATGATCTGCGAGACCGTGAAGTCGTCGCCGGGCAGCGCCTCGCCGCCACCACCGTGGGTGATCGCGTCCGGGAGCATGACCAGCGAGGTGGTGCCCGCCTGCTCGCCGGAGGGGCGCAGCTGGACGCGGATGCCGTGCCGGTCGGAGAGCCGGCCGACCACGAACAGGCCCATGCGCTGCGAGACGGCGGCGTCCACGGTCGGCGGGTTCGCCAGCTTGTGGTTGATGTCCGCGAAGTCCTCGGCGGTCAGGCCGATGCCCTTGTCGTGGATCTCGACCATGACGCGGCCGTCGGGAAGACGGGTGGCGGTGACGCGGACCTTGGTCTGCGGCGAGGAGAACGTGGTGGCGTTCTCCAGGAGCTCGGCGAGCAGGTGCACGAGGTCGGTCACGGCCTGGCCGTGGATCTCGCTCTCCGGCACACCGGTCAGCTCGATGCGCTCGTACGACTCCACCTCGGAGGAGGCGGCGCGCAGCACGTCGACCAGCGGGACCGGCTGGTTCCAGCGGCGGCCCGGCTCCTCGCCGGCGAGGACCAGGAGGTTCTCGCCGTTGCGGCGCATACGGGTCGCGAGGTGGTCCAGCTTGAAGAGGCTCTCCAGCTGGTCCGGGTCGGCCTCGTTGTTCTCCAGGTCGGTGATGAGGGTCAGCTGGCCCTCGATCAGGGACTGGTTGCGGCGCGACAGGTTGGTGAAGATCGCGTTGACGTTCCCTCGCAGGAGCGCCTGCTCGGCGGCGAGCCGGACGGCCTCACGGTGGACCTGGTCGAAGGCGCGGGCGACCTCGCCGATCTCGTCCGTGGAGGTGATCGGGATGGGCTCGACCCGGGTGTCGACCCGGCCGGGCTCGGTGCGCGAGAGCTGGTCGACGAGCATGGGCAGCCGCGTTTGGGCCACCTCGAAGGCCGCGGAGCGCAGCCGGCGCATCGAGCGGCTCATCTGGCGGGCCACCATGCCGGCCAGGATGAAGGCGGCGAGCAGGGAGACCACGACGATCGCGCCGTTGATGTACGCGGAGGTCTTGGCGTCGTCCGCGATCTGACCGGCCTCGGTCACGGCCCGGTTGACCAGGTCCTGCTCGATCTCGGTGTAGCCGTCGAACTTGGCGGTGGAGGCGGCCATCCAGGCGTCGGGCGTGATGCCCTGGGCCTTGAGCTGCTTGGCGCTCTGTCCCTCGCCGATCGCGGCGGCCATGCTGTTGAAGGGCGAGCCGTCGCGGGCCGGGGCGGCACCGATGCGCGGGCCGTCGTCGGCCTGCTGGCGCGTCGCGGGGAGGTCCCTGGCGGCCTGGGCGGCCTTGGCCTCCATGACCTGCTTCAGATGGGCGCTGTCCGCGTCCGTACCACCCGCGTCGAACTCGCCGAGGGCGATGAACTCCAGGTAGTTGTACGAGTTGAACGCCTTGACCTGCATCTGGAAGGTCTTGGGGTCCTCGCTCGGCCGGAGGATGAGGTGCAGACCAATGGAACGCTGCAGCGACTCGGCGGCCTTGGCGAGGTCGACCGCGTAGACCATGCGGCCGTAGCTGGTGATGTTGCCGGTGCCGAGGCCGAGCTCGTTGGAGAACGTGCTCAGGTAGTGGGGGACCGAGGTGTAGCCCTCTTCGGTCAGCACCGGGTTCTTCGCCTCGACGCCCTTGGCGTAGGCGGTCTTGCGCAGTACGTCGAGGCTCTTCTCGGCCTCGCGGACCTTGGTCAGACGGCGCTGGAGGCTCGCCGTGTCCGGCATGCCCTTGACCTCGTCGTCGAACTTGGCGCGGGCCGCGTCCGAGGCGGCGTACGCCTTGTTGATGACGTCGCTGTCGCGCTTGTTCTGCAGCAGGGGCTGAGCGGTCAGGTCACGCTCGTTGAGCAGGGCCTGGCCGTACGCCGACGCGGCGCTCACGATGTGCGCCGTCTTCTCGGCGTCACGCGCGTCGCGCCAGGTGGATATGGACCCCTTGACCTCGAAGCCGCCCATGACCAGGCCGACGAGGACGGGGATGAGGAGGATGGCGTTCAGACGGGTGGCCACCCGCCAGTTGCGCGGCGAGAACTTGCTCTGACTGCCGGTGTCGGGGCCCGCGGGCTTCCCCCCGGAGGGTTTCGGCAGCTCGTCCGGCGTCGCCGCATTGCGCTGCGGCGGGGTGAAGTTGCCCCGCGCCTGCTGCGTCGCGGAGCTCGTCGTGCTTCGCCTCACTCGACCAACAACCTCTCGGCGCCGGCACCTCTCGCGGTGTGCCTATAAATGTTCTGAGCCGTACTACTCGGGAGTTCGTCGAATTCCAGCACGCCAGGGGGGTCCGTTCCAAACAGCTGGAATGAGGGGTTCCGAGTGGCACACGCCTCAGATAAAACGGGCATAAAGAGCGAGCCCCGCCAAAAGGCGGGGCCAATGTGAGCGCAGCGACACCGCGTGAACGCGGCGGGTTGCCGTGACGTGGGAATTCTCTGTCGAAACGTTATGAACACAGGGGCGGATCGTGTCAAAGGACACAGTCCGCCCCTGTTCGTCTACGACAACTGCCGTATACCCCTGACTACTTGAGTCGTGCCATCAACGCGTGTTCCACCAACGTGATCAGCGCGCTCTTCGCATCGCCGCGGTGGCGGGCGTCGGTGGTGATGATCGGGGCGTCCGGACCGATCTGCAGGGCCTCGCGGACCTCGTCCGGGGTGTACGGCTGGTGGCCGTCGAAGCCGTTCAGCGCGATGACGAACGGCAGGCCGCTGTTCTCGAAGTAGTCGACGGCCGGGAAGCAGTCGGCGAGGCGGCGGGTGTCCACCAGGACGACGGCGCCGATCGCGCCGCGGACCAGGTCGTCCCACATGAACCAGAAGCGGTCCTGGCCCGGCGTACCGAAGAGGTACAGGATCAGGTCCTGGTCCAGGGTGATGCGGCCGAAGTCCATGGCCACCGTGGTGGTGGTCTTGTCCCCGGTGTGGGTGAGGTCGTCGATGCCCGCGGAAGCGGACGTCATGACGGCCTCGGTACGCAGGGGGTTGATCTCCGAGACCGCGCCGACGAACGTGGTCTTGCCCACGCCGAAGCCGCCCGCCACCACGATCTTCGCGGAGGTGGTAGAGCGGGCAGCACCGCCGCTAGAGCTTGCGAAGTCCACTGAGCACCCTTTCGAGCAGCGTCACATCCGGCGTGCCGCCGGCCTCTCCATTGCCCGGCTGGTGGATGGCCACCATGCCGGCCTCCGCCAGGTCGGCGACAAGAATCCGGGCCACGCCGAGCGGCATCTGCAGCAGCGCCGAGACCTCCGCCACCGACTTGACCTCGCGGCACAGGTGGCAGATCCGCTGGTGCTCCGGGAGCAGCGTGGCCAGGTTCGCCGGGTCCGCGGTCGTGCTGACCAGGGCCTCGATGGCGAGCTGGTAACGCGGCCGGGTCCGGCCGCCCGTCATGGCGTACGGGCGGACCAGCGGCTGGTCGCCTTCACTGTCGTAGTGCGCGTGCAGAGCGCCGTACGAATCGTGTGAGGCGGGTGGCGGGGTCATTGATCCTCCGGGCGGGACAGCAGGGACAGCGAGTGTCTTCGAGCCGTCGGATGTGGCCGGTGGGGGGCGTTGTGCGGCCGGACGGTGGGTTCTGACTGAGTGGGGGGCCTCAGTGGAGCAGGCTTCCCTGGAGCTCCGCTCGCAGGTCCGGGGTGAGGACGGAGCCCGCGCGGTCGACCAGGAGGGCCATCTCGTAACCGACCAGGCCGATGTCGCACTCGGGGTGTGCGAGCACGGCCAGCGAGGAGCCGTCGGAGACGGACATGAGGAAGAGGAAGCCGCGCTCCATCTCCACCACGGTCTGGGCGACGGTGCCGCCCTCGAAGATCCGGGACGCACCCGCGGTCAGCGAGGTGAGGCCGGACGCCACGGCCGCGAGCTGGTCGGCCCGGTCCCGCGGAAATCCTTCGGACATGGCAAGCAGCAGGCCGTCGGCGGAGACCACCACCGTGTGGGACACCCCGGGGGTGTTGTCCACGAAGTTGGTGATCAACCAGTTCAGATTCTGCGCCGCCTGGCTCATCTGACTCAACTATCGCTCCTGCTGGTGAGTGGGGTCCATCGAGAAACTGCCGGTCGACGGGCCGTTTCCGGCCTGCCGCCCCTGCTGGATACCCCGGCGGAGATTGGTCAGGCGGCCGCGCACGTCGTCGGGCGCACGCGAGACCTGGGGGCCTGCCTGGTTCTGCTGCTGCTGTGCGGTGCCCGCGACCAGATTGGCACGCGGGACCCGCTTGGGCAGACCGGAAGTGGTGACACCGCCGGCGGCGGGCTTGCGGGCCCGCTCGGCCTGGCGGACGAGTTCGTCGTTGGGCGAGGGGCGCCAGGAGCCGTTGCCGGGCGCGCCGTTGCCGGGGGCGCCGTTGGCGTCGCCCTGGACGGGCGCCGGGCGGCGCTCGGCGCTCTGCGGCGCCGCGGCGGGGGGCTGCGCCGGACGCAGACCCTGGGGTCCGCCCTGGCCGGCCTGGCCCTGGTTGCCCTGGCCCGGGGCGCCCGGTGCGGGCTGCCCCGGCTGCTGGCCGTTCTGACCGCCCTGACCGTGGAACCAGTTGGTCTCCAGGGTGTCGTACAGCGGTGTACGGCCGTCACCGGCGTTCGGAGCCGGCGGCAGTGCCTCGGGCTGCGACTGCTGCGGCAGGTTCCCGGCGTCCGGACGCGGCCCCTGGTTCTGGCGGGGCTGCTGCTGCGGCGCCTGGTACTGCTGCGGCTGCGGCTGCTGCGGGGCACGCGGCGCGTCGAAGTCCGGCCGGGCGAACTCCGAGGTGGCCCCGGGTCCCTGGCGGTCGTCCATCGGCGGCCGGGCGTACTGGCCGGTGTTCTGGGCGTTGCCCTGGCCCGTGTTCCGGCCGCTGTTCTGGCCGTACGTGCCGGGGCGCTCGAACTGGCCATTCGCCTGCGGCGACAGAGGTGAGGGGTCCTGGGCGCCCTGCGGCGCGCCGAAGACGTCCGGGCGGACGAACTGGCCGGTCGACGAAGTGTCCTGGCGGCCGGGCGGCGGCCCGTCGAAGTCCGGGCGGGCGAACTCGGCCGTGGAGCCGGGGCCCTGGCGGTCGTCGAGCTGCGGCCGGGGGTACTGGCCGGTGTGCTGCTCGATCTCCTCGTGGCCGCGCGGGCCGTCCGGCGACGCCTGCTCGTTGCCCCAGCTCGCGGCCTGCGGGCGCTGCGGGGCGCCGCCGCCGGGCAGCTCGGCGCGCGGGGCGCCGGGCTGCGGGGTCAGCGGGCGGTCGCCGCGGCGCGGGGCCGGGGGCTGCTGGGCCGGGGTGCCGGTGCCGAAGGCGCCGCCCTGGCCGAAGCCGCCCTGGTTCTGGCCCTGGCGGGGCTGCTGGGCGCTGCCGTCGCGCGGGGGCAGCGCGGCACGGGGACCGGCGCCGCCGGCCACCGCTCCGCGCGGGGCGCCCGCGCCGAGCCGTCCGCCGCCACCGGGGCCGCCGGCCGGGCCGCTGCCGAGCGCACCGGCGAGACCGGCGCGGGCACCGGGGCCCGGGGTCACGCCGGGACGGCCGGCACCGGGGCCCGCCGGGCCCTGCGCCTGGGGGCCGCCGGGCTTGCCCGGGGCCTTCTTGCCGCCCTGGGCGACGTCGACGGGCAGCATGACGAGCGCCGTCGTACCGCCGGAGTCGGAGGGCCGCAGCTGGATGCGGATGCCGTGTCGCAGGGACAGGCGGCCGACCACGAACAGACCCATGCGGCGCGAGACCGAGACGTCCACGGTGGGCGGCGAGGCGAGCCGCTCGTTGATCGCGGCGAGGTCCTCGGGGGAGAGGCCGATGCCGGTGTCGTGGATCTCGACCAGGACGCGGCCGTCGGGCAGCGCGTGACCGGTGACGCGGACCTTGGTCTGCGGCGAGGAGAACGAGGTGGCGTTCTCAAGGAGCTCGGCGAGCAGGTGCACGAGGTCGTTGACCACGCGGCCGGCGACATCGGTGGCGGGCACGGCGGCCAGCTCGATGCGCTCGTACTGCTCCACCTCGGAGGCGGCGGCGCGGAGCACGTCGACCAGCGGGACGGGCCGGGTCCAACGGCGACCGGGCTCTTCACCGGCCAGAACGAGGAGGTTTTCACCGTTACGGCGCATACGGGTCGCGAGGTGGTCGAGCTTGAAGAGCGAGGAGAGCTGGTCCGGGTCGGCCTCGCGGGACTCCAGTTCGGAGATGAGCGAGAGCTGACGCTGGATGAGGCCCTGCGAGCGGCGCGAGAGGTTGGTGAACATCGCGTTGACGTTGCCTCGCAGAAGTGCCTGCTCGGCGGCGAGACGCACGGCCTCGCGGTGCACGTCGTCGAAGGCCGCGGCCACCTGGCCGATCTCGTCCCGGGAGTGCACACCGACCGACTCCACGGACGTGTCGACGTCCTGCGGGTCGGACTCGGAGAGCTGCTTGACGAGCTCGGGCAGCCGGTCCTGGGCGACCCGGGTCGCGGTGTCCTGGAGGCGCCGCAGCGAGCGGATCATGGACCGGGCCACGACGAACGCGCCGACCAGCGAGACACCGAGGACGATGAGGATCAGGGCACCGTTGAGGATCGCGTCCCGCTGCGACTGGTCGCGCAGCTCGCGGGCCTTCTGCTCCATCTCGCCGAGCAGGGTCTGCTCGATCGTCTTCATCTGGTTGATCTTGTTGGAGTCCTGGTCGTACCAGTCGAGGTACGAGCGCTTGGTCTCCGTGGCGAGGCCGCCCTTGAGGACGCGCTGGGAGTACGCGTTGGCCGCGGTGATCTCCGAGTTGCCCTTGTCGAGCGGGGCCATCAGCTCTTCGGGGTTGCCGTGGTTGCTCTCGTAGACGATCGAGAACGACGACAGCTCCTGGCGCTCGCCGTCCGCCGCGGACTTGGCGTAGAGGCGGTCGGACTCGGCCAGCGTGCCGGTCTTGTCCTTGGTCGCGGGGAGCGCGGCGGCGATGATCGCGCGCTGGATGGAGGCGTACTCCTTGGCGGAGGAGAACGCGGCCAGCGCACGGGTGCGCTTGATCATCTCCGGGTTGGAGGTGGCCTGCGCCATGTCCTGGGAGAGGCTGAGGAGGCCGCGGATGAGGCGGCTGTAGCCCTCGACGGTCTGGGAGTCCGAGACGTCGCCGTGGTAGGCGCTCTTACGGATGTTGTCGAGGTCCTGGAGCTGGATCGCGATGGCCGTGACGTTACGGCGGATCGACTCCAGGGCGTCGTCGTTGTCCGGGTTGTCGACGTCCTGGGTGGCCGTCATGAACGACTGCTTGACCCGGTCGGTGGTGCCCCGCGCCGTCTGGACCATGTCCGCGCCGGTGTCGGTGGCCAGCGGGCCCGCCGACTTGTCGCGCTCCTCCTGGAGCGCGGCGGCCAGCTCGGTGGCCTGCTTGGTCATGTCGGTGAGCAGCTGCATGTGGTCGAGCTGCTTCATGTCGTTCATCGACTGGTTGATGCGCAGCCCGCCGAGGGTGGTCGCGGCGACCACGGGCAGGGTCAGCAGCGCGACCAGTCGGGTGGAGATGCGCCAGTTGCGCAGGGCTATTCGCGACCCCGTGTCCACGGCCGGCTTCGGCTTGGGCGCGGCGGGCTTCTCACCGCCCGCGGCGGAGCGACCGGTCGGGCCGGAGGGGCCGCCGTTCTCGTCGCCGCCCGGCGAAGGAGCCGATGGATTCTGGGTGGCCCGGGGGTTCTGGGCGTGCTGGGGCGAGGAACTGACTGATGTGGAGCCAGTCCCGCCGTGCGGCTCCTGCTCCGCCGCAGCGCTGCCATTCCTCTTGAAACGTCCCTGCACTAGCGTCGCAACCTCTGGACCAGGCGTCCCCCCGCTCTGAACGGAAGGGACGGTGTCGGCGTCGTGGGGCAAGTGTGTGCCCCATGTGTTGGTCGTGAGTGACCGGCGCTTGTTGGACTCCCCCTCCCCGCCGCCACTCGGCGCTGCGTTGCGCCCTGCGCGCCGGTCAGTGACCCGCGGCGGTGCGTGGAATTCCAGCACAGTGCCGGATCTCCAACAAGGCCCGCGTACCGGGCTGTGACCTGAGTGACACATTGTGATGGCCGGGTAACGAGCCGTAGAAACCATGCCCGGATGAATCGGACTTTTACCCACGAGTCGCTTACATGGGAGGAGTGACCCAGTCGCCATGATCAAGAGCGGAATGGAGGGTTCAGTGGTGCAATGTCCGTTTCGGCGGCCGGAATTGACTGGCCGTAATGCCCGAATTGTTTACCAACTCGTGAGCAAACTCACATGATGATCGTCGGCTCTACAGCCGTTTGCCGGGAATTCGAATGTTTAGCCTGACGCTTTACAGGGATGGTCAATCCGACAACCGGCGCCGCCGCGCGCCCCGCAACCGACAGGGTCCGAACGGCAGATGAAGACGACGATGATGATCCGCACCATAGCCAACCCCCGCCGCACCACCCTGGCGCACCTCGCGGACGCCGAGGAGATGCAGACGGAGCTCCTGCCCGAGCACGCTGTCGACCTGCCCACCCAGACGGCCAACCCGCGCCGCACCGTCCTGATGGACGCCCCGGTCGCCGCCGCCCGGTAGATAGCGCAGGTCGCCCCCTCACCCGCGTTAGCCTGGAGCGTCAGTCTCCAGCCAGCGACCAAGTGAGGGGCGACAGCATCCCGTGCGCATCGCCAGATTCTCCATCGACGGCAATGTCGCCTTCGGCGCGGTCGAGGACACCCCGCAGGGGCTCGTGCTCGACATCATCAAGGGCATTCCGTACGCCGACTTCGAGCTCTCCGGAACCAAGGTCCCGCTGAGCAAGGTCCGGCTGCTGCCGCCGGTGCTGCCCAACAAGGTCGTGGCCATCGGCCGCAACTACGCGGAGCACGCCAAGGAGCTCGGCAACGCCATTTTTGACGATCAGGGGCGTCCCGAGGTGCCCGTCGCCTTCTTCAAGCCCACCACCTCGGTGATCGGCTCCGGCGACGCGATCGAGTACCCCTCCTTCTCCAACGAGCTGCACCACGAGGCCGAGCTGGCCGTGGTCATCGGCCGGATGTGCCGCGAGGTCCCGCGCGAGCGCGTCAAGGACGTCATCTTCGGCTACACCTGCGCCAACGACGTCACCGCGCGCGACGCCCAGCAGCGCGAGAAGCAGTGGGCCCGGGCCAAGGGCTTCGACACCTCGTGCCCGCTCGGCCCCTGGGTGGAGACCGACCTCGACCCCGCGGATCTCACGATCCAGGCGACGGTCAACGGCGAACAGCGCCAGCTGGGCCGCACGAGCGACATGATCCGCTCCATCGAGGACCTGGTCGTCCACATCACCGAGGCCATGACGCTGCTCCCGGGCGACGTCATCCTCACCGGCACCCCCGCCGGGGTCGGCCCCCTCAACGTCGGCGACGAGGTCGCCGTCACCATCGAAGGCATCGGCACTCTCACCAACAAGGTTGTCAAGCGTGGCTAGCGCACCCGGCTCCCCCGTACGCGTACGTTTCTGTCCCTCCCCGACCGGCAACCCGCACGTCGGCCTGGTCCGCACCGCCCTGTTCAACTGGGCGTTCGCCCGGCACAACCAGGGCACCATGGTCTTCCGCATCGAGGACACCGACGCGGCCCGCGACTCCGAGGAGTCGTACAACCAGCTGCTCGACTCGCTGCGCTGGCTGGGCCTCGACTGGGACGAGGGCCCCGAGGTGGGCGGCCCGCACGCGCCCTACCGCCAGTCCCAGCGGATGGACATCTACAAGGACGTGGCCGAGAAGCTGCTCGCGGGCGGCTACGCGTACCACTGCTACTGCACCACCGAGGAGCTCGACGAGCGCCGCGACGCGGCCCGCGCCGCCGGCAAGCCGTCCGGCTACGACGGCCACTGCCGCGAGCTGAGCGCGGAGCAGAAGGCGGCGTACGAGGCGGAGGGCCGCACGGCCATCGTCCGCTTCCGGATGCCCGACGAGCCGATCACCTTCACGGACCTGGTCCGCGGCGAGCTGACCTTCACCCCGGACAACGTGCCGGACTACGGCATCGTCCGCGCCAACGGCGCCCCGCTGTACACACTGGTCAACCCGGTCGACGACGCCCTGATGGCGATCACCCACGTCCTGCGCGGCGAGGACCTGCTCTCCTCCACCCCGCGCCAGATCGCGCTCTACAAGGCGCTGATCGAGCTGGGCGTGGCCAAGGAGACCCCGGCCTTCGGCCACCTCCCGTACGTCATGGGCGAGGGCAACAAGAAGCTCTCCAAGCGCGACCCGCAGGCGTCCCTGAACATCTACCGGGAGCGCGGCTTCCTCCCGGAGGGCCTGCTCAACTACCTCTCGCTCCTCGGCTGGTCCTTCTCGGCCGACCAGGACGTCTTCTCGATCTCCGACATGGTCGCGAAGTTCGACGTCGCGGACGTCAACGCCAACCCCGCCCGCTTCGACCTGAAGAAGGCCGAGTCGATCAACGCGGACCACATCCGCCTGCTCGACGTGAAGGCGTTCACGGCGGCCTGCGAGCCGTGGCTGACCGCCCCGCACGCCAACTGGGCGCCCGAGGACTTCGACCGCGCCGCCTGGGAGGCCATCGCGCCGCACGCCCAGACCCGCGTGACCGTCCTCTCGGACATCACGGCCAACGTCGACTTCCTCTTCCTGAAGGAGCCGGTCGAGGACGAGGCGTCCTGGGCGAAGGCGATGAAGGAGGGCTCGGACGGGCTGCTGCGCACGGCCCGCGAGAAGCTGGAGGCGGCCGACTGGTCCTCCCCGGAGTCCCTCAAGGAGGCCGTCCTGGCCGCCGGCGAGGCGCACGGCCTCAAGCTCGGCAAGGCCCAGGCCCCGGTCCGCGTCGCCGTCACCGGCCGCACGGTCGGTCTGCCGCTCTTCGAGTCCCTGGAGATCCTGGGCAAGGAGAAGACCCTGGCCCGCATCGACGCGGCGCTGACGAAGCTGACCGCGTGAGCGCTCCGCTGGAAGTGCGGTGGCTTCGGCTGCGGGTCCGCGGGGGCCTGTCGCGCAGTTCCCCGCGCCCCTGAGGGGCGCGGGGCGCCGCAGCGGACCTCCCACGGGTCCGGCCAGGTATGACGTACGACCCGAAGGGGCGGCAGCCGGACCGGCTGCCGCCCCTTCGGCGTACCGTCGAGGCATGACCGTCCGAGCCGTCCTGCGGGACATCGGTACTGCATTTTCCGGGGAATAACCCCCGAACCCCCAGCCGGGGAGCGGCGCCGGGGTACCGTCGGGGCATGGCGACCCGCGCCGTCCTCTGGGACATCGACGACACGATCTTCGACTACGCCTCGGCCGCCCGCAGGGGCATGCACGTGCATCTGGAGGCCGAGGGGCTGCCCGCCGCGTACGCGTCGATGGACCAGGCGCTCACGACCTGGGACGAGCTCACCGCGTACCACTGGGCGCGGTTCGCGGCGGGGGAGACCGACTGGCAGGGGCAGCGGCGCGACCGGGTGCGCGCCTTCCTCGGCGCCGAGCCGGCCGACCCCGAGGCGGAGGCCTGGTTCGAGCGGCACCTGGCCCACTACGAGGCCGCCTGGTCGCTCTTCCCGGACACCGTGCCCGTCCTCGATCTGCTCGCCGACGGCTACCGGCACGCCGTCCTCTCCAACTCCTCCCTCCACCACCAGGAGCGCAAGCTGAGGGTCCTGGGCGTACGGGACCGGTTCGAGGCCGTGGTGTGCGCGGCCGAGCTGGGGGTCTCCAAGCCCGATGCCGGCGCCTTCCACGCGGCCTGCAAGGAGCTGGGCCTGGCGCCGGGGGAGGTCGCGTACGTGGGAGACCAGCCGGACATCGACGCGCGCGGGGCCGTCGAGGCGGGGCTCCTGGGGATCTGGCTGGACCGCAACGGAGTGGGCGGGCGGCCCGACCTGATCCGGATCACGGGCCTGGAGGAGCTCCCCGGCCTGCTGCGCCGCGATACCCGTTTTGGAGCGCCGGACACCTTCGGGTAATGTTCTTCCTGCGCCGAGGGGAGCGGGAAGAAAAGCCCGGAACCGAAAGCGCAAGCCGAGCAAAACCTCCTGCGGAGGTTGCGCTTTGGTGGCCTATGGTGTAATTGGCAGCACGACGGTTTCTGGTTCCGTTAGTCTAGGTTCGAGTCCTGGTAGGCCAGCTCGCAGAGCTTATCTGCACCGCGGATTCCAGATCCGCAAAGCCCCCGTTGTGTAGCGGCCTAGCACGCTGCCCTCTCACGGCAGTAGCGCCGGTTCGAATCCGGTCGGGGGTACAGATCCTTCCCAGGGAGGCAGTCCGGGTCGCACCCGCTGACTCTCATGCAGGATCGCTAGGGCCCCCGTTGTGTAGCGGCCTAGCACGCCGCCCTCTCAAGGCGGTAGCGCCGGTTCGAATCCGGTCGGGGGTACTGGTCTAAACCACCATGGGCTATGGTGTAATTGGCAACACTACGGTTTCTGGTACCGTCATTCTAGGTTCGAGTCCTGGTAGCCCAGCGGATCGCAAGGTCGAAGATCTTGTGGTTCATCGATCCCTCGGGATCCACGCCCCCGTTGTGTAGCGGCCTAGCACGCCGCCCTCTCAAGGCGGTAGCGCCGGTTCGAATCCGGTCGGGGGTACGTGAAGGAGGGGCCCGGCACACACTGTGTGCCGGGCCCCTTCCGCATGCCCGGGGGCGGTCCGCCCCCGGGCGGCGCTCACGGCCGGACGAACCGCCGTGCCGACTCCTGCGCCTGGGCCAGCCGCCGCAGACTCAGCAGCACCGGCTCGTACAGGACGGTCAACGCCACCGCCGCCTCGACCTGTTCGGCGGGGGCGGCGTAGCGCTCCACCAAGTCCAGGTCGGTGATCGCGACTTGGGCGGCGGCCGCCGCGTACGGGGCCAACTCCTCGGCGGCGCAGGGGTATCCGAGCCGGGTGAGCGCGGTCACCGCCGCCAGCAGCGTCAGATACGCCCCCGAGCTGCCCTGCGGGTCCGAGCCGCCGTACTGCCAGCCGAGTCCGTCGATCAGCGCGTCCACCGACTCGCGCGCGGCCCGCGCGTACGGGTCGGCGGGGTCGGGCTCCGGCGCGTTCGGCAGGGCCTCGACGGCGACGCCAAGGCGGGAGTGGTGGTCCAGGGAGTCGTCCTCCAGGGCCGCGAGCACCTCCTTGGCGGCGGCCACCGGCACCCGGCCCACCTGGATCAGCGCGCGCACCAGCTTGAGCCGCTGGAGGTGGGTGGTGTCGTAGTCGGCCTGGGTGGCGGTGACCCGGTGGCCGGGCGGCAGCAGCCCCTCGCGCAGGTAGTACTTGATCGTCGCCGGGGCGACCCCGCTCCGCTCGCTCAGCTCCGCCAGTCTCATTCCTCTTGCGCCTTCCCTTGGAGAGTGCCACTATCTAACCACCGGATAGCGGAACTATCCAATGCGCGCCAAGCAGCTGTCACTGGTCACTGGGGGAACGTCATGAGTGAGAAGCCGACCGAAGGACGCATGACCGCCGCCGCCGAGGGGGACGTCGTGGTCTTCCTCATCGGGATGCGCATCAACCGCTTCCGCGCGCTGCGCAGTTGGCTGCCGGTCACCTCCGCGATGCCCCGGATGCTGAAGGAGCTCGTCAAGGAGGAGGGCAGCGGGCTGCTCGGCTTCCAGCCCGTCCTGGCCGGGCCGCGCACGCTGGCGGTGGTGCAGTACTGGGAGTCCAAGGAGAAGCTCCTGGCGTACGCGTCGGCGCAGGACAAGGAGCACCGCCCGGCCTGGGCGGCCTTCAACCGCCGGGCGCGCGGGGCCAAGGGGGCCGTGGGGGTCTGGCACGAGACGTATGTGGTCCCGGCGGGCTCGTACGAGTCGGTCTACTTCTCGATGCCGGGGTTCGGCCTGGGCAAGGCGACGGGCGTGGTCCCGGTCGGCCGCCGGGGCGACCGTGCGGCGGACCGCCTGAAGGCGGCGTAGCGCTCCGCCGGGGAGGACGGGTTCTTCGTCCGCGGGCCGGTGGGGGCCGGTCGCGCCCACGCGGTGGAGCCGCGAATGCCGCAGCCCCGCGCCCCTCAGGGGTGCGGGGCTGCGGCATCTGCTCCCGCACGGTCACTCCGCGCCCGCGGACGCGCCCCCGGACACGCCTCCGGCCCACCGCTGCGGCGTTGAAGCGGTGGGCCGGAGGCGGACGTGGGGCGGGCTAGCCGTTGCGGCGCAGGGCCTCGGAGAGGCGGGCGGCGGCGTCGATGACCGCCTGGGCGTGCATCCGGCCCGGATGGCGGGTCAGGCGCTCGATCGGTCCGGAGACCGAGACGGCCGCCACCACGCGGTTGGACGGGCCGCGCACCGGCGCCGAGACCGAGGCCACGCCCGGCTCGCGCTCGCCAATCGACTGGGCCCAGCCCCGGCGTCGTACGCCCGACAGGGCCGTCGCCGTGAAGCGGGCGCCCTGCAGGCCCCGGTGCAGGCGCTCGGGCTCCTCCCACGCCATCAGGATCTGGGCGGAGGAGCCCGCCTTCATCGTCAGGGTCGAGCCGACCGGCACGGTGTCCCGCAGTCCGGACAGCCGCTCGGCCGCCGCCACGCAGATCCGCATGTCGCCCTGACGGCGATAGAGCTGCGCGCTCTCGCCGGTCACATCGCGCAGATGCGTGAGCACCGGCCCGGCCGTGGCCAGCAGACGGTCCTCGCCGGCCGCTGCCGCGAGCTCCGCGAGCCGCGGGCCGAGGATGAACCGGCCCTGCATGTCCCTCGCCACCATGCGGTGGTGTTCCAGTGCCACGGCAAGGCGGTGTGCCGTGGGTCGTGCGAGCCCGGTGGCCGCGACCAGAGCCGCGAGGGTGGCCGGACCGGACTCCAGGGCGCTCAGGACGAGAGCCGCCTTGTCGAGAACGCCGACGCCGCTAGAGTTGTCCATGAAACGATACTCGCGTCTCACTCTGTGAAACGCAAGTTCAATTTTCTCCGGAACTTGCGAACCTGTACTGGCGGTCCGCACAACGGTCCGCAGCCACCGTCCGGTCCCGGGGGCCCGGGCGGAGCACCCGGTCTCTAGTTGGGCCGGCGACGACGCCGGCCGGAGGGAAAGCGATGGGTAGGACACTCGCGGAGAAGGTCTGGGACGACCATGTCGTCAGGCGCGCCGAGGGCGAGCCCGACCTCCTCTTCATCGATCTGCACCTGCTGCACGAGGTGACCAGCCCGCAGGCCTTCGACGGTCTGCGCGCCAACGGCCGCCCGGTCCGGCGCCTCGACCTCACCATCGCCACCGAGGACCACAACACCCCGACCATCGACATCGACAAGCCCATCGCCGACCCGGTCTCCCGGGTCCAGCTGGAGACGCTGCGCAAGAACTGCGCCGAGTTCGGCGTGCGGCTGCACCCGCTCGGCGACGTCGAGCAGGGCGTCGTCCACGTGGTGGGACCGCAGCTGGGCCTGACCCAGCCCGGCACCACCGTGGTCTGCGGCGACTCGCACACCTCCACGCACGGTGCCTTCGGTGCCCTGGCGTTCGGGATCGGCACCTCACAGGTAGAGCATGTGCTCGCCACCCAGACCCTGCCACTGGCGCCCTTCAAGACCATGGCCATCACCGTCGAGGGCGAACTGCCCGACGCCGTCACCGCCAAGGACCTGATCCTGGCCATCATCGCCCGGATCGGCACCGGCGGCGGCCAGGGCTACGTCCTGGAGTACCGCGGCCCGGCCATCGAGAAGCTCTCGATGGAGGCCCGGATGACCATCTGCAACATGTCGATCGAGGCCGGTGCCCGGGCGGGCATGATCGCCCCCGACCGGACCACGTTCGACTACCTCAAGGGCCGCGCGCACGCCCCCGAGGGCGCGGACTGGGACGCGGCGGTCGCGTACTGGCAGACCCTCAAGACGGACGAGGACGCGGTCTTCGACGCCGAGGTGGTCATCGACGCCACCGAGCTCTCGCCGTTCGTCACCTGGGGCACCAACCCGGGCCAGGGCGCACCGCTTTCGGCGTCCGTCCCCGACCCGGCTTCGTACGAAGACGCTTCGGAGCGCCTGGCCGCCGAAAAGGCCCTGGAGTACATGGGGTTGACCGCCGGGCAGCCGCTGCGCACCATCGACGTCGACACCGTCTTCGTAGGTTCGTGCACCAACGGCCGCATCGAGGACCTGCGCTCGGCCGCCTCCATCCTGGAGGGCCGCAAAGTCGCCGACGGCGTACGGATGCTGGTCGTCCCGGGCTCGGTGCGGGTCGCCCTGCAGGCCGTCGAGGAGGGCCTGGACAAGGTCTTCACCGCCGCCGGCGCCGAATGGCGGCACGCGGGCTGCTCGATGTGCCTGGGCATGAACCCGGACCAGCTGGCCCCCGGCGAGCGCTCCGCCTCCACCTCCAACCGCAACTTCGAGGGCAGGCAGGGCAAGGGCGGCCGCACCCACCTGGTCTCGCCGCAGGTCGCGGCCGCGACAGCGGTTCTCGGCCATCTGGCCTCGCCCGCCGACCTCACCGACGCCCGTACGCCCGCTGGAGTCTGATCAGCCATGGAAGCTTTCACCACGCACACCGGCCGGGCCGTCCCGCTGCGCCGCTCCAACGTCGACACCGACCAGATCATCCCGGCCCACTGGCTGAAGAAGGTCACCCGGGACGGCTTCGAGGACGGGCTGTTCGAGGCCTGGCGCAAGGACCCGTCCTTCATCCTGAACCAGCCCGAGCGCCAGGGGGCGTCGGTGCTGGTCGCGGGCCCCGACTTCGGTACGGGATCCTCCCGCGAGCACGCGGTCTGGGCGCTGCAGAACTACGGCTTCAAAACCGTGGTCTCGTCCCGGTTCGCCGATATCTTCCGGGGCAACTCGCTGAAGAACGGGCTGCTCACGGTGGTTCTCGACCAGAAAGTCGTGGACGCGCTCTGGGAGCTGACGGAAAGCGACCCGAACGCCGAGATCACGGTGGACCTCCAGGACCGCCAGGTCCGCGCGAAGGGCCTCACGGCGGACTTCGAGCTCGACGAAAACGCCCGCTGGCGGCTGCTGAACGGCCTGGACGACATCAGCATCACCCTGCAGAACGAGGCGGACATCGCCGCGTACGAGGCGAAGCGGCCCTCCTACAAGCCCAGCACCTCGCAGGTCTGACGGCCGGACGCCGCCTCTCCGGCGGGCCTTCGGCAGTCTTTCGGCCCAACACGCCCCCTGTCTTTCGGGACAGGGGGCGTGTTGCGTTGCGGGGTGTCAGGGTGGCGTCAACTAGCCTAGGCTGCACAGCAGATGGCCGGATTGGGACTTGCGCGACCGGTGGCCGTTGGGGAACCGGAAACCACCCGGAATCCCTCAGTTGCCCCCGCCGGAGGCGACAACTCGCCCCAGATGGCACAATCGGCGCATGGAACGCGACAGCCAACTCGAGCTCTACCGGGTCGTCGCGGACCGACTGAAAGAAGCGCACACAGTGGTGCGCGAACTGCAAGTCCCGGAGGGCGTACGGATGGCGCTGTCCCGGAAGCTGCTGGTCATCACAGCGGCTGCCAAACACGATCTCGCCGATGCGGCAAGGCGTCTGGACCGGTTGATGAAGGACCTCGACGAGGGCCGATTCCCCGAAGGCGACTGAGTCACAAGGAGTTCGGCGAAGGCCGACTTCGTTGCGGCACTAGGGTGATTAGCCCGTTTCGTGTTTGATTTGCGGTATATATCTGCCTAACGTGCGAAAAAGCCAGAACAGATTCGTTCCGGCCAATGTCTCCGAAGGGGAAGACGTGAACAAGGCGCAGCTCGTAGAAGCGATTGCCGACAAGCTCGGCGGCCGTCAGCAGGCCGCGGACGCCGTGGACGCGGTGCTGGACGCGGTCGTCCGGGCCGTCGTCGCCGGCGACCGTGTCTCGGTCACCGGTTTCGGTTCGTTCGAGAAGGTCGACCGTCCGGCCCGTTACGCCCGCAACCCGCAGACGGGTGAGCGTGTGCGGGTCAAGAAGACCTCGGTTCCGCGCTTCCGTGCGGGTCAGGGCTTCAAGGACCTGGTCAGCGGCTCGAAGAAGCTCCCCAAGGGCGACGAGGTCGCCGTGAAGAAGGCACCCAAGGGCAGCCTCTCCGGTGGCACGTCCAGCCGGAGCACGGTCAAGAAGGCCGCGGCCAAGAAGGCCACCACCGCCAAGAAGGCCACCGCCGCCAAGAAGACCACGGCGAAGAAGACGACCGCCAAGAAGACCACGGCGGCCGTGAAGAAGACCACGGCGGCGGCCAAGAAGGCCACCACCGCCAAGAAGGCCACCCCGGCCGCGAAGAAGACCACCACGGCGAAGAAGGCCACCACGGCCAAGAAGGCCACGGCGAAGACCGCGCCCGCGAAGAAGGCCGTCGCGAAGAAGGCGCCCGCCAAGAAGGTCACCGCGCGAAAGACCACCGCCAAGAAGACGACTGCCCGCAAGAAGTAGGCACCGCCGGACGGCTCACCGCCGGGCCGGGCCCCCCTCGGGGAGCCCGGCCCGCGGCGTGTCCGGCCCGCCCTCAGAAGGTCTGCGCCCCCGGAAGGTCTGCGCCCTCAGAAGGTCTGCGCCCCCGGAAGGTCTGCGCCCTCAGAAGGTCTGCAGCGTCACCAGCGTGATGCGCAGGGACGTGCCCGCGCCCTCCGTCTCGATACGGACGCGCTGGCCCACCCGCAGCAGCCGCAGCCCGCCCGCGTCGAACGCCTCGGCCCCGAAGTCCACCGGGGTGCCGTCGTCGAGCAGCACACTGCCGCTGCGGGTCTCGAAGTCGTATGTGTACGCGGTCGCCTGCATACCGGAAAGCCTAGTGCCCCGGTACGACATCCACCGCTGCCCGCAGCGCCGCCGTCGCCGGGCCCGGGCCCAGGGTCAGGGCGGCCAGCAGGTCCACCCCGGTGTCCACGTCCTGGCGTACCGAGTCCACCCCGTCCAGCAGGATTTCCGCAGCCCCCGAGGCCGAATGCGCGGCGCGCGAGGGGCCACCGAAAAGCGGGGCCAAATCCACCCCGGCCCTGGCGGAAAGGAATGTCGTCCCGATTCCGGCCGCATCGGCCAGAAATGCGCGCGGAAATGTGGAGGCGGCATCCAGGACCCGGCCCAATTCCGCCGGCCGCAGTGCGGGCAGATCCGCGTTCAGGGCCGCGACCGCCGCCCCGGGGCGCAGCGCCCGTACCGCGTACGCCCCGTGCACGAGGGCCGCGTTGAGGCCCGCGCCCGGGCGGTCCTCGACGATCCGGGCGCCCAGTGCGGCCAGCTCCGCGCCCGCCAGCGGATCGTCCGTGACTACTGCCACATCCCGTACCTCCGGGCAGGTGAGCGCCGCCCCCACGGTGTCCAGGGCGAACGCCAGGGCGAGCCGGGGCCGCAGCGCCGCGCCGACGGCGGCGGCGAGCCTGCTCTTCGCCAGTGCCAACGGCTTCAGCGGCACGACCAGGGACCAGCGGCCCGGTGATGCGGTGTTCGTGGCGTCCCCCTCGCTCTTGTCTCTCCCCGCCCCGTCGAACGGATAGGCGCTGGACAGGGCGGGGATCATTGTCACCCGGCCAGGAGGAGTCGCCCCACGGCCGGGGCGTACGGTGTTCTCGACAGACCGGAGGGCCGGGGCGACACTTGCTCCCTGCGCCGGTCGCGCAGTGGTCGACAGTGGTCTGTCCTAGAGGAAGGTGCTCCGAGTGTCCCGCCGCAGAATCGGCTTCTGGTACCGCCTGGCGGCGGTCATCGCCAAACCTCCACTGGTGGTGCTTTTCAAGCGGGACTGGCACGGAATGGAGAACATTCCGGCGGAGGGCGGTTTTATCACCGCCATCAATCACAACTCGTATCTCGACATGTTCTCCTACGGGCACTTCCAGTACAACACCGGACGGGTCCCCCGATTCCTCGCCAAGGCGGCGCTCTTCAAGGCGCCCGGCGTGGGACTGCTGCTGCGCGGCACGGGCCAGATCCCCGTCTACCGCGAGTCCTCCAACGCCTTCGGCGCCTTCCGGGCCGCCGTCGAGGCGATCGAGGGCGGCGAATGCGTCGCGTTCTACCCCGAGGGCACCCTCACCCGCGACCCCGACATGTGGCCGATGACCGCCAAGACCGGTGTCGCGCGTGCCGCGCTGCAGACGAGGGCCCCGGTCATCCCGGTCGCCCAGTGGGGCGCCAACTTGGCGATGCCGCCCTACGCCAAGGAGAAGAAGGTCCGCTTCTTCCCCCGCAAGACCCTCCAGGTGCAGGCCGGTCCGCCGGTCGACCTCGCGCGCTTCTACGACAAGGAGCCCACCCCCGAGGTGCTGCGCGAGGCGACCGAGGTCATCATGGCCGCGATCACCCGCCAGCTGGAGGAGATCCGGGGCGAGAGCGCCCCCGCGAAGCCGTACGATCCGCGCGAAGTCCGCGCACAGCTGCGCCGCAAGGCGGCCGGGGAGGGCACCAAGTGACGCACGCCGCCACCAAGGCAGCAGTATTCGGCACCGGCTCCTGGGGCACGGCGTTCGCCATGGTCCTCGCCGACGCGGGCTGCGAGGTGACCCTCTGGGGCCGCCGCCCCGAACTCGCCGAGGCGATCAACACCACCCGCACCAACCCCGACTACCTGCCGGGCATCGAACTGCCCGCTGCGGTACGGGCGACCACCGACCCCGCCGAGGCCGCCGAGGGCGCCGACTTCACCGTCCTGGCCGTGCCCTCGCAGACGCTGCGCGGCAACCTCGCCGCCTGGACACCGCTGCTCGCGCCCGACACCGTGCTCGTGTCCCTGATGAAGGGCGTCGAACTCGGCACCGCCAAGCGGATGAGCGAGGTGATCGAGGAGGTCGCCAAGGTCTCCGCCGACCGCGTCGCCGTGGTCACCGGACCCAACCTCGCCAAGGAGATCGCCCAGCGCCGGCCCGCCGCCGCCGTGGTCGCCTGCCGCGACGAGGCCGTCGCCCAGCGCCTCCAGGCCGCCTGTCACACCCCGTACTTCCGCCCGTACACCAACACCGACGTCGTCGGCTGCGAGCTCGGCGGCGCCGTCAAGAACGTCATCGGGCTCGCCGTCGGCATCGCCGACGGCATGGGCCTGGGCGACAACGCCAAGGGCTCGCTCATCACCCGGGGCCTCGCCGAAACCACCCGGCTCGGCCTCGCGATGGGCGCCGACCCGCTGACCTTCTCCGGTCTCGCGGGCCTCGGCGACCTCGTCGCCACCTGCTCCTCGCCGCTCTCGCGCAACCACACTTTCGGCACCAACCTCGGCCGGGGCATGACGCTCCAGGAGACCATCGAGGTCACCAAGCAGACCGCCGAGGGCGTCAAGTCCTGCGAGTCCGTACTGGATCTGGCCCGCCGCCACGGCGTCGACATGCCCATCACCGAGACCGTCGTCGGCATCGTCCACGAGGGCAAGCCCCCGGTGGTCGCCCTCAAGGAGCTGATGTCGCGCAGCGCCAAGTCCGAGCGGCGCTGAAGGCGGCGGACCGAACGGGTACGCTCAACGCGATATGAGCAGCGAGAACCTCCCCCAGAGCCCTGAGAGCACCCAGCAGCCGCGCAAGCCGCGGGTGGCCGTCGTGTTCGGCGGCCGCAGCTCCGAGCACGGCATCTCGGTCGTCACCGCCGGTGCCGTACTGCGCGCCATCGACCGTACGAAGTACGACGTGCTGCCCATCGGCATCACGACGGACGGCCGCTGGGCGCTCACCGCCGACGAGCCGGAGCGGATGGCCATCGCCGACCGCAAGGTGCCCACCGTGGCGGAGCTCGCCGAGTCCGCCGAGGGCGGCGTCGTGCTTCCCGTGGACCCGGGCAACCGTGAGGTCGTCTACACGGAGCCCGGCGCGGTCCCCAAGGCGCTCGGCGAGGTCGACGTCGTCTTCCCGGTGCTCCACGGCCCGTACGGCGAGGACGGCACCCTCCAGGGCCTCCTGGAACTCTCCGGCGTCCCCTACGTCGGCTCGGGCGTGCTCGCCTCGGCCGTCGGCCAGGACAAGGACTACATGAAGCGGGTGTTCACCTCGTTCGGGCTGTCCGTCGGCCCCTACCTGGTGGTCCGGCCGCGCGAGTGGGAGCAGGACGAGCAGGGCGCCCGCAAGCGGATCGCCGCCTTCGCGGGCGAGCACGGCTGGCCGCTGTTCATCAAGCCCGCCCGGGCCGGGTCCTCCTTCGGCATCACCAAGGTCGACTCCTTCGACGGCCTGGACGAGGCCATCGAGGAGGCGCGGCGCCACGACCCCAAGTTCCTGGTCGAGTCGCTGCTGCGCGGCCGTGAGATCGAGTGCGGCGTCCTGGAGTTCGAGGACGGGCCGCGCGCGAGCGTGCCGGCCGAGATCCCGCCGGTCAGCGACCACGCTTTCTACGACTTCGAGGCCAAGTACATCGACTCGGCCGACGGGATCGTGCCCGCGCCGATCGGCGCCGAGGCCACCGCCGAGGTGCGCCGGCTCGCCGTGGAGGCGTTCGAGGCCGCGTCCTGCGAGGGGCTGGTCCGGGCGGACTTCTTCCTCCAGGAGAACGGCGAGTTCGTGATCAACGAGATCAACACGATGCCGGGGTTCACGCCGATCTCGATGTACCCGCGGATGTGGGAGGCGACGGGCGTGGACTACGCGGAGCTGGTGGACCGGCTGATCGACGCGGCGCTGCGCCGTTCGACGGGCCTGCGCTAGACCGTCTTCGGGATGGCCTTGCGGACGGGGACGCCGAACGGCTGGAGCACGGACGCGTCGTTCGCGTACCGCTTCCCCGTTCGCAGCTCGACGTAGGGGTCCCGGTACTGAGTGATGAAGCGGGGCCCCTCGTCGCGCTGCTGCACGGTCCAGTCGACGCCCTCCACGCCGACGCCCGGGAGCTTCGGATCCGACATCTCCTCGGGTCGCGGAATGCCGCAGCGCAGTACGATCTCCGCGTCCCCGTCCCCCCATCGGGCCGTCAGCGGTGAGTCAGGGGTGGGGTCGTGCCGCTTCTGCCCGGCCACGGTGTCCGGCAGCGCCTTGTCCAGCGCCGCGCAGGCGGCCGCCTCCTTCGCCGTCGGCGAGGGAACCGCGACCCCCGCGCCGGCGTCGGACGAGGAAGAACAGCCCGCGGCCGCCATGAGCATGGCGACCGCGGGCAGGACGAGCAGCGGACGGCGGCGCGGAGAAGTCACCGGTCAAGGGTAAGCGGGGGCTACAGATGAACCACCGGGCAGGTCAGGGTGCGGGTGATCCCGTCCACTTGCTGGACCTTGGCGACCACCATGCGGCCCAGCTCGTCGACCGTGTCCGCCTGGGCGCGCACGATCACGTCGTACGGCCCGGTGACGTCCTCGGCCTGGATCACTCCCGGAATCTTTGCGATGGTCTCGGCGACGGTCGACGCCTTGCCCACCTCGGTCTGGATGAGGATGTACGCCTGTACCACGGAACCTCCAGGGCGGCCACGAGGATCATGTCCCCTCCCTACGGCGGGGAGGCCCAAGGGGGGAAGAAAGAGACGCCACGGTATCGCGTCGCCGTGCGCCCGGGGGAGTACCGCGCAGGCGCGGGCGCTCGCATATCCGCGTGCGCGCAGCAGAAGTTGACGTATGTGTCGACGGTACCCACCGAGGTGACCGCTCGCGACCGCGAGCGCGCCGGGTGCCATGGGGCAAGAGGATGAGAGGTGGCACGGTGAAAGGCACTGTGGGCGAGTTGGGGGAGTTCGGGCTCATCAGGGAGCTGACCTCCCGGCTCACCTCGACCCCCGCGGTACGGATCGGCCCCGGCGACGACGCCGCGGTCGTGACCGCACCCGACCGCAGGGTGGTGGCGAGCACGGACATCCTTCTGGAGGGCCGCCACTTCCGGCGCGACTGGTCGACCGCGTACGACGTGGGCCGCAAGGCCGCCGCACAGAATCTGGCCGATATCGCCGCCATGGGCGCGGTCCCGACCGCGCTGCTGCTCGGCCTGGTCGTCCCAGCCGAGCTCCCGGCCACCTGGCCGGTCGAGCTGATGGACGGGATCCGCGACGAGTGCCAGGTCGCGGGGGCGGCCGTGGTCGGCGGCGACGTGGTCCGCGGCGACACCATCACCGTCGCCATCACCGCCCTCGGCGACCTGCGCAACCACGAGCCGGTGACCCGCGGCGGCGCGCAGCCCGGCGACGTGGTCGCGGTGACCGGCTGGCTGGGCTGGTCGGCGGCGGGTTACGCGGTCCTCTCGCGCGGCTTCCGCTCGCCGCGCGCCTTCGTGGAGGCCCACCGCCGCCCGGAGCCGCCGTACCACGCGGGCCCCGCGGCCGCCGGGCTCGGCGCCACCGCCATGACGGACGTCAGCGACGGCCTGGTGGCGGACCTCGGGCACATCGCGGAGGCGAGCAAGGTCCGTATCGACCTGCGCTCGGGCCTGATCGACATCCCGACGCAGATGAACGACATCGGCCAGGCGGTCGGCGTCGACCCGCTCCAGTGGGTGCTGACCGGGGGCGAGGACCACGCGATCGTGGCGACCTTCCCGCCGGACGTGAAGCTGCCCGCCCGCTGGAAGGTCATCGGGGAGGTGCTCAACCCCTCGGCGCTGCCCCAGGTCACCGTCGACGGCGCGCCCTGGACCGCCAAGGGCGGCTGGGACCACTTCGGGGACGAGGAGTGAGCGCCGCGCCGCCCCGGGTGCTGACCGTCGCCGGTTCCGACTCCGGCGGCGGCGCGGGCGTCCAGGCCGACCTCAAGACGATGCTGGCCCTGGGCGTCCACGGGATGAGCGTGATCACCGCGGTGACCGCGCAGAACTCGCTGGGCGTCCAGGGCGCCTGGGAGCTGCCCGCCGAGGCGGTCCGGGCGCAGTACCGCTCGGTCGTCGACGACATCGGCGTCCAGGCGGTGAAGACGGGGATGCTCTCGTCCGCCGCCCTGGTGGAGACCGTGGCGGAACTCCTGTCGGGCACGGACGCGCCGGTGGTCGTGGACCCCGTGGGCGTCTCCAAGCACGGCGACGCCCTGCTCGCGGCCGAGGCGCTGGAGTCCGTACGGAAGAGGCTGCTGCCGACCGCGACCGTGGCCACACCCAACCTGGACGAAGTGGCGCAGCTCACGGGCGTACGGGTCGAGGACGAGGACGGGATGCGGCGGGCGGCCGGGGCGATCCTCGCCTTCGGCCCCCGCTGGGCCCTGATCAAGGGCGGCCACTTCCCGGGCGACGCGATCGACCTGCTCACCGACGGCACGGAGGAGCACTGGCTCCGAGCCCCTCGCCACGACAACCGCCACACCCACGGCACGGGCTGCACCCTGGCATCGGCGGTGGCGTCGGGCTTGGCGAAGGGACTGACGGTCCCGGAGGCGGTGAGGCAGGCGAAGGAGTACGTGACGGGGGCGATCGCGCAGGGCTTCGCGCTGGGGGCGGGGATCGGCCCGGTGGATCATGGGTGGCGGTTCCGTACGCCCTAGGGAGCGCGGGGATCGGCCCGGTGGAACATGGCCGGCGAACCCCGCACCCCCTCGGGGGCGCGGGGCTGTGGCATGTGCGGCTCCGCCGCGACGGGGGTCCCCCCTGTTCGAGCGAAGCCGAGACTTGGGGGAGCGACGACCAGCCCCCACCGGCCCGCAGCCGAAACGGACACGGCAAAAAGCCGGCCCACCGAGGTGGACCGGCTTTTTAAGGCAACCGCAGGGGCTGCGCTACGACGAAACGTCGCGTGTTAGCGCGAGACCTTGCCGGCCTTGATGCACGAGGTGCAGACGTTGAGCCGCTTCGGCGTCCGACCGACCACGGCACGCACACGCTGGATGTTCGGGTTCCAGCGACGAGACGTACGGCGGTGCGAGTGCGAAATGTTGTTGCCGAAGCTCGGCCCCTTGCCGCAAACGTCGCAGTTGGCAGCCACGGGTCACTCCAAAGACTTCAGATGCACTTACAGTGAAATCCGGCGCACCGGAATCAGAGATCTGAAGTGGCTTGCCGGGGGAATGGCCCGACTCTCGCCGGGCAACCGGAGCAGCATACAACGGCTGCTCCCGAGATACGAAACTACCACGACCGCCGCCGCACCCCACCCCGGGCCCGAGCCCCTCCCCGGGTCTACCCTGCTGCTGGCCCGCAGCTCACCGGCCGCCCAAGGAGGACACCAGGTGCCGCAGACTTTCGACGCCGTCGCGGTGCGCACCTGGTGCTCGCTGGCCCTGGACGGGCTCGGCCGGGACCGCGAGGAGATCGACGCGGTCAACGTCTACCCCGTCGCGGACGGGGACACCGGCACCAACCTCTATCTGACCGTGGAGTCCGCCCACCAGGCGGTCGAGGCGGTCTTCGCCGCGTACACCGAGGTGCCGGAGACGCCCGACGTCATACGGGCCATGGCGCACGGCGCCCTCGTCGGCGCCCGCGGCAACTCCGGCACGATCCTCTCCCAGCTGCTGCGCGGCATGGCCGAGGTGCTCGCCGAGCGCGGCACGGATCTGTCCGGGGCCCTGCGCCGGGCCGCCGAGTCGGCGTACGAGGCGGTCGCGCACCCGGTCGAGGGCACGGTCCTGACGGTGGCGAGGGCCGCAGCCGAGGCGGCCCGCGGGGTGGACGGAGATGCGGCGGCCGTGGCCACCGCGGCCTACGGCGGCGCCCGGCGGGCCCTGGAGGAGACGCCCGGGCAGCTCGCGGTCCTCGGCCGTGCCGGGGTCGTGGACGCGGGCGGCTGGGGTCTTGTGACGGTCCTGGGGGCACTGGCGCAGGCGCTCACCGGCGAGGCCGCGCCCGTACGGCACGAGGCGCATCCGCCGCTCGACCCGCACTCCTGCCCCGCCGACCCCGCCGAGAGCGCCGGGCCGGCCTTCGAGGTGATCTACCTCCTGGAGGCCGGGGACGAGGCCGTGGCCCGGCTGCGGGGCCGCCTGGACGCGCTCGGGGACTCCCTGGTGGTCGTCGGCGGCGACGGGCTGTGGAACGTCCACGTACACGTGGACGACGCGGGCGCGGCCGTCGAGGCGGGCGTGGAGGCCGGGCGGCCGTACCGGATCCGCATCACCCACTTCGGGGCCCGCCCCGAGCCGCGCGAGCAGGTCCAGCGGGCCGTCGTCGCGGTCGTGCCCGGTGAGGGCCTGGCCGGGCTGTGCGCCGAGGCCGGGGCGACCGCCGTCCTGGTCCGGCCCGGCGAGCCCCCTGCCAGTGGCGAGCTCGTCGACGCGATCCGCCGCGCCCACGCGCGCGAGGTCGTCCTGCTGCCCAACGACGCCGAGCTGCGCCACACCGCCGCCGCGGCCGTGGAGCAGGCGCGCACCGAGGGCGTACGGGTCGCGCTCATCCCCACCCGGTCCGCCGTCCAGGGCCTCGCCGCGCTCGCGGTGCACGCCCCCGACCGCCGCTTCGACGAGGACGTGGTCGCGATGACCGCGGCGGCCGGCGCCACCCGGTACGCCGAACTGGCCGTCGCCGAGCGGCAGTCGTGGACCACGGCCGGCATCTGCCAGGCCGGGGACGTGCTCGGCCTCATCGACGGCGACGTGGCCGTGATCGGGCAGGACCTGGCCCGTACGGCCAAGGCGGTACTGGACCGGATGCTGGCGGCGGGCGGCGAGCTGGTCACCCTGGTGCTGGCCGCCGACGCCCCGGCGGACCTGGCGCCCGGCATCGAGGCCCATGTACGCGAGGCCCATCTGGCGGTCGACACCGTCGTCTACGACGGCGGCAACCAGAGCGCCCCGCTGCTGATCGGCGTCGAGTAGCCGGTAGAGGGGCCGGCCGAGTGGCCGCCGTACGCGGCGAGTTGTCCACAGGGGCCGGGGGATCCTGCGGGATGTCAGTGGTGTGGTGTGCAATGGATCGCGTGCCTGCGCTCGATGAACCCCTCAAGAAGCTGCTCGGCGGACCCACCGCGAAGGTGATGGCCGAGCATCTCGACCTGCACACGGTCGGCGACCTCCTCCACCACTACCCGCGGCGGTACGAGGAGCGCGGCCAGCTGACGAAGCTGGCCGAGCTGCCCCTCGACGAGGACGTCACGGTCGTCGCCCAGGTGGCCGACGCGCGCGTGCACACGTTCAACGGCGGCCGCGGCCAGCGCCTGGAGATCACCATCACCGACGGCAGCGGCCGCCTCCAGCTGGTCTTCTTCGGCCGCGGCATCCACAAGCCGCACAAGGAGCTGCTGCCCGGCAGCCGCGCGATGTTCGCGGGCAAGGTGTCGATGTTCAACCGCCGCCTCCAGCTCGCCCACCCCACGTACGCGAAGCTGAGCGCCGAGGGCGACGACTCCGCCGACGCGGTGGACTCCTGGGCGGGCGCGCTCATCCCGATCTACCCCGCCTGCAAGGGCCTGGAGTCGTGGAAGATCGCCAAGGCGGTCGACGCGGTGCTGCCCAGCGCCCAGGAGGCCGCAGACCCGCTGCCCCCCTCCCTGCGGGAGGGCCGTGGCTTCGTCCCGCTGCCCGAGGCGCTGCTCAAGGTCCACCGCCCGCACAGCAAGGACGACGTGGAGCAGGCCCGCCAGCGGCTGAAGTGGGACGAGGCGTTCGTCCTCCAGGTGGCACTGGCCCGGCGGCGGTTCGCGGACACGCAACTGCCCGCCGTGGCGCGCAGGCCCGCCCCCGACAGCCTGCTCGACGCCTTCGACGCCAAACTGCCCTTCACCCTCACCGACGGCCAGCGCAAGGTCTCCAAGGAGATCTTCGACGACCTGGCCACCGAACACCCGATGCACCGGCTGCTCCAGGGCGAGGTGGGGTCGGGGAAGACCATGGTGGCCCTGCGCGCCATGCTCGCCGTGGTCGACAGCGGCGGCCAGGCCGCCATGCTCGCCCCGACCGAGGTCCTGGCCCAGCAGCACCACCGGTCCATCACCGAGATGATGGGCGAGCTGGCCGAGGGCGGGATGCTGGGCGGGTCCGACCTCGGCACCAAGGTCGTCCTGCTCACCGGCTCGATGGGCACGGCCGCCCGCCGCCAGGCGCTGCTCGACCTGGTCACCGGCGAGGCGGGGGTCGTGATCGGCACGCACGCGCTGATCGAGGACAAGGTGCAGTTCCACGATCTGGGACTGGTCGTGGTGGACGAGCAGCACCGCTTCGGTGTCGAGCAGCGCGACGCCCTGCGCGGCAAGGGCAAGCAGCCGCCGCACCTCCTGGTGATGACGGCCACGCCGATTCCGCGCACGGTCGCGATGACCGTCTTCGGTGATCTGGAGACCTCGGTCCTGGACCAGCTCCCGGCGGGGCGTTCGCCCATCGCCAGCCATGTCGTCCCCGCCCAGGACAAGCCGCACTTCCTGGCGCGCGCCTGGGAGCGGGTCCGCGAGGAGGTCACCAAGGGCCACCAGGCGTACGTGGTGTGTCCTCGCATCGGCGACGACGAAGAGGAGAAGAAGGCGGGCAAGAAGAAGTCCGCCGAGGACGAGGCGGAGAAGCGCCCGCCGCTCGCCGTCCTCGACATCGCCGAGCAGCTGCGGAAAGGCCCGCTCCAGGGGCTGCGCGTCGAGGTGCTGCACGGCCGGATGCAGCCCGATGACAAGGACGACGTGATGCGCCGGTTCGCGGCCGGCGACGTGGACACGCTGGTCGCGACCACGGTCATCGAGGTCGGGGTGAACGTGCCGAACGCCACCGCGATGGTGATCATGGACGCGGACCGGTTCGGCGTCTCGCAGCTGCACCAGCTGCGCGGCCGCGTCGGCCGTGGCTCGGCCCCGGGCCTGTGCCTGCTGGTCACCGAGATGCCGGAGGCGAGCGCGGCCAGGGCCCGGCTGAACGCGGTGGCCGCCACCCTGGACGGCTTCGAGCTCTCCCGGATCGACCTGGAGCAGCGCCGCGAGGGCGATGTGCTGGGCCAGGCCCAGTCGGGTGTGCGCTCGTCGCTGCGGATGCTCGCGGTCATCGAGGACGAGGAGGTGATCGCGGCGGCTCGCGAGGAGGCGGTGGCGGTGGTGGGCCAGGACCCGGATCTGGAACGGCTGCCCGCTCTGCGGACGGCGCTGGACGCCCTGCTCGACAAGGACCGCGAGCAGTTCCTCGACAAGGGCTGACGGGAAGCGGCCCGGCCGGGGCGCGGCGTCCGCGTCAGGTTCTGAGAAACTGGGGGACACCAGTGACGTACGTACACCGACAAGGACTCAGATGACCCGCGTGATCGCCGGCCGGGCCGGCGGACGCCGCCTGGCCGTACCGCCGGGCAACGGCACCCGCCCCACCTCCGACCGCGCGCGCGAGGGCCTCTTCTCCACCTGGGAGGCCCTGCTCGGCACGCTGGAGGGGATCCGGGTCGCGGATCTGTACGCCGGGTCGGGCGCGGTCGGCCTGGAGGCGCTCTCCCGGGGCGCCTCGCACGCGCTGCTCGTCGAGGCCGACGCCCGGGCCGTGAAGACCGTCCGCGACAACGTGCGCGTACTGGGCCTTCCGGGCGCGGAGGTACGTAACGGAAAAGCGGAACAGATCGTTGCGGGCCCGGCCCCCGAAACCCCCTTTGACGTGGTGTTTCTCGACCCGCCGTACGCCGTGACCGATGACGATCTTCGCGAGATCCTCCTCACACTCCGCACTCAGGGCTGGCTCGCCGACGAGTGCCTGGTCACCGTGGAGCGCAGCACCAGAGGCGGAGAATTCGGCTGGCCGCAGGGGTTCGAGCCACTGCGGGCCCGTCGTTACGGCGAGGGCACGCTTTGGTACGGTCGCGCCGCCTCTACGTGCGAAGAAGCACCATGACCGGGAGCGAGGGACTTCAGTTGCGCCGAGCCGTCTGTCCGGGGTCGTTCGACCCCATCACCAATGGACATCTCGACATCATCGCCCGCGCCTCCAAGCTGTACGACGTGGTGCACGTCGCGGTGATGATCAACCAGTCGAAGAAGGGCCTGTTCACCATCGAGGAGCGGATCGGGATGATCCGTGAGGTGACCGCCGACCTCGGCAACGTGGAGGTCGAGTCCTTCCACGGCCTGCTGGTCGACTTCTGCAAGCAGCGCGACATCCCCGCCATCGTGAAGGGCCTGCGCGCGGTCAGCGACTTCGACTACGAGCTCCAGATGGCCCAGATGAACAACGGGCTCTCGGGCGTCGAGACCCTGTTCGTGCCCACCAACCCGACGTACAGCTTCCTGTCGTCCTCGCTGGTCAAGGAGGTCGCGGCCTGGGGCGGAGACGTCTCCCACCTGCTGCCTCCCACCGTCCATGACGCACTGGTCGCGCGGATCGCCGAGCAGCGCTGAGCTGACAGCCCGTCAGCTGGTGTCGTGCGGGACCCGACTGGCCTTACAGTCGTCCCGTCCGTCTCCCAACCAGTCGTAGAGAGTGGCGAGCACACGGTGGACGTGCAGAAGAAGCTGGACGAGATCGTCGGTGTGGTCTCCGGCGCCCGCTCCATGCCCATGTCGGCCTCGTGCGTGGTCAACCGCGCCGAGCTGCTCGCGCTCCTGGAAGAGGTGCGCCAGGCCCTGCCCGGCTCCCTCGCCCAGGCCCAGGAGCTGATCGGCGGCCGCGAGCAGATGGTCGAGCAGGCCCGCCAGGAGGCCGAGCGGATCATCGAGTCCGCGCACGCCCAGCGGGGCACGCTGATCTCCGACACTGCGGTCGCCCGGCAGTCGCAGGACGAGGCCGACCGCATCCTCGCCGACGCCAAGCGCGAGGCCGACGAGATCCGTGCCGAGGCCGACGACTACGTCGACTCCAAGCTGGCCAACTTCGAGGTCGTCCTCACCAAGACCATCGGCTCGGTGGACCGCGGCCGCGAGAAGCTGCTCGGCCGCGGCCCAGGTCTGGACGAGCAGGGGCAGGCCGACGCGGACGCCCCCGAGTACAGCCCCGACCCGCAGACCCTGATCCGGCGTGCCGACGAGTACATCGACACCAAGCTCGGCGCCTTCGAGGCCGTCCTCGCCAAGACCCTCGAAGCGGTCGGCCGCGGCCGCGAGACCCTGCACGGCCGGATCGCCAGCGACGAGCTGGGCGCGCACATGGCCGCCCAGGACGCCGCGGGGGCCTTCGGGGGCCACACCAGCGACGCGGACTACCTCGCGGGCCTGGCCGACCTTGCGGACCCCCAGCCGCAGGCCGCCTCCCAGCCCCAGCAGGCCCAGGTCCCGGAGCAGGTCTACGACCCGTACGGCTACGGGCAGGCCCAGGCCCAGCAGGACCCGTACGCCTACCAGCAGCAGCCCCAGCAGCAGTACGCCCAGTACGGCTACGACCAGCAGCAGCCGCAGCAGGACCCGTACGGCTACGACCCGCAGGCATACGGACATCATCAGCAGCAGGCCGTCCCGCAGCCCGCGCACCCGCCGCAGGGCGCTCTGGACGAGACCAGCCTCTTCGACACGAGCATGATCGACCTGGAACAGCTGCGTCAGTACGAGCAGGGGCGCTAGCGCCGCTTCGCGGAGCCCGGATTGGGTCAATCGCGGCCCGTCCAGTATCCTGGCTCTTCGGTCGCGCGTACGTCCGCGATCAACGCTGCCCGCGCGTCGCCGCACCCACGGCGACGCATGGCGGCCACCCTCCACGATCCGAAAGCAGGAAGAACCCTGAGTACGCACCTCGACCACCGCAACCCTCTCGTGTTCGACACACACGAGCTGGGGCGGCGTCCCGGTGCCCTCCAGCGGATCTCCCGCACGGTCGAGGCGCCCGCCGATCTCGGGATCGACGGCGTCATCGGAGTGCCCCAGGGCGCGCCGGTGGAGATCGAGCTCCGCCTGGAGTCGGTCATGGAAGGGGTGCTTGTCACAGGCACCTCCCGTGCATCGGCCGAGGGCGAGTGCGTAAGGTGTCTGGAGCCGCTTGAGCTCGCGCTCGATGCGGACTTCCAGGAGATGTTCTCGTACCCTGACGCCGACGACCGGAGCCGCAGCAAGCAGGCGGAGCCGGCCGACGACGCCGAGGACGAGGACACCATCCCGCTTGAGGACGGACTTTTCGACCTTGAGCCAGTGCTGCGTGATGCGGTGGTGCTCGCACTGCCGATGCAGCCGGTGTGCCGGGAGACCTGCCTCGGCCTGTGTTCCACCTGTGGATTCAGGCTCGAGGACGACCCCGACCACCACCACGATGCCGTCGACATCCGTTGGGCGGCACTGCAAGGACTCGCCGGGACCATCCAGGACGGCGAGAAGGACAACATGAGCGGCACTGCCTCTGACGTGCAGCGCGCCGCCGAGAAGCAGGAGAAGTAGCCGTGGCTGTTCCGAAGCGGAAGATGTCGCGCAGCAACACGCGCCACCGCCGGTCGCAGTGGAAGGCTGCGGTCCCCACCCTGGTTTCGTGTGAGCGTTGCCAGGAGCCGAAGCTCCAGCACATCGCGTGCCCGAGCTGCGGCACCTACAACAAGCGCCAGGTCCTCGAGGTCTGAGCGGCTGGTGAGAGGCCCGATGTCTGATCTGTCGAATGCCGGCGCCAAGAAGGCGGGCAGTAGCGACAACAACTCGGCCTCGTCCCACACGCTTCTGGAAGGGCGGCTCGGGTATCACCTTGAGTCCGCCCTTCTGGTGCGTGCACTGACCCATCGTTCGTTCGCGTACGAGAACGGCGGTCTGCCGACCAACGAACGGCTCGAGTTCCTCGGGGACTCGGTGCTCGGTCTTGTCGTCACCGACACGCTGTACCGCACCCACCCCGATCTCCCGGAAGGCCAGCTGGCCAAGCTCCGGGCCGCGGTGGTCAACTCTCGTGCGCTGGCGCAGGTGGGCCGTGGGCTCGACCTCGGCTCCTTCATCCGGCTCGGCCGGGGCGAAGAGGGCACGGGCGGCCGGGACAAGGCTTCCATCCTCGCCGACACGCTTGAAGCGGTGATCGGCGCGGTCTATCTGGACCAGGGTCTTGGGGCGGCTTCCGAGCTCGTCCACCGGCTCTTCGACCCCCTGATCGAGAAGTCCTCGAACCTCGGGGCCGGCCTGGACTGGAAGACCAGTCTCCAGGAGCTCACCGCGGCCGAAGGCCTCGGCGTTCCGGAGTACCTGGTCTCCGAGACGGGTCCCGACCACGAGAAGACCTTTACTGCTGCCGCCCGCGTCGGTGGTGTCTCGTACGGCACCGGCACCGGCCGCAGCAAGAAGGAAGCGGAGCAGCAGGCCGCGGAATCGGCATGGCGCGCGATCAGCGCGTCCGCCGACGAGCGGCTCGCGAAGGCCAAGGCGGAGGCCGAGGCCGCCGTCGCCGAGCCGGAGGGCGGGACGCCGACCCCCGCCGCCGACCCGGCAGCCTGACCGTTTCCTGAACCCCTGCCCGTACGGATTCCGTACGGGCAGGGGTTTTTCCGTACCCGGGCCGGGGGCCGCCCGCCGCCGGGGATACGCTGCGCTCATCCCCGCGTCCACCCGCCCCTCCGGAGGAACCCGTGCCCGAACTGCCCGAGGTCGAAGTCGTGCGGCGGGGTCTGGAGCGCTGGGTGGCCGGGCGGACCGTGGACCATGTGGACGTGCTGCACCCCCGGGCCGTGCGCCGCCACCCGGCCGGCGCGGCGGACTTCGCGGCCCGGCTCAAGGGGCACCGCATCGGGGTGGCCCGGCGGCGCGGAAAGTATCTGTGGCTGCCCCTGGCGGACACCGGTCAGTCGGTGCTCGGGCACCTCGGGATGAGCGGGCAGCTCCTGGTGCAGCCCGAGAGCGCGCCCGACGAGAAGCACCTGCGGATCCGGCTGCGCTTCCAGGACGAGGCCGGCACCGAGCTGCGCTTCGTGGACCAGCGGACCTTCGGCGGTCTCTCGCTCCACGACAACACCCCGGACGGGCTGCCCGATGTGATCGCCCACATCGCGCGCGACCCGCTCGACGAACTCTTCGACGACGCCGCCTTCTTCACCGCGCTGCGGCTGCGGCGCACGACCGTCAAGCGCGCTCTGCTCGACCAGTCGCTCATCAGCGGGGTCGGCAACATCTACGCGGACGAGGCGCTGTGGCGTGCCAAGTTGCACTACGAGCGCCCCACTTCGACGCTCACGCGCCCCAAGTGCGCCGAACTCCTCGGCCACGTACGGGACGTGATGAACGCGGCGCTCGCCGTCGGCGGCACCAGCTTCGACAGCCTCTACGTCAATGTGAACGGCGAGTCGGGGTACTTCGACCGCTCGCTCGACGCGTACGGGCGCGAGGGCGAGCCCTGCCGCCGGTGCGGCACTCCGATGCGCCGGCGCCCCTGGATGAACCGGTCCAGCTACTTCTGCCCGCGCTGTCAGCGCGCGCCGCGCACCGTGTCGTAACGCTCGCGGGCTTCGAGGACCGACGGCATCCGGTCCTCCATCAGGTGGATCAGACCGAGGAGCCGTTCGGCGACCTCGTACCCCAGAGGGGTCAGGGTGTAGTCGACGCGTGGCGGGTTGGTCGGCTGGGCCTCGCGGTGGACGAGCCCGTCGCGCTCCAGCGCGTGCAGCGTCTGGGAGAGCATCTTCTCGCTCACCCCGTCGACCCGCCGCCGCAGCTCGTTGAAGCGGAAACTTCCCTCGTGGAGCGCGCCCAGGGTGAGGCTGCCCCAGCGGCCGGTGACGTGCTCAAGGGTGCCGCGGGAGGGGCACGCCTTGGAGAAGACGTCGAACGGCAGGTCCGCGGGGTCGGCGGTGGCGGTCTCTTCCATACCTCTCACCATACGACGACACAGCGCTAACCAGAAGTTAGCGCTGTGTCGATGAGGTGTGTGAGCGGCGGGGTCCGGCGGCTCAGAAGCCGAAGTCCTGCGTCCACCACGGGCCGCCCTCGCCGAAGTGCACGCCGACGCCGAGCGTCTTGTAGTCGCAGTTCAGGATGTTCGCCCGGTGGCCCGGGCTGTTCATCCAGGACTCCATGACCGCCTTGGCGTCCGCCTGGCCGCGGGCGATGTTCTCGCCGCCCAGATTGCCGACGCCCGCCTTCGCGGCCCGGTCCCAGGGACTCTTGCCGTCCGGGTCGGTGTGGTCGAAGAAGCCGCGCGCCGCCATGGCGTCACTGAACTCGGTGGCCAGCGCCGCCAGCGAGGCATCGGCCTTCACCGGGCTGCAGCCGGCCTGCGCGCGCTGCTGGTTGACCAGCGAGACGATGGTGGCAGCGGCCGCCTGCTCGGCGCTGGGCGCCTTGATCTGCCGCTGCTCCGGAATGACCTTCGCCTTGGACGGCTGGGCGGACGGCTTGGCCGTCTTCGGCGCGGCCGCCGGGGCGGACGTCTTCTCCCGCGTCGGAGTCGGCGCGGGAGACGACGGCTTCTGGGAGGGCGTGGCGGAGGGAGAGGTGAGCGGTGCGTGGGTGCTCGGCGAGGTGATCGGTGCCGAGGGGGCCGCGCTGGTCGGCTTCACGGCCTCGCCGCCCTGCTGGCGCAGATCGGAGGAGGAGGTGCCGCCGGCCTGGACGTGCTCGCCCGTGGGCCCGCCGTTGAGCTCGAAGGACGAGCCGCCCGGCAGCAGGCCGGAGGCTATGGCTACGGCGCCCACCGCCACGGCGGCGGACGCGCCGAGCAGCCCGGTGCGCACGGGCACGATGGGCCGCTTCCTGGCGGGTGCGGCGGAGCGACGATGGCGTCCCATCAGCGGGTCTCCCTCATTGCTTCGGTGCTGTGGTCCCTGGGCCCCAGGCCCCGTACGGGGCGACGGATGCTACTCCGAACGGGTGAGGCTCATTGCGTCGGGACTGTACGCCATGACGCAAGAGGGCGAAGTGCTCCGTGAGGTATTGGCCGGTTAGCGTGCACCCATGAACGAAGACGCACGGCTCACCGCCTGGGTACGCGGCCGAGTACAGGGAGTGGGCTTCCGCTGGTTCACCAGGGCAAACGCTTTGGAGATCGGCGGCCTCGTCGGGTTCGCGCTCAACCTCGACGACGGCAGGGTGCAGGTCGTGGCCGAGGGGCCGCGTGATAAATGCCACCGTCTGCTGGAGTGGCTGAGGGACGGCGACACACCCGGCAGGGTCGACGGAGTCACCGAGATCTGGGCCACGCCCCGCGGCGGCTACGACAGCTTCGCGATCCGCTAGGACGGCCCGGCCGCCCGCATCGCGGCCCGGGGGCCGCGTACCAGTCGGTCGGTCCGGGTCCGGGCCCCTGACCTCGTACGACTTCGTTGTTGCCAATCGCCCTCCGGCGTGCAAGGCTGCCGCTAGAAGGATGATCTCCACGCCCCCAGGGCTCCGAGGAGAGGCCTCGCCGGGTGCGTCCCGGCCGGACGGCCCCCGGACTGCCCGCCGATACGGGGCGTGATCGTGTTGACCGTCAAACTTTTTGGTGAGACGCTGGAAGCCCCGCGCACCTTAGCTGTTTGGCATGAAGAACACAGTCAAGTCCAAGCACCGCGGGTGCGATTCCCTCACGACCCAACCGCTTCGGTCGGTCACTCATTGTGGAGGACCATCCATCATGGCAAAGGCGCTTCTCGGTTACGTCGGCGGTTCCGACCCGCGACTCCTCGCCGAGATGCGACGGCTCCAGCAGCGTGTCCAGGACCTAGAGTCCGAGCTCGTACGGATCCAGTCCGAGAAGGACGCGCTGTCCGCTGCCGTTGCTTCGCATCGCGGAGACTCGCTGCTCGAAGGCATCGACATCGACGTACCCCAGGCGGAGCCTGCGCTCACCTGATCCGGGGCCGCACCCGAAGGCCCGTAGGTGAGATCCACTCTCCAGAGATAGATATGCAAGGGACGCCTCGGCGTCCCTTCTTTCTTGCCCGGACCGTCTTTGCCACCGGTCTTTGCCGCCCGCCCGCACCACCCCTCCGCTCCGTGCGGTCTTTCTCATCCGATGTGCCCTGCGTGGCCAGAGGTGAAACCGCCGGGGTGCGCCTTCCCGGGGCGGCACGGGGCGCGGAGAGTAAAGTCCGACGGCGTGCACCTCAAGGCCCTCACCCTGCGCGGGTTCAAATCATTTGCTTCCGCGACGACACTGAAGTTCGAGCCCGGCATCACCTGTGTGGTGGGCCCCAATGGCTCCGGCAAGTCCAATGTGGTGGACGCGCTGTCCTGGGTCATGGGCGAGCAGGGCGCCAAGTCGCTGCGCGGCGGCAAGATGGAGGACGTCATCTTCGCCGGGACGACCGGCCGCCCGCCGCTGGGCCGCGCCGAGGTCTCCCTCACCATCGACAACTCCGACGGCGCCCTGCCCATCGACTACGCCGAGGTCACCATCACCCGGATCATGTTCCGGGGCGGCAGCAGCGAGTACCAGATCAACGGCGACACCTGCCGTCTGCTCGACATCCAGGAGCTGCTCTCCGACTCCGGCATCGGGCGCGAGATGCATGTGATCGTCGGGCAGGGCCAGCTCGACTCGGTGCTGCACGCCGACCCGATGGGCCGCCGGGCCTTCATCGAGGAGGCGGCCGGCGTCCTCAAGCACCGCAAGCGCAAGGAGAAGGCGCTGCGCAAGCTGGACGCGATGCAGGCCAACCTCGCGCGCGTGCAGGACCTCACCGACGAGCTGCGGCGCCAGCTCAAGCCGCTGGGCCGGCAGGCGGCCGTCGCCCGCCGGGCCGCCGTCATCCAGGCCGATCTGCGCGACGCCCGGCTGCGTCTGCTCGCCGACGACCTGGTGCGGATGCGCCAGGCGCTGCGGGCCGAGATCGAGGACGAGGCGGCGCTCAAGCAGCGCAAGGACAGCGCCGAGGCCGAGCTGAAGGCCGCCCTCGCGCGCGAGGGGGAGCTGGAGGACGAGGTCCGCAGGCTCACGCCCCGCCTCCGGAGCGCCCAGCAGACCTGGTACGAGCTGTCGCAGCTGGCCGAGCGGGTGCGGGGCACCGTCTCGCTCGCGGACGCGCGCGTGAAGAGCGCCACCGCCCAGCCGCCGGAGGAGCGGCGCGGGCGCGACCCGGAGGACATGGAGCGTGAGGCCGCCCGGATCCGGGAGCAGGAGGCGGAGCTGGAGGCGGCCCGCGAGGCGGCCGAGCGCGCCCTGGAGGACACCGCGTCCCACCGTGCCGAGCTGGAGCGGGAACTCGCGCTGGAAGAGCGTCGTTTGAAGGATGTGGCCCGGGCCATCGCGGACCGGCGCGAGGGCCTGGCGCGGCTGCACGGGCAGGTCAACGCGGCGCGGAGCAGGGCGGGTTCGGCGCAGGCGGAGATCGACCGGCTGGCGGCGGCGCGCGACGAGGCGGGCGAGCGCGCGGCGCTGGCCCAGGAGGAGTACGAACAGCTGAAGGCCGAGGTCGACGGCCTGGACGCGGACGACCACGAGCTCGGCGAGGAGCACGAGCGCGCCAAGCGCGAGCTCGCCGAGGCCGAGGCGGCCCTGGGCGCCGCCCGGGAGGCGGCCACGGCCGCCGAGAGGAAACGTGCCGCGGTGGCCGCCCGCCACGACGCGCTCGCCCTGGGCCTGCGCCGCAAGGACGGCACGGGCGCGCTGCTCGCCGCCCAGGACTCGCTCGCCGGGCTGCTCGGCCCCGCCGCCGCGCTGCTCACCGTCGTGCCCGGCCACGAGGTGGCGGTGGCCGCCGCCCTGGGCGCCGCCGCCGACGCGCTCGCGGTGTCGGGACCCGCCACCGCCGCCCAGGCGATCCGGCTGCTGCGCAAGCAGGACGCCGGGCGGGCCGCGCTCCTGGTGGGCGGGCTGCCGGGCCCCCAGGAGCCCGATCCCGTACGGCAGGGCGGGCCGCCGTACGCGGCGGACCTGGTGCGCGGCCCTGAGGAACTGCTGCCCGCCGTGCGGAAGTTGCTGCGCGGGGTCGTGGTCGTGGGCACCCTGGAGGACGCCGAGGACCTGGTCTACGCGCAGCCGGGCCTGACCGCCGTCACCGCCGAGGGCGATCTGCTCGGGGCGTACTTCGCGCACGGAGGATCCGCCGGGGCGCCCAGCCTGCTGGAGGTGCAGGCGTCGGTCGACGAGGCCGCCGCCGAACTCGCCGAGCTCGCGGTGCGCTGCGAGGAGCTCGCCGAGGTCCAGCGGACGGCGGGGGAGCGGCGGGCCCAGTGCGCCGAGCGCGTCGAGGAGCTGGGGGAGCGGCGCCGGGCCGCCGACCGGGAGAAGTCGTCCGTCGCCCAGCAGCTCGGGCGGCTCGCCGGGCAGGCGCGCGGCGCCGCCGGCGAGGCCGAGCGCACGGCGGCGGCCGCGGCCCGCGCCCAGGAGGCCCTGGAGAAGGCCCTTGAGGAGGCCGAGGAGCTGACCGAGCGGCTCTTGGTGGCCGAGGAGAATCGCCCCTCCGGGGAGGAAGGGGCGGAGGAGCCGGACACCTCCGTACGGGACCGGCTCGCCGCCGACGGGGCCAACGCCCGTCAGACCGAGATGGAGGCCCGCCTCCAGCTGCGTACGCACGAGGAGCGGGTGAAGGGCCTGGCCGGGCGGGCCGACGCGCTCGACCGGGGCGCCCGCGCCGAGCGTGAGGCCCGCGCCCGGGCCGAGGAGCGGCGCGAGAGGCTGCGCCACGAGGCCCGGGTGGCGGCGGCCGTGGCGGCGGGCGCGCGGACCCTGCTCGCACACGTCGAGGTCTCGGTGGTGCGGGCCGAGCGGGAGCGGGCCGAGGCCGAGGCCGCGAAGGCCGCGCGCGAGCAGGACCTGGCGGGCGCCCGGGCCACCGGCCGCGACCTCAAGGGCGAGCTCGACAAGCTGACGGATTCGGTGCACCGCGGCGAGGTACTCGGTGCCGAGAAGCGCATGCGGATCGAGCAGTTGGAGACGAAGGCGCTGGAGGAGCTGGGGGTGGAGCCGGCCGGGCTGGTCGCGGAGTACGGCCCCGACCAGCCGGTGCCGCCGTCCCCGCTCGCCGAGGGAGAGGAGCTTCCCGAGGCTGAGTCCCCTAGCGGCTTCGCCGCGGGGGACCACCCGCGCAACCGGCCCATGGGTTTCGACCGCGCGGATCAGGAAAAGCGACTGAGGTCAGCCGAACGGGCGTACCAGCAGTTGGGAAAGGTCAACCCGCTCGCGCTGGAGGAGTTCGCGGCGCTGGAGGAGCGGCACAAGTTCCTCTCGGAGCAGCTGGAGGACCTGAAGAAGACCCGGGCCGACCTTCTTCAGGTGGTGAAGGAGGTGGACGAGCGCGTCGAGCAGGTCTTCACGGAGGCGTACCGGGACACGGCCAGGGAGTTCGAGGGCGTCTTCTCGCGGCTCTTCCCGGGCGGCGAGGGGCGGCTGATCCTGACCGACCCGTCCAACATGCTCGCCACCGGTGTGGACGTGGAGGCGCGGCCGCCGGGCAAGAAGGTGAAGCGGCTCTCGCTGCTCTCGGGCGGTGAGCGGTCGCTGACGGCCGTTGCGCTGCTGGTGTCGATCTTCAAGGCACGGCCGAGCCCGTTCTATGTGATGGACGAGGTCGAGGCGGCGCTCGACGACACCAATCTGCAGCGGCTCATCCGGATCATGCAGGAGCTCCAGGAGTCCTCGCAGCTGATCGTGATCACGCACCAGAAGCGGACGATGGAGGTCGCGGACGCGCTGTACGGCGTGTCCATGCAGGGTGACGGCGTCTCCAAGGTCATCAGCCAGCGCCTTCGCTAACCCATCTTCAATACTTGAACAAGTGAGACAACTCAGGGTTGCTCAACTCACAGGTCTGCCCCTATTGACTTCGAAACTTGAAGGCATAGTCTCTGCAACGTTGCTTTTACCTTCAAGTGGTGGGTGACCTGAAGTTGTGTACCACTTGAAGTGCCCCCAACGCCCGGCGACGCTGCCGGGCGGCCCCAGGAGTTCACGTGACCAGCACTACGCAGCCACAGGCCTCGGGAGCCCGCGCGGCGCACCCCGACCACCTCGGCCATGTCATCTTCATCGCGGCGGCGGCCGCGATGGGCGGCTTCCTCTTCGGCTACGACAGCGCCGTGATCAACGGCGCCGTCGAGGCCATCAGGGGCCGTTATGACATCGGCTCAGCGGCGCTCGCCCAGGTCATCGCGATCGCCCTGATCGGCTGCGCGATCGGCGCCGCCACCGCGGGCCGGATCGCCGACCGCATCGGCCGCATCCGCTGTATGCAGATCGCCTCCGTGCTCTTCACCATCAGCGCCGTCGGCTCCGCGCTCCCCTTCGCCCTGTGGGACCTGGCCTTCTGGCGCATCATCGGCGGCTTCGCCATTGGCATGGCCTCGGTCATCGGCCCCGCCTACATCGCCGAGGTCGCCCCCGCCGCGTACCGCGGGCGGCTCGGCTCCTTCCAGCAGGCCGCCATCGTTATCGGCATCGCGATCTCGCAGCTGGTCAACTGGGGCATCCTCAACGCCGCGGGCGGGGACCAGCGCGGACACCTGATGGGCCTGGAGGCCTGGCAGGTCATGCTCGGCGTGATGGTCGTCCCGGCCGTCCTGTACGGCCTGCTCTCCTTCGCCATCCCCGAGTCGCCGCGCTTCCTGATCTCGGCCGGCCGCGACGCGCGCGCCCGTGAGGTGCTCAAGGAGGTCGAGGGCGAGCACATCGACCTGGACGCCCGCGTCGCCGAGATCGAGCACGCCATGAAGAGCGAGCACAAGTCGGCCTTCAAGGACCTGCTCGGCGGCTCGTTCTTCTTCAAGCCGATCGTCTGGGTCGGCATCGGCCTGTCGGTATTCCAGCAGTTCGTCGGCATCAACGTCGCGTTCTACTACTCCTCGACGCTGTGGCAGTCGGTCGGCGTCGACCCGACGCAGTCGTTCTTCTACTCGTTCACCACGTCGATCATCAACATCATCGGCACCGTGATCGCGATGATCTTCGTCGACCGGATCGGCCGCCGTCCGCTGGCGCTCATCGGCTCGGTCGGCATGGCCGTCGGCCTCGCCCTGGAGGCCTGGGCCTTCTCGTACGACCTCGTCGACGGCAAGCTGCCCGCCACCCAGGGCTGGATCGCCCTGGTCGCCGCGCACATCTTCGTGCTCTTCTTCGCCCTGTCCTGGGGCGTGGTGGTCTGGGTCTTCCTCGGCGAGATGTTCCCGAACCGGATCCGCGCCGCCGCCCTCGGCGTCGCCGCCTCCGCGCAGTGGATCGCCAACTGGGCCATCACCGCGAGCTTCCCGTCGCTGGCCGAATGGAACCTCTCCGCGACCTATGTGATCTACACGATCTTCGCCGCCCTCTCGATCCCCTTCGTACTGAAGTACGTGAAGGAGACCAAGGGCAAGGCGTTGGAGGAGATGGGCTAATCCCCGCTGCCCCTCTCTCCTCGAACGCGTACTGCCCCGGCTCACCCATGGAGCCGGGGCAGTACGTCGTCCGTGAACAGGCGCAGACTGCGCCACCCCTCCTCCAGCGGCATCCCGCCGCACAGCGGGTGCAGGACCAGGCTCTCGGCGCCGAGCGCGGCGCACTCCTCGGGCGTCACGATCCGGTAGACGCCCTCGGCGCGCAGCTCCTCCACCGTGGACGCGGCCGACCGCACGGCCGAGCGGATGTCCTTGGACTGCCATGACGCGTACATCCGCGCCTCGTGCAGGAAGTGCTGCCCGTACAGCGCCCAGGCCCGGTCCGGGTCCTCGCTCAGGTGCAGCAGGGGCGTCTTCTCGGCGGGCATCATCGTCCAGCCCTCGGTGCCGTGCAGGGCCAGCTGCTCGCGGTAGTACGCCTCCAGGTCCGGCAGATGCGCGCTCGGGAAGAACGGCAGCCCGAGCCGGGCCGCCCGCCGGGCCGCCGCCTTCGAGGAGCCGCCGACGAGCAGCATCGGGTGCGGCTGTGTGAACGGGCGCGGAGTGACCCGTACCGTCCGGCCCTCGTAGGTGAACGGCTCGCCGGTCCACGCCTTGAGCAGTGTCTCCAGGAGCAGGTCCTGGAGCTTGCCGCGCCGGCCCCACTCGACGCCCGCCTGCTCGTACTCCTCGGGCCGGTAGCCGATCCCCGCGACCGTCACCAGGCGCCCGCCGCTGAGCAGGTCGAGCACGGCGATGTCCTCGGCGAGCCGCAGCGGGTCGTAGAGCGGGCCGATGATCGCGGACACCGTGACCGCGATCCGCCCACCCGTCGCCCGACCACCACCCCTCAACGAGGCGCTGCGCGCCGCCGAATCTCCTTGCGTGGCGCCGAAGACCGCGCCCGCGAAGGCGAACGGGGAGGGCAGCCAGCCGTTGCCGGTGCCGTGGTGCTCCTCGGTCTGGACGGTGTCGACGCCGTGCGCGTCGGCGTACGCGGCCATCTCCACCGCGGCGCGGTAGCGGGCCGACAGGGTCTCGGGCGGCTCGTGCGGGGCCACCAGGTTCATGCGTACGACCGTGAACGGCATGGGAAAGTCCCCCTCCGCCGGGCTGGATCCGGTGGAGGGGGACGGTAGCTGACGAAGCGTCAGACGGCCAGGGGTGCGCGCTCCCCGGCCGCCTCGTCCGCCTCTGCCGGGGCCGGCACGGCGGGCTTCGGCAGCACCACGTACAGCAGGCCCGAGATCACGATGGTGGCCACCCAGCCCAGGCCGTACTCGCCGACCGGGTTGTTCGAGGCGAGCGGGCCGGTGAACCAGTCCGAGGTGGTGAAGAGCAGCCCCGAGCCGAGGCCCAGCGCCCAGGCGGCGACGGCGGCGGGGGAGAAGCCGCCCGTGTACCAGTAGGCGCTGGTGGGCGTGGTGTCGAGCAGCGCCTTCGCGTCGTACTCCGTGCGCCGCAGCATGTCCGCGCCGAAGACGCCGACCCAGGCCGAGAAGGCGACGGCGAGCAGCGAGAGGAAGGCGATGAAGGAGCCCATGAAGCTCTTGGCGACCAGCATCAGCACGCCGCCGAAGGCCAGCGAGATCACGGCGTTGACCGAGACCGCCCAGTGGCGCGGGATCTTGAAGCCGAGGGTCTGCGCGGTGAAGCCGGCCGAGTACATCGACATCGAGTTGATCAGCACCATGCCGACCAGGGCGATCAGCAGATACGGCACCGCGATCCACAGCGGCAGGATCTCACCGAGGAAGGAGACCGGGTCCGCGGCCGAGGCGAGGTCCGGCGTGGAGACCGCCATGACCGCGCCCATCAGGACCATCGGCAGCACGACGATCCCCGCGCCGCCCACGGAGCTGGCGACCATGGCCTTGGGCGAGGCCGTGCGCGGCAGATAGCGGGTGAAGTCCGGGGCGGACGGGATCCAGCTGACGCCGCCCGCGGCGATCAGGCCGGTGCCCGCGACCATCAGCGAGACCTTGCCCGCCGGGCGGTCGAAGACCGCGCTCCAGTCGGTGTTCAGGGCCAGATAGACGAGCACGAGCACGGAGAACGCGCCGAACAGATAGGTCGCGTACTTGTTGCACTTCTGTACGACGTTGATGCCGAGGCCCGAGATCGCGAAGGTCGTCACCACGAAGACCAGCAGCGTCACGATGATCAGGAAGGTGTTGCTCTTCACGCCGAGGAGGATGTCCAGGACGGTCAGCATCGCATAGGCGCCGGTGACCGCGTTGATCGTCTCCCAGCCCCAGCGGGCGACCCAGATCAGCGCGCCCGGCAGCAGGTTGCCGCGCTGCCCGAAGACCGCGCGCGACAGCGCCATGCCGGGTGCGCCACCGCGCTTGCCGGCGATCGAGATGAGCCCCACGAGGCCGTAGCTGACGACCGGAGCGGCGGTCCCGACGACGATCGCCTGCCAGAAGTTCAGCTTGTACGTCACGACGAGGCTCGCGCCCATCGTGAGCAGCAGCACGCTGATGTTGGCGGCGACCCAGGTCGGGAAGAGCTCCCGCGTTCTGGCGGTGCGCTCGCTGTCGGGGACGGGCTCCAGGCCACGGGTTTCCAGTGCGCCTTCGGACTGGGAAGTGGTGCTCATGGGGGTGCGGTTGCCTCTCGCTCGGCTCCGCAGGGAGCCGGTGGGGGTCATCTCGGGGGACTCTACGCGCGTTGACGCCTCCCCCTCCATCGTAACTTAATACGACGATTGCCCCATAATTCCCTTTGATCTTCATGCGAAGACACGACCGGGGCGGGCGGGTTGGAGCCAAGCAGTGGGCGGCTCGGCCGACTCGACAGGCCGAGCCGCCCACTGGATGCGCGCTTCGCGCGCCGGACGCCCCTCTGATGCCGGGGACTTCGTGACTCCTCCCCTCAGGGGCTTCCCGCCGACGCGAGGCCGAGCGGCGGACCAGCCCGGCCCGCAGGGAAGCGACCCCCTGTCCGTACTACGAACCGCGGTGGCGGCGGTCACGCATACTGAGGGAGTTATGGAATTCGTCATCCTTGCCGTAGTCATCGCCCTGGTCGCGGTCGGCGCGATCAGCGGGCTCGTGGTCAGCAGCCGCAAGAAGAAGCAGCTGCCCCCCACGGCCCCGCCGTCCACGCCGACCATCACTGCCCCGCCCGCCGAGCCTCACGTCGGCGAAGACGCCGCGGAGACGGCCGAGGAGCAACGCCGCACCATCGAGGAGGTCGCCCTCCCCGAGGCTCCGGCGAGCCCCGTCGTCGTCGAGGAGGCGCTTCCCGAGGCGCCCGCCGCGCCCGGGATCGAGGTGCCCGAGCCGACGGCCGGCCGCCTCGTGCGGCTGCGCGCCCGGCTCGCCCGCTCCCAGAACTCGCTGGGCAAGGGGCTGCTCACGCTGCTCTCCCGGGACAACCTCGACGAGGACACCTGGGAGGAGATCGAGGACACCCTGCTCACCGCGGACGTCGGAGTCGCCCCGACCCAGGAGCTGGTCGAGCGGCTGCGCGAGCGCGTCCGCGTGCTCGGCACCCGCACCCCCGCCGAGCTGCGCACCCTGCTGCGCGAGGAGCTCGTGGCGCTGCTCGGCCCGGACCTCGACCGCACGGTGAAGACCGAGGGCGGCCTGGAGAGCCCCGGCGTCGTCATGGTCGTCGGGGTCAACGGCACCGGCAAGACCACCACCACCGGCAAGCTCGCGCGCGTCCTCGTCGCCGACGGCAAGTCGGTCGTCCTGGGCGCGGCGGACACCTTCCGCGCGGCCGCCGCCGACCAGCTGCAGACCTGGGGCGAGCGCGTCGGCGCCCGCACCGTGCGCGGCCCCGAGGGCGGCGACCCGGCGTCGATCGCCTTCGACGCGGTCAAGGAGGGCATCGCGGAGGGCGCGGACGTCGTCCTCATCGACACCGCGGGCCGGCTGCACACCAAGACCGGGCTCATGGACGAGCTCGGCAAGGTCAAGCGCGTCGTGGAGAAGCACGGCCCGCTCGACGAGATCCTGCTGGTCCTCGACGCCACCACCGGGCAGAACGGGCTGGTCCAGGCCCGCGTCTTCGCCGAGGTCGTCGACATCACCGGCATCGTCCTCACCAAGCTCGACGGCACCGCCAAGGGCGGCATCGTCATCGCCGTCCAGCGCGAGCTCGGCGTCCCGGTCAAGCTCATCGGCCTCGGCGAGGGCGCGGACGACCTGGCGCCGTTCGAGCCCGGCGCGTTCGTGGACGCGCTGATCGGGGACTGAGCGCGTTAACCGGGTGCCCGGCGCCTGCCGTCGGGGTGCGGTCTGCCGCGTGGCGGCTGCGGGGCGTCGTGGGCTGGTCGCGCCCACGCGGCGCAGCCGCACAACGACACAGCCCCGCGCCCCTTGGGTACGACGGGCTTCTCCATCAGTGAAAGGGCCTCGCATATGTGCGGGGCCCTTTCGCCTCGTTGCCCGTCAGAACGGGGCCCGGTGGCAGATGTACGCCAGCGTGCCCAGCAGCAGCCGGGCCTCCGGCGGGCGGGTCGCGGTGTCCAGGGACGGCGGGCGCAGCCAGTGGACGTCCGCAGACGGGGGCGCGGGCACATAAGCCCCGGGACCCGGGCAGACCAGGTCCAGGTCGGCGTCGTCCCAGCCCATCCGGTAGAGCAGGCGCGGCAGTTCGGCCGCGGCCCCCGGGGCGACGAAGAAGTGCGTGCGGCCCGCCGGGGTGGTCGAGACCGGGCCGAGCGGCAGCCCCATCCGCTCCAGGCGCACCAGCGCCCGCCGCCCCGCGGGCGCCGCCACGTCCAGGATGTCGAAGGTGCGGCCCACCGGCAGCAGCACCGCGGCCCCCGGGCACTCCGCCCACGCCTTGCCGACCTCGTCCAGGGTCGCGCCCGCGGGCACCTCCGGCGCGAAGTCCAGCGGATGCGCTCCCGGCGCCGGACAGCCCGCCTCGCCGCACGAGCACTGACCCGAGAGCTCCCGGGCCCCCGGGGCGACGTCCCAGCCCCACAGGCCCGTGTACTCCGCCACCGCGGTGACCTCGGTCGCGCGACCGCGGCGCCGCGATCCGGGTCGGCTTTCGCGGATCCCCCGGCTGCCACCGATCGTGAACCCCATGCCCCCTCCAACGGATCTGACTCGACGGTGGTTACGATCCGGAGTTCCCCGATTGCGCACTGCTCACCCGGCGGCTCGCGGCGGAAGGGGAGGTAGCGCGAGCCGGTCCGCGCGCCCCGGCGTGCATCGCTCCACCGACTCCTGATCGACCTGTGTCAAGTGAATCGCGCACAGCGCCAAGGGAGTTCATTCGAAGGGGTGGCGAATGGTGGCGTTTCTGGAATCGCCCTCGCGGGAGCAGTGATCGTAGGATTACGTTCAGTACATGGACCCTTGAGACCCACGCGCTCGTGGGTATGCCAAAGGCAAGGAGCCGTACCGTCCGAAGGCCCGCGTCCTGAGGACAACAGGCCCCGGCTCGCGGCATTCTGATAGGGGTTCGCATGGCAGGGAAGACGCACATGGCTTTAGCTGAATGGGGGCGTTCCAGTGGGCGGCAGTGGGGCTAGCGGTACGAGCGCCGGCAAGCGCCCCAACGAACAGCTGAGTTCGTGGTTCGTGCGGAGCGGCTGGTCGAAGGGCGAGCTCGCGCGGCAGGTCAACCGGCGGGCGCGCCAGCTCGGCGCGCATCACATCAGCACGGACACCTCCCGAGTGCGCCGCTGGCTCGACGGCGAGATGCCGCGCGAGCCGATCCCGCGCATCCTCTCCGAGCTGTTCTCCGAGCGGTTCGGCAGCGTCGTGGCCGTCGAGGACCTCGGGTTGCGCACCGCACACCAGTCCCCGTCGGTCTCCGGCGTCGACCTGCCCTGGGCTGGCCCCCAGACGGTCTCCCTGCTCAGCGAGTACTCGCGCAGCGACCTGATGCTGGCCCGGCGCGGCTTCCTCGGCACCTCACTGATGCTGTCGGCCGGGCCCGCCCTGATCGAGCCCATGCAGCGCTGGCTGGTGCCCGCGCCGCCCGGCGAGTCCATCAACGTGGAGACGCCCGCCAACGCCCGGCGCCCCTCCCGGCTCTCCAAACCGGAGCTCGACCTCCTGGAGACCACCACCGAGATGTTCCGCCAGTGGGACGCCCAGTGCGGCGGCGGACTGCGCCGCAAGGCCGTCGTCGGCCAGCTCCACGAGGTCACCGACCTCCTCCAGGAGCCGCAGCCCGAGGCCACCGCCCGGCGCCTGTTCCGGGTCGCGGCCGAACTCGCGGAACTGGCCGGGTGGATGAGCTACGACGTGGGCCTGCAGCCCACCGCCCAGAAGTACTTCGTCCTCGCCCTGCACGCCGCCAAGGAGTGCGGCGACAAGCCTCTCGGGTCCTACATCCTGTCCTCGATGAGCCGCCAGATGATCCACCTGGGCCGCCCCGACGACGCCCTGGAACTCATCCACCTCGCCCAGTACGGCAGCCGCGACTGCGCCACCCCTCGCACCCAGGCGATGCTGTATGCGATGGAGGCACGCGCGTACGCGAACATGGGCCAGCCCAGCAAGTGCAAGCGGGCCGTCAGAATGTCCGAGGACACCTTCGGTGACGCCGGACTCGACGGCGAGCCGGAGCCCGACTGGATCCAGTTCTTCTCCGAGGCCGAGCTCAACGGGGAGAACGCGCACTCGTTCCGCGACCTGGCCTATGTGGCCGGGCGCAGCCCCACGTACGCCACGCTCGCCGAACCGGTGATGGAGAAGGCGGTCGCGCTCTTCGGCAAGGACGAGGTCCACCAGCGGTCGTACGCACTGAACCTGATCGGCATGGCCACCGTCCACCTCCTCAAGCGCGAGCCCGAGCAGTCGACCGTGCTGGCCGGAGAGGCCCTGAAGATCGCCAAGACGGTCCGCTCCGAGCGGGTCAACACTCGGCTGCGCAAGACCGTCGACACCGCCGTGCGGGACTTCGGGGACGTGGCCGAGGTCGTCCGGTTCACCGATCTGCTCGGCCGGGAGCTGCCCGAGACGGCCGAGGCCGTCTGAGACACCCTGGGGAGCCGCCACGGCGGCATACAGGACGCCGGCCGCGACGCCCACCCCGTACAGCCCGACTCGGCTCCCCCGCGCCAGGTCAACCGGGGGACGTCGCGGCCGGTCACCCGTCCACGTGTACGCGGATGGTAGCCGCGCCCAGGGCCGTGATCCGGCAGTTCATGCCGGTGTAACACGCCCGACCTCTTCGTCACGGTGGCGAAACATCGTGCGGCATCGACGGAAACCGCGCTGCGCCAACCTCATGGCGCATAACGGCCCACCCCTTCGCAGCCACTCGTTCGCCCCGCACGGGCCGCCGTACCGACGACGAGGAGACGCCGATGCCCCCAGGCATCACGCTCGCAGCTGACGCTCCGCAGCTGTCCAGCGCCAACACCGGATTCATGCTGATCTGCTCAGCGCTGGTAATGATCATGACCCCCGGCCTGGCCTTCTTCTACGGAGGCATGGTCCGAGTCAAGAGCACGCTCAACATGCTGATGATGAGCTTCATCAGCCTCGGGATCGTCACGATCCTGTGGGTGCTCTACGGCTTCAGCCTCAGCTTCGGCGAGTCCAACGGCTTCATCGGCTGGTCCAAGGACTACTTCGGGCTCAGCGGCATCGGCATCGTCCAGCTCTGGCCCGGATACACCGTCCCGATCTACGTCTTCGCCGTGTTCCAGCTGATGTTCGCGGTCATCACCCCGGCGCTGATAAGCGGCGCACTCGCCGACCGCGTCAAGTTCAGCGCCTGGGCGCTGTTCATCACCCTGTGGGTCAGCGTCGTCTACTTCCCGGTCGCGCACTGGGTCTGGGCCTCCGACGGCTGGCTCTTCAAGAAGGGCGTCATCGACTTCGCGGGCGGCACCGCCGTCCACATCAACGCCGGTGCGGCCGCCCTCGGCGTCATCCTCGTCATCGGCAAGCGCGTCGGCTTCAAGAAGGACCCGATGCGGCCGCACAGCCTGCCGCTGGTCATGCTCGGCGCAGGGCTGCTGTGGTTCGGCTGGTTCGGCTTCAACGCCGGCTCCTGGCTCGGCAACGACGACGGCGTCGGCGCGGTGATGTTCGTCAACACCCAGGTCGCCACCGCCGCCGCCATGCTCGCCTGGCTCGGCTACGAGAAACTGCGCCACGGCTCCTTCACCACCCTCGGCGCCGCCTCCGGCGCGGTCGCGGGCCTCGTCGCCATCACCCCGTCCGGCGGCTGCGTCAGCCCCCTCGGCGCGATCGCGGTCGGCGTCATCGCCGGTGTGCTGTGCGCCATGGCCGTCGGCCTCAAGTACCGCTTCGGCTTCGACGACTCCCTCGACGTCGTCGGCGTCCACATGGTCGGCGGCATCGCCGGCTCCCTCCTCGTCGGCCTCTTCGCCACCGGCGGCGTACAGTCCGACGCCAAGGGCCTCTTCTACGGCGGCGGCCTCGACCAGCTCGGCAAGCAGGCCATCGGCGTCGGCGCGGTCCTCGGCTACTCGCTGGTGGCCTCCGCCGTCCTCGCCTTCCTGCTCGACAAGACGATCGGGATGCGGGTCCCCGAGGACGACGAGGTCTCGGGCATCGACCAGGTCGAGCACGCCGAGACGGCGTACGACTTCAGCGGCGCGGGCGGCGGCACCGCCACCCGCACGCCCGCCCCGGCCCCGAGCGAGAAGGCAGCGCAGAACAAGAAGGTGGACGCATGAAGCTGATCACCGCGGTCGTCAAGCCGCACCGCCTGGACGAGATCAAGGAGGCCCTGCAGGCCTTCGGGGTCCAGGGCCTCACGGTCACCGAGGCCAGCGGGTACGGGCGCCAGCGCGGCCACACCGAGGTCTACCGCGGCGCCGAGTACACCGTCGACCTCGTCCCCAAGATCCGCATTGAGGTCCTGGTCGAGGACGACGACGCCGAGCAGCTGATCGACGTCGTGGTCAAGGCGGCCAGGACCGGGAAGATCGGCGACGGCAAGGTGTGGAGCGTGCCGGTCGAGACGGCGGTCCGGGTCCGCACCGGCGAGCGCGGCCCCGACGCCCTCTGATTTGGTCCCCCGATTCGGTACGGACAGGAGCTGCCGGTGACGCGTGTGGAAGTCAGCACAGAGACAGAGGACTCCGGATCCGGCGGCTATGCGGCGGCCCGGCTGCGCCTTCTCCAGGAGGAGGCGCAGTCCGGGCCGCCGCGCCGTGCCGCCCTGGCCAGGCTCACCGACGACTGGCTGGCCCAGCTCTTCACCGGAGCCGCCCGGGCGGCCGGGGTGCGCGGGGCCGCCCTGATGGCCGTCGGCGGCTACGGACGCGGCGAACTGTCGCCCCGCAGCGACCTCGACCTCGTCCTCGTGCACGACGGCAGCGCGAACGCGAGCGCCGTCTCCGCGCTCGCCGACAGCCTCTGGTACCCCGTGTGGGACCTGGGTCTGGCCCTCGACCACTCGGTCCGCACCCCCGCCGAGGCCCGCAGGACCGCGGGCGCCGACCTCAAGGCGCACCTCGGCCTCCTGGACGCCCGCCATCTGGCGGGCGAGCAGAGCCTGACGGCCTCTCTGCGCACCGCCGTCCTCGCCGACTGGCGCAACCTCGCGCCCAAGCGGCTGCCCGAACTCGACGCGCTGTGCCGCGAACGGGCCGAGCGCCAGGGCGAGTTGCAGTTCCTGCTCGAACCCGACCTCAAGGAGGCGCGCGGCGGGCTGCGGGACGCCACCGCCCTGCGCGCGGTCGCCGCGTCCTGGCTCGCCGACGCGCCCCGCGAGGGCCTGGGGGAGGCCCGGCGGCGGCTCCTGGACGTCCGCGACGCGCTCCATCTGGCCACCGGCCGGGCCACCGACCGCCTCGCCCTCCAGGAACAGGACGCCGTCGCCGCCGCGCTGGGCGTGCTGGACGCGGACGTACTGCTGCGCCAGGTGTACGAGGCCGCGCGGACCATCGCGTACGCCAGCGACGTCACCTGGCGCGAGGTCGGCCGGGTCCTGCGGGCCCGCTCGGCGCGGCCCCGGCTGCGCGGTCTGCTCGGTGGCCGGACGGCGGCCCCCGAGCGGACCCCGCTCGCCGAAGGGGTGGTCGAACAGGACGGCGAGGTGGTGCTGGCGCTCGCCGCGAAACCCGAGCGCGACCCGGTGCTGCCGCTGCGGGCCGCCGCGGCCGCCGCCCGCTCCGGGCTGCCCGTCTCGCTGCACGCCGTGCGCCGCCTCGCCGCCGCGGTCCGGCCGCTGCCGGTGCCCTGGCCCGCCGAGGCCCGCGAGGAGCTGGTGACGCTGCTGGGCGCGGGCGAGTCCACCGTGCCCGTCTGGGAGGCGCTGGAGGCCGAGGGCCTGATCACCCGGCTGCTGCCCGACTGGGAGCGGGTGCGCTGCCGCCCGCAGCGCAACGCCGTGCACACCTGGACCGTCGACCGCCACCTGGTGGAGACGGCCGTACGGGCCTCCTCGCTCACCCGCCGCGTCGGCCGCCCCGACCTGCTCCTGGTCGCGGCCCTGCTCCACGACATCGGCAAGGGGTGGCCCGGCGACCACAGCGTGGCGGGCGAGGTCATCGCGCGCGACGTGGCCACCCGGATCGGCTTCGACAAGGACGACGTGGCCGTGGTCGCCGTACTCGTACGCCACCACCTGCTGCTCGTCGAGACGGCGACCCGGCGCGACCTGGACGACCCCGCGACGGTACGGGCGGTGGCCGAAGCGGTCGGTACGGTCTCCACGCTCGAACTGCTCCACGCCCTCACCGAGGCGGACGCGCTGGCGACCGGACCGGCCGCCTGGTCCTCGTGGCGGGGCTCGCTCGTGGCGGACCTGGTGAAGCGGGCGGGGGCGGTGCTGGCGGGGGAGCCGGTGGATCCGGAGCCGTCGCTCACCACGGCCGAGCAGGAGCGCCTCGCGATGGAGGCCCACCGCACGCGCGGCCCGGTCCTCGCGCTGCGCGCCCAGACGGACGCGCCTGCGGACGAGGGGGCCCGCGAACCGCTCGGCGTGGAACTCCTGATCGCGGTCCCGGACCAGGCCGGGGTGCTGCCGGCGGTGGCGGGCGTGCTGGCGATGCACCGCCTCACGGTGCGGACGGCGGAGCTGCGGGCGATCGAACTGCCCGACCCCGTGGGCGGGGAGATCCTCCTGCTGGACTGGCGGGTGGCGGCGGAGTACGGCTCGCTCCCGCAGGCGGCCCGGCTCCGCGCCGACCTGGTCCGGGCCCTGGACGGCTCCCTGGACCTCCCCTCCCGCCTGGCCGAACGCGAGGCGGCCCGCCGCCGGGGTCCGGCCGCGCCCCCGCCCCGCGTCACGGTCGCCCCGGCGGCGTCCCGCCTGGCCACGGTGATCGAGGTCCGCGCCCAGGACGCCCCCGGCCTCCTGCACCGCATCGGCCGCGAACTGGACCGGGCGGGGGTACGGGTGCGCAGCGCGCACGTCTCGACGCTGGGGGGGAACGCGGTGGACGCGTTCTATGTGACGGACGGGGAGGGGGAGCCGCTGGGGGCGGAGGTGGCGGTGGGGGTTGCGCGGGGGGTGGAGCGGGCGCTGGGTTCTGGGGGTGGCTGATCCCCCGCCCCGCCCCGTTCCCTTGACTTCCGAGGGCGGGTGGGGGTGGATGTGGCTCTCCCAGGGACTAGGCCCCCGGACCCCCGGGCGGGGCTGCGCCCCGGGGGCCTCGCCTTTTGCCTGCGGGTGGGTGGGGGCTGGTCACGCAGTCCCCCGCGCCCCTTTTTGGCCCGGTGTTTGTCTGCGGGTGGGCTGTGGTTGCTCGCGTGGTTCCCCGCGCCTCTTTTTGGGCCGGGGTTTGTCTGCGGGTGGGCCGTGGTTGCTCGCGCAGTTCCCCGCGCCCCTGAAGGCAGAACGGGCCCTGGCCACATTTCAGCCCCTCGGGCGTGCGAGGAACGGGGCCCGCGCATGCAGCCCCCCGGCGCTTGAGGAGCGGGGCAGGGGTCGTAGGCCCCGCCCCTTCAGGGGCGCGGGGAACTGCGCGACCAGCCCAAGACGGCCCGCAGACGAACGGGGCCCGGGGCGCAGCCCCGAAAGCAGGATGCAGGGGCCGCAGGCCCCGCCTGGGGTGCAGGGGGGGCAGAGCCCCCCGCCCGGGGGTCTGGGGGCGCAGCCCCCAGTAGCGCGCCCCACCCCCGCCGCCCACCCACCCCCGGAGGGTTAAGGGAACGGGGCGGGGTGGGGAAAACGTCCGCCGGGATACCCTGGGGGGCGTTCACCCGACCGCCCTACGAGCCGAGGATCCGCGACCACCGTGTTCGACACCCTCTCCGACCGCCTCAGCGCGACATTCAAGAACCTCCGGGGCAAGGGCCGCCTGTCCGAGGCGGACATCGACGCCACGGCACGCGAGATCCGTATCGCCCTGCTCGAAGCCGACGTCGCCCTGCCCGTCGTGCGTGCCTTCATCAAGCAGGTCAAGGAGCGCGCGTCCGGCGTCGAGGTCTCCCAGGCGCTCAACCCCGCCCAGCAGGTCGTCAAGATCGTCAACGAGGAGCTCATCACCATCCTCGGTGGTGAGACCCGCCGGCTGCGGTTCGCCAAGACCGCCCCGACGGTGATCATGCTCGCCGGTCTCCAGGGCGCCGGTAAGACCACCCTCGCCGGAAAGCTCGGCCAGTGGCTCAAGGGCCAGGGCCACGCGCCCCTGCTCGTCGCCTGCGACCTGCAGCGGCCGAACGCCGTCAACCAGCTCTCCGTCGTCGCCGGGCGCGCCGGCGTCGCGGTCTACGCGCCGGAGCCCGGCAACGGCGTCGGCGACCCGGTCAAGGTCGCCCAGGACTCCATCGAGTACGCCCGGTCGAAGCAGTACGACGTGGTCGTCGTCGACACCGCCGGCCGCCTCGGCATCGACTCCGAGATGATGCAGCAGGCCGCGGACATCCGCGACGCGGTCCGCCCGGACGAGATCCTCTTCGTCGTCGACGCCATGATCGGCCAGGACGCGGTCAACACCGCGGAGGCCTTCCGTGACGGCGTCGGCTTCGACGGCGTGGTGCTCTCCAAGCTCGACGGCGACGCCCGGGGCGGCGCCGCGCTCTCCATCGCGCACGTCACCGGCAAGCAGATCATGTTCGCCTCCAACGGCGAGAAGCTCGACGAGTTCGACGCGTTCCACCCGGACCGCATGGCCTCGCGCATCCTCGACATGGGTGACCTGCTCACCCTGATCGAGCAGGCGGAGAAGACGTTCAGCCAAGAAGAGGCCGAGAAGATGGCCTCCAAGCTGGCGTCGAAGAAGGGCCAGGACTTCACGCTCGACGACTTCCTGGCGCAGATGGAGCAGGTCCGCAAGATGGGCTCCATCTCCAAGCTGCTCGGCATGCTCCCGGGCATGGGGCAGATCAAGGACCAGATCAACAACATCGACGAGCGCGACGTGGACCGCACCGCCGCGATCATCAAGTCGATGACCCCGGGCGAGCGCCAGGACCCGCACCTCATCAACGGCTCGCGCCGCGCCCGTATCGCCAAGGGCTCCGGCGTCGAGGTCAGCGCGGTCAAGAACCTGGTCGAGCGGTTCTTCGAGGCCCGCAAGATGATGTCGCGGATGGCCCAGGGCGGCGGGATGCCCGGTATGCCGGGGATGCCGGGCATGGGTGGCGGCCCCGGCCGTCAGAAGAAGCAGGTCAAGCAGGCCAAGGGCAAGCGCAAGAGCGGCAACCCGATGAAGCGCAAGGCCGAGGAGCAGGCGGCCGCCGAGCGCCGCGAGCAGGGCCCCGCGGGTCTGCCCGCCGCCGCGCAGGTCCCCGAGGACTTCGAACTGCCGGACGCGTTCAAGAAGTTCATGGGCTGACGTCCGTTCGGGTACGTACTACGTACTTCGTACGTACGAGACGTTCGACGCAGCACCGGAAGGGCCCGCGAGCCGTACAGGCCGCGGGCCCTTCCGCGTATCCGGGGGCGGGCCCCCGGACGGCCCCTTCGGCCCACCCGGAATGCCCCGCTCCGCCCACTCTCCGATAATCGCCGTACAGGCCAGAGGAGAGCAGCGTGCCCACTCCCGTCCCCCCACGAGATCGCACCGACCAGCCGTGGCGCTCCGAGGGCGCGCCTCCGCCGCCCCCGCCGAAGCGGAAGATGCCCGGGGGCTGGGGCAGCCTGATCCTCGCCGCGCTCGTCGTCTACCTGATCACCAATCTGATCCTGTCGTTCTTCGACGAGGGCAACGAGCCGACGCTGTCGTACACCGAGTTCAGCAAGCAGGTCGCCGCCGGCAACGTGGAGAAGATCTACTCCAAGGGCGACGCCATCCAGGGCCAGCTCAAGAGCTCGCAGACGGTGCCCGGGGGCAGCGACAAGTACACCAAGTTCACCACCCAGCGGCCGACGTTCGCCGACGACGACCTGTGGTCGCAGCTGACCAGACAGAGCGTCACGGTCACCGCCCAGCCGGTCGTCGAACACCGCAGCTTCCTTGCCAACCTGCTGATCTCGCTCGCGCCGATGCTCCTGCTGGTCGTCCTGTGGCTGTTCATCGCGCGCCGGATGAGCGCCCGTCTCGGCGGCGGGATGCTGGGGCGCAAGGCGCCGCCCAAGCCGGTCGAGCTGACCGAGGACAAGCGGACCACGTTCGAGGACGTGGCGGGCATCGACGAGGTCGAGGGCGAACTCAACGACGTCGTGGACTTCCTCAAGAACCCCGCCGCGTACCGGAAGATGGGCGCCCGGATGCCCGGCGGCGTACTGCTCGCGGGCCCGCCCGGCACCGGCAAGACCCTGCTCGCACGGGCCGTGGCGGGTGAGGCGGGGGTGCCGTTCTTCTCCGCGTCGGCCTCCGAGTTCATCGAGATGATCGTGGGCGTGGGCGCCTCGCGGGTACGCGAACTCTTCGCCGAGGCACGGAAGGTGGCCCCCGCCATCATCTTCATCGACGAGATCGACACCATCGGCCGGGTGCGCGGCGGCGGCGCCGGGATGGGCGGGCACGACGAGCGCGAACAGACGCTCAACCAGATCCTCACCGAGATGGACGGCTTCTCCGGATCCGAGGGCGTCGTCGTCATCGCCGCCACCAACCGGGCCGACGTCCTGGACCCGGCACTCACCCGGCCAGGCAGGTTCGACCGGATCGTGCAGGTCAGCCCGCCCGACCGGGGCGGCCGCGAATCCATCCTGAAGATCCACACCCGTGAGATCCCGATGGCCCACGACGTCGACCTCGCCCAGATGGCCCGCACCACCCCCGGCATGACCGGCGCCGAACTCGCCAACCTGGCCAACGAGGCGGCCCTGCTCGCCGTCAAGCGCCGCCAGAGCGAGGTCACCCAGTCGGATCTCTCCGACGCCCTGGAGAAGGTCCAACTCGGCGCCGAGCGGCCGCTGGTGATGCCGGAGGAGGAACGCCGCCGCACCGCCTACCACGAGAGCGGCCACGCCCTGCTCGGCATGCTCCAGCCCGGCGCCGACCCCGTCCGCAAGATCACCATCGTGCCCCGGGGGCGGGCGCTCGGCGTGACGCTCTCCACCCCGGACGCTGACAAGTACGCGTACACCGAGGACTATCTGCGCGGCCGCATCATCGGCGCGCTCGGCGGCATGGCGGCCGAGCACGTCGTCTTCGACGTGGTCACCACGGGCGCCGAGAACGACCTCGAACAGGTCACCAACCTGGCCCGGGGCATGGTGGCCCGCTGGGGCATGAGCAAGAAGATCGGCCCCCTCACCGCCCTGCCGAGCGACGCCCAGCAGGCGTACGGGCTCGCCGCGGCCCCCGAGACCCTGGACGCCATCGCCACCGAGATGCGCCGCATCGTCGACGAGTGCTACGCCGAGGCGTGCCGCCTGCTGCGCGAGCACCGCCCCAAGCTCGACGCCCTCGCCGAGGCGCTGCTCCAGAACGAGACGCTGGAGGAGGAGGCCGCGTACCGCGCGGCGGGCATCCCGCGCCTGGCGAAGACGGAGCCCTGAGCGGCGCGGGGCCGTGAGCCCCTACGCGCGCGTAGGTGAAGAGTCCGCGAGCCCCGGAGCCCTACGGCGTACGCGCGATGAGGTAGCGGAACACGTTCGGCATCCACACCGTGCCGTCCCGGCGCAGATGCGGATGCAGCGCCTCCGCCACCTCCTTCTCGACCTGGCCCTGGTCGGTGGCCCTGGCCGCCGCGTCGAACAGGCCCGTCGAGAGCAGCCCGCGCACCGCGCTGTCCGTGTTCGCGTAGCCGAACGGGCACGCCACCCGCCCCGACCCGTCGGGCCTCAGACCCGCCCGCGACGCCAGGTCCTCCAGGTCGTCGCGCAGGCTCGGCCGCCAGCGGGGCGCGTCGGTGAGCCGGGCCGCGACCCGCAGCACACCCGAGGTGGCACACCGCTCCGGCGGACCCCAGCCGGCCAGCACCACCGCGGCGCCGCGCTCGGCGAGCCGCACCGCGGCCTCCAGGGCCGGGACGAGACCGTCCGCGTCGCCCGCCGCGCAGCCGACCGGCTCGAAGGCGGTCACCAGGCCGTAGCGGGCCCCGGACGGATCGGCAGCCGCGCGCGGACCGCCCTCCAGGACCCGGGCGTCGCGATCCCCGGCGCGCCCCCACACCCCCTCCGGCAGCAGCCGCCCACGGGCCAGCGCGAGCCGCTCCGGCCGGGTGTCGACACCCGTCACGCGCGCGCCGCGCGAGGCCGCCATCAACAGGGCGAGCCCGGAGCCGCAGCCCAGGCCGAGCAGCCGGGTGCCGGGTCCCACCTCCAGCCGCTCGTACACCGCTTCGTAGAGCGGTACCAGCATCCGCTCCTGGATCTCCGCCCAGTCACGCGCGCGTGCACACGCCTGCGCGGGTGGGGCGGAGGCCGAGGGGGACTGGTGCCGGACGAGCGTAGGTGTCATGGAAAGCGCCCCAATCCGCAGAAGAGGTCAGCCGTGCGCTGATGGAAAGCCCCCGTAGACGTGCGGTCGCGCTCCCCCCGTATGCCAGGGAACTCCGCATCCGCCATCGCGTCCAGAGGGAGGGCGATTCACGTTCGGGGCCGCCGGGCCCGTACCATTCGCGCCATGGCAAAGGCACCCGTTCTCACGCCCCAGGCGGAAGACTTCCCCCGCTGGTACCAGGATCTGATCAACAAGGCCGAGCTCGCGGACAACGGTCCGGTGCGCGGCACCATGGTGATCCGACCGTACGGCTACGGCCTGTGGGAGCGGATGCAGCAGGAGATGGATGCACGCATCAAGGACGCGGGCGCCCAGAACGCGTACTTCCCGTTGTTCATCCCCCAGTCTTACCTGACCCGCGAGGCCGAGCACGTCGAGGGCTTCGCGCCCGAGCTCGCGGTGGTGACCCACGGTGGCGGCAAGGAGCTCGAAGAGCCCGTCGTGGTGCGCCCCACCTCCGAGACGATCATCAACGACTACTTCTCGAAGTGGGTGCAGAGCTACCGCGACCTGCCCCTGCTCATCAACCAGTGGGCCAACGTGGTCCGTTGGGAGATGCGGCCGCGCGTGTTCCTCCGTACGAGTGAGTTCCTCTGGCAGGAGGGCCACACCGCGCACGCCACCTACGAGGACGCCCGCGACTACGCGGCGCGCATCCACAAGGACGTCTACGCCGACTTCATGGTCAACGTCCTGGGCATCGACGTGGTCCTGGGCCGCAAGACGCCCAAGGAGCGGTTCGCCGGCGCCATCAACACCCTCACGCTCGAAGGCATGATGGGCGACGGCAAGGCCCTCCAGATGGGCACCAGCCACGAGCTGGGCACCAACTTCGCCAAGGCCTTCAACACCCAGTACCTGTCCAAGGACGGCAAGCAGGAGCTGGTCTGGCAGACCTCGTGGGGCGTCTCCACCCGCATGGTCGGCGGTCTGATCATGTCGCACGGCGACGACAACGGCCTGCGCGTGCCGCCGCGGCTCGCCGCCGTCCAGGTCGTCGTCATGGCGATCAAGGGCGACGAGGCCGTCGCGAAGGTCCGCGAGCTCGGCGACCGCCTGAAGGCGCTGGGCATCCGCGTCCAGGTCGACGACCGGGTGGACACCCCCTTCGGCCGCCGCGCGGTGGACTGGGAGCTCAAGGGCGTTCCGGTCCGCATCGAGATCGGCCCGCGCGACCTGGAGGCCGGCACCGCGATGCTGGCCCGCCGCATCCCCGGCGGCAAGGAGCCCGTCTCCATCGACGCGCTCGGCGAACTGCTGCCCAAGGTCCTCGAAGAGGACCAGGCGCAGTTGCTGCGTGAGTCCCGCGAGCGCCGCGAGTCCCGTACGAGCGAGGTCACCACCATCGAGGACGCCGCCGAGGCGGCCACCGCCGGCGGCTGGGCGCGCATCCCGTGGGCCACCCTCGGCCCCGAGGGCGAGGCCAAGCTCGCCGAGCAGGCCGTGTCCGTACGGTGTCTGGTCGCCGAGGACGGGTCCGTCCCGCAGGCCGACGACGCCCCCGGTACGGTCGCCATCGTGGCCCGCTCCTACTGAGCGGCCGGCGGCCTGTTCCGGTCGGCCGAAAACGCCTCTTGCGTACCGGCTGATTTCTGGAACCCCGGCGTGTTGACATCATCTACGCGCCGGGGCGTACGCGCCGCTACGTACTACCTTGGTGTGAGCTGTGAGGCTTCTCCGCAGATCAGCGCACCCGCCCTCGTCCGGACGCATCAACGGCAACTGACGGGTACGTGCAAATTATTTGGGATGCCCCGGAATAGGAACACCGGGGCACTCCGGCTCGTTGTCACGACGTGAGCACGACACCACCTGTTCTCGCCGCAGAGCTGGCGCAGGCGTGGGCCGATATTCAGCGGTACCACCCCGAGCTGCCTGACCTTGCCGCGCCCGAGTCCCTGATCGGAGAGTCCTCGTCCGCCTGCGGCGCCGAGCTCTCCTTCGAGCGACTGCTCCACGAGGCAGTCCACGGCATTGCCGCCGCCCGGGGTGTCCGCGACACATCCCGGGCCGGGCGGTACCACAACCGCAGATTCCTGGCCATCGCCGAGGAGCTCGGCCTCGACCATCCCGAGGAGCCGCATCCCAGCAGCGGCTTCTCACTGGTCGCGCTGAACCCCGAGGCGAGGCGTCGCTACCGGCCGACGATCGAGCGGCTGCAGCGCGCCCTCAAAGCACACACCGTGGCCACCGCCGCCGACACCAAGCGCTCCTTCCGGGGCCCGGCGGCACGGCACGGCTCCTCCGGCGGCGGCGTCCGCGTCAAGGCCGTCTGCGACTGCGGCCGCAACGTGCGCGTCGTCCCGTCCGTGCTCGCCCAGGCGCCGATCGTCTGCGGCGGCTGCGGCAAGCCCTTCCGCATCCCCGAGGTCGTGGCCGCGGCGAGCTGATGCCGGGCCGGTCGCCGGACGGGGGCGGCGCGGGCCGGGAGGCGGACACAGTGCTGGTGCGCCGCCCGGGGGTGCCCCACGGACCCCCGGCGTGCCCGGCGCCGGCATGTGGCACAATGGCTAGCTGTACTCGACAGCCGCACAGGAACCCTCTCGCCTCCGGCTGACGCGTCCATCGGGCACCCCGAGTACCGCAACCCCACGTGGCATCCCGTTGTGCCCAACCACGTCAAGACCAGGAGACACCACTCCAGTGGCAGTCAAGATCAAGCTCAAGCGCCTCGGCAAGATTCGCCAGCCGCACTACCGCATCGTCGTCGCCGACGCCCGCACCCGCCGTGACGGTCGCGCGATCGAAGAGATCGGTATCTACCACCCGACGTACAACCCGTCGCGCATCGAGGTCAACGCCGAGCGTGCGCAGTACTGGCTGTCCGTCGGCGCCCAGCCCACCGAGGCTGTGCTCGCCATCCTGAAGCTGACCGGTGACTGGCAGGCGCACAAGGGCCTCCCCGCCCCCGCGCCGCTGCTGCAGCCGGAGACGAAGGAGAGCAAGCGCCGCTCCTTCGACGAGTTCGCCAAGGCTCTCGAGGGCGACGACGCCAAGGGTGAGGCCATCACCCCCAAGGCCAAGAAGGCTGACAAGAAGGCGGACGAGGCTGCGGCCGACGCCGCCGAGTCGACCGAGGCCTGAGCATGCTCGAGGAGGCTCTTGAGCACCTCGTGAAGGGCATCGTCGACAACCCCGACGACGTGCAGGTCGCCTCGCGCACCCTGCGCCGGGGGCGCGTGCTGGAGGTCCGGGTCCACCCCGAAGACCTCGGCAAGGTGATCGGCCGCAACGGCCGCACCGCCCGCGCCCTGCGTACCGTCGTGGGCGCCATCGGTGGCCGTGGTATCCGCGTCGACCTCGTCGACGTGGACCAGGCCCACTGACAAAGTTGGTTGTTTTACCAGATGCGCCGGCTCGGGCCGGGGAGGGCCATAGCGCCCGCCCCGGCCCGCAGTCGTCTGCGGAGCCCCCGCAGCCGCCTGTGAAGCCGTAGCCACCGAGAAGCCGCAGGCCCCGACAGGAAAGTTGAACGACGTGCAGCTGGTAGTCGCGCGGATCGGCCGCGCCCACGGCATCAAGGGCGAGGTCACCGTCGAGGTGCGCACCGACGAGCCGGAGCTGCGGCTCGGCCCCGGCGCCGTACTGGCCACCGACCCGGCCTCCACCGGGCCGCTCACCATCGAGACCGGCCGCGTCCACAGCGGCCGTCTGCTGCTGCGCTTCGAGGGCGTACGCGACCGGACCGCCGCCGAGGCCCTGCGCAACACCCTGCTCATCGCCGACGTGAACCCGGACGAGCGCCCCGAAGAGGACGACGAGTACTACGACCACCAGCTCATCGACCTCGACGTGGTCCTCACCGACGGCACCGAGGTCGGCCGGATCACCGAGATCTCGCACCTGCCGTCCCAGGACCTCTTCATCGTCGAGCGGCCCGACGGCACCGAGGTCATGATCCCCTTCGTCGGGGAGATCGTCACCGAGATCGACCTGGACGAGCAGCGCGCCGTCATCGACCCGCCGCCCGGTCTGATCGACGACCAGGCCGAGATCGCCTCCGCGCGCGACGAGGACGAGAGCGGCGCCGAGGACAGCCGGGGCGAGAGCTGATGCGCCTCGACGTCGTCACGATCTTCCCCGAGTACCTGGAGCCCCTGAACGTCTCCCTCGTCGGCAAGGCACGCGCGCGTGGGCAGCTCGACGTCCACGTACACGACCTGCGGCAGTGGACCTACGACCGGCACAACACGGTCGACGACACCCCCTACGGCGGCGGCCCCGGCATGGTCATGAAGACCGAGCCCTGGGGCGCCTGCCTCGACGACGCGCTGGCCGACGGATACGAGGCGGGGGCGCACGGCCCCGTCATGGTCGTGCCCACGCCCAGCGGACGGCCCTTCACCCAGGAACTCGCCGTCGAGCTCTCCCAGAAGCCGTGGCTGATCTTCACGCCCGCGCGCTACGAGGGCATCGACCGCCGCGTCATGGACGAGTACGCCACGCGGATACCGGTCTACGAGGTGTCCATCGGCGACTACGTCCTCGCGGGCGGGGAGGCCGCCGTCCTGGTGATCACCGAGGCCGTGGCCCGGCTGCTGCCCGGCGTCCTCGGCAACGCAGAGTCCCACCGCGACGACTCCTTCGCCCCCGGCGCCATGGCCAACCTCCTCGAAGGGCCGGTGTACACCAAGCCCGCCGAGTGGCGCGGCCACGGCATCCCGGACGTCCTGCTCAGCGGACACCACGGCAAGATCGCCCGCTGGCGGCGGGACGAGGCGTTCCGCCGTACCGCCCTGAACCGGCCCGATCTGATCGAGCGCTGCGACCCCGCCGCCTTCGACAAGAAGGACCGCGAGGTGCTGTCCATCCTCGGCTGGGCCCCGGAGCCCGGCGGCCGATTTTGGCGCAGGCCCCAGGACGTGGAAGAATAAGCCGCTGCTGTACGCCCGGCCCACGCCCCTGCCACAGGGGGAAGGGCAAAGCGTTCCCCGCGCACGCGGGAGTCGCCCCACGGCGGTCCGGTGCGAACGGCATCCTGAACCCCATCACGATATTCCGCTGATGACCTGTGGCATCGGCGAGGAAGCAGAAGAACATGGCCAGCCTGCTCGACTCCGTCAACGCCGCGGCGATCCGCAGCGACGTCCCGGCCTTCCGCCCGGGTGACACCGTCAACGTCCACGTGCGCGTGATCGAGGGCAACCGCTCCCGTATCCAGCAGTTCAAGGGCGTTGTCATCCGCCGCCAGGGCGCCGGCGTCTCCGAGACCTTCACGGTCCGCAAGGTCTCCTTCTCCGTCGGCGTCGAGCGCACCTTCCCGGTGAACTCCCCGATCTTCGAGAAGATCGAGCTCGTCACCCGCGGTGACGTCCGCCGCGCGAAGCTGTACTTCCTGCGCGAGCTCCGCGGCAAGGCCGCGAAGATCAAGGAGAAGCGCGACAACTGAGCTCCGGCTCGGCGGTGAGCTGCGGCCCACCACACTCGCGCACGGTTCCACAGCACGGGCGGATAGGCTCTGCCCCCGATGGACACCGAAGCACAGCACACGGAGCGCGACCTCCCCTCCACCCCCCAGCCGGGGCCGGAGCGGGGGTCGCGTTCCGCGCGTTTTCCCGCCGTCGCCGCCCACCTGGAAGGGCCCTGGCGCAAGACCGCGGCCCTGTTCGCCGTGTGCCTGCTCTTCCTGCTGCTGCTCAGCCACTTCGTCCTGCAGCCCTTCCTGATTCCCAGCGGCTCCATGGAACCCACCCTGAAAGTGGGCGACCGGGTCCTGGTCAACAAGCTGGCGTACCGCTTCGGCAGCCATCCGGCCCGCGGTGACGTCGTCGTCTTCGACGGCCGGGGCTCTTTCACGGACGAGGCGCCCGAGGGGAACCCGGTGGGCAGGGCCCTTCGTTCAGCCGTTGCGGCCCTGGGGCTGACGGAGTCCGCCGGGAACGTCTACGTGAAACGGGTCGTCGGCGTCGGCGGCGACCGGATCGTGTGCTGCGACAAGGGCGGGAGGGTCCAGGTGAACGGAACACCGGTGGCCGAGGAGTACGTGCACCCGGGCGACACCCCCTCCGAGGTGCCGTTCGACATCGTGGTGCCCGACGGCACCCTCTTCGTCCTGGGCGACCACCGCTCGCACTCCAGCGACTCCCGCGACCACCTCGGCTCCCCGGGCGGCGGCATGGTGCCCGTGGACCACGTGGTGGGGCGGGCCGACTGGATCGGCTGGCCCTTCGGCCGCTGGTCGGGGATCGGCGGCTCCGGCGCCTTCGCGCGCGTGCCCGCACCGGGCGGCGCCCATGGGTAACCGCGGACGCCCGCGCTCGGCACCCCGCCCGGCCGACGAGCAGCCGCTGCCCACCGGCACCCGGCCGACGTCGCGTGCGGCGACGCGGGGAGCGAGAGCGGCCGCCCGGTCCACCCCGCAGCCCGGCGCGTTCGCGTCTCCCGAGGCGCCCACGGCCGAACCGGCCGGCCCCGACGGCCCTTCGGAACGGTCCGGGCCCGCCTCGCCTCCCACGGAGGCAGCCGCCGCCGGGCGCCCGCCCGGCCGCCGGGCCCAGCAGGGCCGGGCCGACCGGCGCAGGCTCGCCCGGAAGGTGAAGCGCCGCCGGCGCAGGTCGGCGGTGAAGGAGATACCCCTACTCGTCGGGGTGGCGGTGCTCATCGCCCTCGTACTGAAGACGTTCCTCGTCCAGGCCTTCGTGATCCCGTCCGGGTCGATGCAGCAGACGATCACCATCGGCGACCGGGTGCTCGTCGACAAGCTCACGCCCTGGTTCGGCTCGAAGCCGCAGCGCGGCGACGTGGTGGTCTTCAAGGACCCCGGCGGCTGGCTCAAGGACGAGAAGAAGACGACCGGCGGCAGCGACCCGGTGGTCGTCAAACAGGTCAAGCAGGCCCTCACCTTCATCGGGCTGCTGCCCTCCGACAACGAGCAGGACCTCATCAAGCGGGTCATCGCGGTCGGCGGCGACACCGTGAAGTGCTGCGACGCCAACGGCAAGGTCACCGTCAACGGCGTACCCCTGGACGAGCCCTATGTGAACCCGGGCAACCCGCCCTCGGAGATCAACTTCGAGGTGAAGGTGCCCGAGGGACGACTGTTCATGATGGGCGACCACCGCTCGAATTCGGCCGATTCCCGCTTCCACCTCAACGAGGCGTACCACGGGACCGTCTCCGAGGGCGGGGTCATCGGGCGGGCCGTCGTCATCGGCTGGCCCTTCGACCGCTGGAAGTGGCTGGAGGAGCCAGGGACATTCGGCTCGGTGCCGGACGCGCCCGGCAGGTCGGACAACGCGCTCGGTGCGTCGCATAGGGTGTCCTCCCGGGATCCGGCTGCGGATCCCGGCAGATCACGTGAAGTAGCAGTAAATAAATCGATATCGGATGACCCGAAATCGAACGAAGCAATCCTGCCCCCGAGCCCTGCGGAACTCCCGCTCGTTATGGGAGTGGTGGGCCTGCGCCTGGCACGGCGCGGGCGGTGGCACGGAGTGAGGAGTGGATGTGGGGGATTTGGCGGTCGGCGCACGATCCGGACACGACGAGCCCGAGGAGCGGCCGGACCGGCACGCCGGCTCTCCCGCACAGGCTCAGGCCGACAGCGGTGGTGGCGGCACGGCCGACGGCGGCTCGGGAGATGACGGCGAGCCGGGCGGAGGCTCGGACCCCATCCCCAGGAAGCAGCGCTCCTTCTGGAAGGAGCTGCCGCTGCTCATCGGCATCGCGCTGATCCTCGCGCTGCTGATCAAGACGTTCCTGGTGCAGGCGTTCTCGATCCCCTCGGACTCGATGCAGGACACCCTCCAGCGCGGTGACCGCGTCCTGGTCGACAAGCTGACGCCGTGGTTCGGCTCCACGCCCGAGCGCGGCGAGGTCGTCGTCTTCCACGACCCGGGCGGCTGGCTGGAGGACCAGAAGCCGGCCGAGCCCAACGTGGCGCAGAAGTTCCTCAGCTTCATCGGCCTGATGCCGTCCGCCGAGGAGAAGGACCTGATCAAGCGGGTCATCGCGACCGGCGGCGACACCGTGGAGTGCAAGAAGGGCGGCCCGGTCAAGGTCAACGGCCACGCCCTGAACGAGCCGTACATCTTCCCCGGCGACAGCGCCTGCGACGATATGCCGTTCGGCCCGATCAAGGTCCCCAAGGGCCGGATCTGGGTGATGGGCGACCACCGCCAGAACTCGCTGGACTCCCGCTACCACCAGGAGCTGCCGGGCGGCGGCACCGTCTCCGACGACAAGGTCGTGGGCCGCGCCTTCACCATCGCGTGGCCGCTCAACCGCCTCGACTGGCTCGGCATCCCGGGCACCTTCGACCAGAAGGGCCTCAACGGCATGGGCTCGGCGGCCCCGGTGGCCGCGGGGCTCGCGGGCGCGGTGCCGCTCGTGCTGTGGCGCCGCCGCCGGCTCACCCGGCCGAGTGACGCGATCGAGGGCACCGACCTCACCTGGAAGGGCTGACCGCGCGGGATACCGCCGGGTAGGGTGCCGTCCCAGATCGTCGATCTCCGGGGCCCGCGCAGGACGCGGGCGACCGGGGGAGGAGCACTGGGATGAGCGGAACAGGACGTACGGACGACGGCCGCGGCCGAGGTCTCGGCCATCTGCTGTCGGGACTGGCCGTGGCCGTCGGCTGTGTGCTCTTCCTCGGCGGGTTCGCCTGGGGCGCCGTCGAGTACAAGCCGTACACGGTGCCGACCCAGTCCATGAACCCGACGGTCAAGGCGGGCGACCGGGTCCTCGCCCAGCGCATCGACGGCGCTGACGTCAAGCGCGGCGACGTGGTGATCTTCAAGGACAAGGTCTGGGGCGACGTCCCCATGGTCAAGCGCGTCGTCGGCATCGGCGGCGACACCGTCAAGTGCTGCGACCAGGGCGGCAAGCTGACCGTCAACGGCCAGGCGGTCGACGAACCGTATCTGCACGGCACGGCCCCCTCCACGACCAAGTTCAGCGCCACCGTCCCCAAGGACCAGCTCTTCCTCCTCGGCGACGAGCGCGACGTCTCGCTGGACTCCCGGGTGCACTTGGAGGATGCGGCGAACGGCTCGGTGCCGCGCTCGGCCGTCAGCGCGCGCGTGGACGCCGTGGCGTGGCCGCTGGACGGCATGCTGAAGCGTCCGACGGGCTTCAAGGCGCTCCCGGGCGGCATCTCCCAGCCCGGCCCGCTCACGCTGGTCGTGGGCGCGGTGGTCGCCGGAGCCGCCCTGATCGTGGTCGGCGCGGCCTACGGACCGCTGGCGCGACGCCTTGGCCGGCGCGGGACGGCGGGGCGGGAGGTGCCGGTTGGGGGGCAGTGAGGCGGGTGGGGCCGGTGGGCAGCCCGGCAACGAGGCGGCGGGGTTTCGCAAGGTGGCCCGGGTCGTGCTGCTCGATCCGCAGGACCGCATTCTGCTGATGCACGGATACGAACCGGACAATCCCGACGACACCTGGTGGTTCACCCCCGGCGGCGGCCTGGAGGGTGACGAGACCCGGGCCGAGGCGGCGCTGCGCGAGCTGGCCGAGGAGACGGGAATCACGGACGTGCAGCTGGGGCCGGTGCTGTGGCGCCGGAGGTGCTCGTTCCCCTTCGACGGCCGCCGCTGGGACCAGGACGAGTGGTACTTCCTGGCCCGTACCGCCCAGACCGAGGCCGCGCCGACCGCCCTCACCGAGCTGGAACAACGCAGTACCACGGGGCTGAGGTGGTGGACCTCCGCCGAACTGTCGGCGGCCCGTGAGACGGTGTACCCGACCAGACTCGCCGAGCTGCTGCGCACGCTGCTCGACGAAGGTCCTCCGGGTGCGCCGGTGGTCCTGGCTCCGGAAATCGTCCAGGGGTCCGGGGGGCTGACGCACAATAGGGGGACGCACGGCTGAAGGGGAACATGCCATGAGCGCCGAGGACCTCGAAAAGTACGAGACCGAGATGGAGCTGAAGCTCTACCGGGAGTACCGCGACGTCGTCGGTCTGTTCAAATACGTGATCGAGACCGAGCGGCGTTTCTACCTCACCAACGACTACGAGATGCAGGTGCACTCGGTCCAGGGTGAGGTGTTCTTCGAGGTGTCGATGGCGGATGCCTGGGTCTGGGACATGTATAGGCCGGCCCGGTTCGTCAAGCAGGTCCGCGTCCTGACATTCAAGGACGTGAACATCGAGGAGCTCAACAAGAGCGACTTGGAGCTTCCGGGGGGCTGATCCTCCGCGTCCAAGGCACTCGCGGTGTTCACGGCCTCTGCGGCGTTCGGGGCGTCCACCGATTTCGCCGCGTCCACCGTGCGGGTGACCGGGTTATCCACAATGGCCCGGCTGTCCACCAAGATCCACTCGATGGCGGCGGGTGCGTGACAGTCGGTGCCGGAGGTGGTGCCGAAATGAACGCACGAGGAGCACTCGGGCAGTACGGCGAAGACGTGGCGGCCAGACTGCTGGCCGACGCCGGAATGACAGTGGTCGCCCGCAACTGGCGGAGCGGCAGGACCGGAGAGATCGACATCGTCGCCCGTGACGGCGACGTGCTGGTGGTCTGCGAGGTCAAGACACGCAGAGCGGGCCCGTTCGAACACCCCATGGCGGCCGTCACCCCCGCCAAGGCCGAGCGGCTCAGACACCTCGCCGAGCGATGGCTGGCCGACCACGGAGGACCGCCACTCGGCGGCGTCCGCATCGACCTCGTCGGCGTCGTCCTGCCCCAGCGCGGCGCCCCCCGCGCCGAACACGTGCGGGGGGTGGCGTAGATGGGATTCGCCCGCACCTGCTCCGTGGCGCTCGTCGGCGTCGAGGGCGTCGTCGTGGAAGTCCAGGCCGACCTGGAACCAGGCGTCGCCGCCTTCACCCTCGTCGGCCTGCCCGACAAGAGCCTCAGCGAAAGCCGCGACCGCGTCAGAGCCGCCGTCGTCAACTCCGGTGGCGACTGGCCCCAGAAGAAACTCACCGTCGGCCTCAGCCCCGCCTCCGTCCCCAAGGGCGGCAGCGGCTTCGACCTTGCCGTGGCCTGCGCGGTCCTCGGCGCCGCCGAGCGCATCGACCCAAGAGAGCTCGCCGACCTGGTGATGATCGGCGAACTCGGCCTCGACGGCCGGGTGCGCCCCGTGCGCGGCATCCTGCCCGCCGTCCTCGCCGCCGCAGAGGCCGGATACGAACAGGTCGTCGTCCCCGAACAGACCGCAGCCGAAGCGTCCCTGGTCCCCGGCATCTCCGTCCTCGGCGTACGGAGCCTGCGCCAGCTCATCGCCGTCCTCACCGACGAACCCGTGCCCGAGGAGGAACCCGACCAGCAGGGCAGACCGGACGCCATGCTCGCCGGACTCGTCGTCCCCGGCGCCGGAGTAGGCACCGGCCTCTCCATCGACGCCGCCGGCAGCCAGCCCGACCTCGCCGACGTCGCCGGTCAGCGCACCGCCCGCATTGCCCTGGAAGTCGCCGCGGCCGGCGGCCACCACCTGATGCTGTACGGACCGCCCGGCGCCGGCAAAACCATGCTGGCCGAACGGCTCCCCGGCATCCTGCCGCCACTCACCCGCCAGGAATCCCTCGAAGTCACCGCGATCCACTCGGTCGCCGGAATCCTGCCCCCGGGCAAACCCCTCGTCCACAAAGCCCCCTACTGCGCACCCCACCACTCGGCGACCATGCAGTCCCTCGTCGGCGGAGGCAACGGCCTGCCACGGCCCGGAGCCGTCTCCCTCGCCCACCGGGGCGTCCTGTTCCTCGACGAGGCCCCCGAGTTCAGCGGCAAGGCCCTCGACTCGCTGCGCCAGCCCCTGGAAGCCGGACACGTCATCGTCGCCCGCAGCGCGGGCGTCGTCCGCCTCCCCGCCCGCTTCCTCATGGTCCTCGCCGCCAACCCCTGCCCCTGCGGCCGCCACACGCTGCACGGCGCGGGCTGCGAATGCCCCCCGTCCGTCATCCGCCGCTACCAGGCCCGGCTCTCCGGACCGCTCCTCGACCGCGTCGACCTGCGCGTGGAGGCCGAGCCGGTCCGGCGCGAGGACCTGCTCGCCCAAGGCGGACGCGGCGAAACCACGGCGCTGGTCGCCGAACGCGTCCTGGCTGCCAGGGAACGGGCCGTCGCCCGCCTCCAGGGCACGCCTTGGACCACCAACAGTGAAGTCCCCGGACACGAGCTGCGCACCCGCTGGGTCACGGCCCCCGGAGCCCTCGCCGCGGCCGAACGGGACATGGAACGCGGCCTGCTGACCGCCAGAGGCCTCGACCGCGTCCTACGCGTCGCCTGGACCCTCGCCGACCTCTGCGGCGACGACCGCCCGGACGAGACCCACATCGGGCTCGCCCTGGAGCTCAGAACGGGCATCTCCAGGGGTGCGCCGCTGCCGGTGGGGGGTGCGGGGTGAGGAGGGCTGCGCCTGGGGCTGGGGCTGGAGTTGGGGATGGGCTTGGCCGTGGCCCCGGGGCTGGGGAGGGTTCCGGTTCCGGGGCTGTTGCCGGCCCCGGGCCTGGCCTCGGTTCCGGACCTGCTCATGGCGTTGGGGCCCTGTCCGGCTCCGGGCTCGTCCCCGACCCTCTTCCCGGCCGAGCAGGGGGACTGCCCACCGGGGCGGCTGATGGGCCGGTCGGCGAGGAGCGTCTGGTCGGGGAGGGACTGGCCGGTGGCGTCGGCGGCGATGGCGGCAGTGTCGGCGCGGGCGAGGGCGGCCAGGCCCGGGGCTGCCCCGGCGGCGACGACCGTGAGCGGCTGGCGCGGGCCGCGCTGACCAGGGTCATCGAGCCGGGGGACGAGCGGGGCGGCCGATGGCTGCGCACGTACGGGGCGGTGGAGCTGATGCGGCGCCTCACCTCGCCCGAGGATGCCGACGGCCCGCTCACCGGAGTGAGCGCCGCGCGGCTCGCCGGGTACCGCAGACGCGCGGCGGGCGCCGAGCCCGAGCGGGACCTGGACACGCTGGCCGCGCTCGGTGGGCGGTTCGTCTGCCCCGGAGACCACGAATGGCCAGGACAGCTCGACGACCTGGGCGACACCCGCCCGGTCGGGCTCTGGCTGCGAGGCCCGGCCGACCTGCGGTTATGGGCACTGAGGTCCGTCGCCGTGGTCGGCGCCCGAGCCTGTACGCCCTACGGCGCCCACATGGGCGCCACCCTCGGCGCCGGGCTCGCCGAAAAAGGCTGGGTGGTCGTCTCCGGCGCCGCCGCGGGCGTGGACGGCGCCACCCATCGCGGCGCCCTCGCGGCAGGAGGCGCCACCATCGCCGTCCTCGCCAGTGGGGTCGACGTCGTCTACCCGCGCGCCCACGCCGGGTTGATCCGCCGCATCGCCGAACAGGGCGTACTCGTAGCGGAGTTGCCGCCGGGCGACCACCCAACCCCCAGCCGGTTCGTCCAGCGCAACCGCTTGATCGCGGCCCTCACCCGGGGCACCGTCGTGGTCGAAGCCGAGTACCGCAGTGGCTCCCTCGTCACCGCGCGCAACGCCCAACGGCTCGGCCGCCACACCATGGGCGTACCAGGACCCGCCACCAGCGGACTCTCCGCCGGAGTCCACGAACTGCTGCGCGGCGATGCCGCCCTGGTCACCGATGCCGCCGAAATCGTCGAACTTGTGGGGGAGATGGGCGAACTGGCCCCGGCACGCCGGGGCCCCGTCCTGCCCAGGGACCTCCTCGCCCCCGCCACCGCGCGCGTACTCGACGCTCTGCCCGGCCATGGCGAATCCCGCGTACGGGACATCGCCCGTGAGGCGGCGACCACGCCCGAGGAAGCCCTCGGCAGGCTGTACGAACTGCACTCGCTGGGGTTCGTCGAACGCGAAGAGGACGGCTGGCGGTTGACGTCTGGTCCGCTCCGTACGCCCGGCACGCGGCGAGGCGGTGCTTGACCTGGAGCATTCGGGTGAAAAGGTAAGGCCGATGACCACCGAGGGCCGCACGCCAGCGCTTTCGGGGCCGACGCACCCCGCGACGGCCCCCGCCCCCGCGCGCGACCGGCCGCCCGCACCGGGCAAGCCCGATCCCCCGACGTTTGCGCACCGCAACAGCCCGGTCACGCTACGCTCACGAGAACCCCGCAGCAGAGACAGCTCCCCGCTCACGTCACAGCAGAACGGCTCAAGGCAACGAATGCCCCAGCACACCTCCGGGTCTGATCGCACGGCAGCTCCCCCCGCTGCCCGCGCCGGCGGCACCGTGCGACCACCGGCGCCCTCGTCCGTCGACGAACTGTGGCGCTCGTACAAGAACAGCGGCGACGAGCGCCTGCGCGAACAGCTGATCCTGCACTACTCGCCGCTGGTCAAATACGTCGCGGGCCGGGTCAGTGTCGGGCTGCCGCCCAACGTCGAACAGGCCGACTTCGTCTCCTCCGGAGTCTTCGGACTCATCGACGCCATCGAGAAGTTCGACATCGAGCGGGCCATCAAGTTCGAGACGTACGCCATCACGCGCATCCGGGGCGCGATGATCGACGAACTCCGCGCCCTCGACTGGATCCCGCGCTCCGTACGGCAGAAGGCCCGCGCCGTCGAGCGCGCCTACGCGACCCTCGAAGCACAGTTGCGCCGTACGCCCTCGGAGAACGAAGTCGCGACCGAGATGGGCATCGCGGTCGAGGAACTGCACGCCGTATTCAGCCAGTTGTCGCTCGCCAATGTGGTCGCGCTCGAAGAGCTGCTGCACGGCGGCGGCGAGGGCGGCGACCGGCTCAGCCTCATGGACACCCTGGAGGACACCGCCGCCGACGACCCGGTCGAGGTCGCCGAGGGCCGCGAGCTGCGCAGACTGCTCGCCCGCGCCATCAACACGCTGCCCGAGCGCGAGAAGACGGTCGTCACCCTCTACTACTACGAAGGCCTCACCCTCGCCGAGATCGGCAACGTCCTCGGCGTCACCGAGAGCCGCGTCAGCCAGATCCACACGAAGTCCGTCCTCCAGCTGCGGGCCAAACTGGCCGACGTGGGCCGCTGAGCACCACCCCGGAAAATCGCCCCTCCGCGGATCCCGCCCCAGCCTTACAGTGGAGCGGTGCCAAGGATTCGAGCGGCCTCAGTGGCCGAGCACCGCGCCATGCAGCGCGCCGCCCTGCTGGACGCCGCACGCTCCCTGCTGTCCCAGGGCGGCACCGACGCCCTGACCTTCCCCGCCCTGGCCGAGCGCACCGGGCTCGCCCGGTCCTCCGTGTACGAGTACTTCCGCTCCAGGGCCGCCGTCGTCGAAGAGCTCTGCTCCGTCGACTTCCCGCAGTGGGCGGCCGACATCGAAGCCGCCATGCAGCAGGCCGCCGGGCCGGAGGAGAAGGTCGAGGCGTACGTACGCCGCCAGCTGGAGCTCGTCGGCGACCAGCGCCACCGCGCCGTCGTCGCCATCTCCGCCAGCGAGCTCGACGCCGGCGCCCGCGAGAAGATCCGCGCCGCCCACGGCGGCCTCATCGCCATGATCGTGGAAGCCCTCGGCGACCTGGGCCACACCCAGCCACGCCTCGCCGCGATGCTCCTCCAGGGCGTGGTCGACGCCGCAGTCCGCCGCATCGAACTCGGCGCGGCGGAAGACCCGGCGGCGATCACGGACGCGGCGGTAGGAATGGCCTTGCGAGGCGTGGTCGGCTGACCCCCGGGGGGCCTCCCCCTCCCCCCCGCCCCCTCCCTCCCCCCCCCCGGCCCTAACCCCCCACCACCGGCAGCAGCCGCGAATGCCCCCCACGTACCAGAGCCAGCGGGTTCACATAGGCATCCCCCCGTTTCAGCCCCCAGTGCAGGCACCCCTCCTCCCCGCAATGCGGCGGTTCCGCGTCCAGAACCGCCACCCGCTGACCCGCCGACACGCGCTCGCCCGGGCGGACGAGGGTGTGGACCGGCTCGTACGTCGTCCGGAGTGGTGGACTTCCGGAGCCGTCCAGGGTGATCGTCAGGACGCCCTGGCCCGCGACGGGGCCGGCGAAGGTCACCCGGCCCGCCGCGACCGCACGGATCTCCCCTCCCGGTGGCGCCGCCAGGTCGACGCCTCGGTGGCCGGGGCCGTACGGCGTGGCCGGGGGGTCCCAGCCCCGTACGACCACCGGTGGACCGGGGACGGGCCATGCCCTGCCGACGGCCAAGCCCCGGGCCCCCACGGTCCTGGCCAAGGCCACCGGCGCAGGCGCGACTCCTCCCCGCGCCCCCACCGGCCCGCCCGCCGTCAGGGATGCCCCCGCCAGCCCCGTCGCCCCCAGGGCGAGCAGGGCGCGGCGTAAGCAGCGGCGGCCTGGTGTGCGGTGCGTGCGGTCCGTGCGGTTCATGAAGGAAGCATCGCGAAGTACGGCGTTTCGCGGTGATCATGGGCCGGGGCTGTGGACAACCAGCCGGTTGTGGACAGTGGCGTCACCCGGCACGGTGAGGGTCCCGTACACTTCTTGTGGCGATCCGGGTCACCGGGTCGACTTCGCACGCCCCGCTGGTGGTCCAGACCACTGGCCGCGCCTCTCGGTCCTTCACCTGTCACACGGTGCGGGGCACGGCGCATCGGGGCGTCAGGCGCGGCAGCCGCCCGGCAGCCGCGATAACCGAGTACCTCAAGGAGTACGGCCATGGCCGTCGTCACGATGCGGGAGCTGCTGGAAAGCGGCGTCCACTTCGGTCACCAGACCCGTCGCTGGAACCCGAAGATGAAGCGCTTCATCTTCACCGAGCGCAACGGCATCTACATCATCGACCTGCTCCAGTCGCTGTCGTACATCGACCGCGCCTACGAGTTCGTCAAGGAGACCGTCGCGCACGGCGGCTCCATCATGTTCGTCGGTACGAAGAAGCAGGCTCAGGAAGCCATCGCGGAGCAGGCGACTCGCGTGGGCATGCCCTACGTGAACCAGCGCTGGCTCGGCGGCATGCTGACCAACTTCTCCACCGTCTACAAGCGTCTGCAGCGCCTCAAGGAGCTCGAGCAGATCGACTTCGAGGACGTCGCGGCCTCGGGTCTCACCAAGAAGGAGCTCCTGGTCCTCTCGCGCGAGAAGGCCAAGCTGGAGAAGACCCTCGGTGGTATCCGCGAGATGTCGAAGGTTCCCAGCGCCGTCTGGATCGTCGACACCAAGAAGGAGCACATCGCCGTCGGTGAGGCGCGCAAGCTCCACATCCCGGTCGTCGCGATCCTCGACACGAACTGCGACCCCGACGAGGTCGACTACAAGATCCCGGGCAACGACGACGCGATCCGCTCCGTCACCCTGCTCACCCGCGTGATCGCCGACGCCGTCGCCGAGGGCCTCATCGCCCGTTCCGGCGCGGCCACCGGTGACTCGAAGCCGGGCGAGAAGGCCGCCGGCGAGCCGCTCGCCGAGTGGGAGCGCGACCTGCTCGAGGGCGACAAGAAGGCCGACGACGCCGAGGCCCCCGCGGCTGAGGCCCCCGCCGCTGAGGCCCCCGCGGCCGAGGCCGCTGTCGAGGCTCCGGCCGCCGACGCCGAGAAGCCGGCCGAGGCCGCTGCTGAGGCTCCGGCCGACGAGGCTCCGGCCGCGGACGCCGAGCAGGCCTGACCTTCACGGTCTTCGCTTCGGCGGTGGGGGGGGGGGGGGGGGGGGGGGGGGGGCCCCCCCCCCCCCGCCCCAGTGAGCTTTCTTGGTTCTTTGTT